>JAISVO010000134.1 GCA_031271525.1 Oscillospiraceae bacterium
CGAACGGCGCCGCCGGGACGGTGAACGTCGAGGTCCCCAATACCTTGTGGTAGGCGATCTCCTCGTCCAGCGCGGTTTCAAGCCGCCCCAAGCCGATGTGCGCGCCCACCGGGCGGAGGTTGTTATTCTCCAGCAGCGCTTTCATTTCGGGCGCTGCCAAGCCGCCGTAGCCGGCGAACTCCACGCCGGTGTAGCCGATCTTGCTCAGTTTTGTAAGTACCGCCGGAAACCCCTCGGTTTCGATCGGGTGGCGCACGGAATAGAGTTGAATTGAAAAATCCATACTGTTGAAAACCCCTTATAGTGTTACTTGTTTGCCGAGCTTCGCGGATTCATAGACCGCGTCGAGGATGCGGGTGACCGCCGCCGCCTGCTCGGGCAGGACGGTCAGCGGGTTCCTTCCTAAAACCGCGCCGAGGAAGGTGAACTGTTCCCGGGTCTGCGGATCGGCTTCGCCGCCGTCGTAAAAGTCGACGCCCTTCTTGCTGAACGCCGGTTTGAACTCGTACTGCCGGTTGTGACGGATTCCATTGATCGTCAGCCCGTCGTTCATATCCGCTCCCGCTTTGGTGCCACAGAGGAGGGTACGCGCTTCGCCGACCTCACGGCTGTTCAGCGCCCAACTGGTCTCCAGCTGGATCACCGCGCCGTTCTCCATGATGACGAAGCCGAACGCGCTGTCCTCCACCGTAAACTCAGTCGGATTCCAAGGCCCGAAGGCGTTCGCCGGTTCGGTCTCGCCGTTCAGCTTGTGGAAGACCGCGCCGGTGACGCTCTTCGGGGCGTAGTTGTCCATCATCCAGAGGGTAAGGTCGAGGGCGTGGGTACCAATGTCAATCAACGGGCCGCCGCCCTGCTCATATTCGTTCAGGAAGACGCCCCAAGTCGGCACGGCGCGCCGGCGGATCGACTTCGCCTTGGCGTAATAGATGTCGCCCAGCACGCCGTCCTCGCACTCCCGCTTCAAAAAAAGGCTGTCGGGGCGGTAGCGGTTCTGGTAGCCGATGGTGAGCAGCTTGCCGCTCCGCTTCGCGGCTTCGGTCATTTTAAGCGCTTCGGCGTAGTTGATCGCCATCGGTTTCTCGCACATGACATGCTTCCCGGCGTCCAGCGCCGCGACGGTGATCTCACTGTGGCTCCGGTTCGGGGTGCAAACATACACCGCGTCTAAGTCCAGCTTGACAAGCTCCTTGTAATCGGTGAAGGTTTTCGCGTCCGGGGTCCCGAACTCTTTCGCCGACTTCTCCGCCTTTTCGGGGATGATGTCGCACAGCGCGACGATCTCCGCCAGCTCCGTCTTGATGATCGACGGCATATGCTTTTGGGTTGCGATGCCGCCGCACCCGACGACCCCGACTTTCAGTTTTCCCATCCTCTCACTCTCCCAAAGTTTTTTGATTGCACCCATTATAAGCCCTGCCCGACGGGAAATCAAGGTGCATTTGAAACCCACTGCAACGCGTTGCGGAGCGTCTTTTGGTATTCCGGGTTGTGCCACACCGCGAGGTGGTGGCCCGGGGTCAGGACGCAAACCCGTCCTTTCCCCTGCGTACGCACGTAGCACGCCGGGCAGAGCCACGCCGGGGCGTTGTGGTACGGCTCGGTTATGTATTTCTCCTCGTCGCCCTGCCCCGGAGCGTACGATGCCGTTAGGACGTCGATGTCGCTTGCTAAAATCTCCAGCCGGTACTGCTCGTCCGGTTCGGTGAACGCGCCGACGCCGTCTGTCACCGGATGGGGTTTCAGCGGCTGCACCAACACTGGGGTCCCGTTTGGGTGGAAAGTGAATCGGCTTCCGATCAGACGGTCCAACGCTTCGGTCTGCTTCCCCGCCACCAGCGCGGTATGGACCGCGAGCAGCCCGCCGCCGCCCTCCACATAGCCGATGAACGCCCGCTGCACCTCCTCCGTCTTCCAAGGCGTCCCGTCGGCCGCGCTCGTCTCGTCGCACTTGCTAAGCAGGACCGCCGGGTAGTCCCTCAGCATGTCTGTTGAAAACTCTTTCGCATCGGTGATAATGTCGAATTGAAACCCCTCGGCTTTCAACGGCCCGACCCCGTCAATCGGGACTTGTCCGGGATGCCAGTAGTCGTCGCAGAGCAAAAGTACGCGCATGGTGTGGTGACCTCCTTGAATCAGCAAGATTTAGCAAGGCTTCTGCGTAAGCTAAGTATACCACAGTTCCGCCAAGAAGCAACGAAAAATCCGCCCCTGCCGAACGGCGGGGCGGATTCTGACAGCCAAAGCGGTTACCCTTCGAGGTAGTCGAGGAATTGCATGACGGTGACGATCCCCATCTGCCGGGTAAAGTCCGCCTTCGGGTTGAAGTTGACCCCGTCGCCGCCGATGATCCCGGCTTTCTGCAGCGCGCCGATGGCTTCCCGCGCCCACGGGGAGATGTTCGCGGCGTCGGCGAAGTCCGGCTCCGCAAGCTCCAGCTCATAACCGAGTTGAACCAGCATCTTGTACATCAGGGTCATTGTCATCTCTCTGCTAAATGCGCCGTCGGGGTTGAACAGCCCGCCTGTGCCGCCGGTGACGATCCCGAGAGCCGCCAGCTTCGCGACATCTTCGTTGTCGGTGTCGCTGAACGCGTCCGCTTTCGGATCAATTGCGGCGCCGGAGATGAGTTCGTATATCTCGACGGCAAGCCCGCAGAACTCGGCGCGGGTCAGCACCGTGCGGTACCCGCCTTGGAGCGCTTCGGGGACGATGCCGCGTTCCAGCGCGGCGATGACGGCTTCTTCCGCCCACGCGGACGGGATGTCCTCATCGGGGGTGTTGTCCGGGTCAGAGATCCACGGCACACCGCCGCTGCCGGGGGTAGAGGGTTTCAACGGATTCTCCGGCTCCGGCTCACCCGGCTCGTCCGGTACGTTCTCGGGCATGAGGTAAGCGACCAAGATCCCAAGCCCCGCGACGCCGATGTTCGGCAGGACCGGCTCTTCCCCTTCCGCCGAAGGCCAGCCGTAGCCGAGGAAGAATTTAATCTGGGTGCCGAATTTGATTGTGTCGTAAGCGACGCATTTGGTCAGGTCGATGGTGAGCTTTGTGCCCTCCAAGGTCGCGACCTCGGACGGTTCGCCGTCGTCGCCCAGCACACCTTCCGTCTGATTCCAGCCCCAGTTATCCGCATCGCTTTGGAAGATAAGTTGCATCCCGCGATCCGGGGCTTTCGTCAGCTCCAGAACCAGATACCGCATTGAACGGAAGATGTCCACCGTCAAGTCGTTGGCGGATACGCCGTTTGTCCCGTCAACGCCCCAGCCGACTTGGTTGTCGTTATTCCGGGCTTTGAAGCCGCCCAGATCGAAACCGCCTCTGGGTACCTCGGGGATTTCGATGTCCATATCCAGAACAATATTCTGCGTCGTGTCCCCGCTGACGGTGAAGGGGTCGGTTGTCGCCGTGAACAGGTCCTTTGTGGCGGTCAGGATGTAGCTGCCCTCCAAAACGCCGGCAATGCTGAAGCTTCCGTCCGCGCCGCTGGTCGCGGTCTTGCCGGAAACCGCCGTGCCCGTGCCGTCCTTTAACTGGACGCCCGCGCGCTCAACCGGATCGGTGCCGTCGGTAACCTTGCCGCTGATTGTGTACGTCGGGGGAGGTTCCTCGCCCTCAACCGTATGTACGATTGTGATGCTGTTGATGGTGAGGGCCGCCTGACAGATCTGCACATTGAACCCAAAATGATCCGCCGCTTTCAACAGTTCCAGAGGAGCGGAATACACCATATTTTTCGAGTCCGTCGTCTTGCCTAAAATGCCGTATTGACCGGCGGCGTCGCCATTGGCCGGATTGGTGGAATCTTGGCTTACCGTCCCGTTTGAATCGCCGTTATACATGCGAATCACTTCGAAGCCGTCCCATTTTGTGCTCGGCAGAGCCGAATCGCTAAAGGTAACGTCGAACTCCAGCGAGAGTTCCGACGGATCTTCGGCAAGGATGGCGTCCCATGAGCTGATGTAAATACCGCCCCAACTGCTTATTTCGGCGGTGGGAAGGGATTGCAGCTGCCCTGCGCCGTCATAGTACTCGGTCACCGGCACCTCGGTGCGTATTTCATTGCTGGCGGGAGGCGTCGGGACATCCGAGAGCCATGCACCGGTGATCCCCAAGGCCGCGACGCCACCGCTTGAACCGTAGTAGCCGAGGTAGAATTCCAGCCACCCCGAGACGGTTTTTATCCACGAATAGTGATCACCCATACTGGCGGCAAGGTCAATGACCGTGTATTTACCTTCCGTTGTAAAAGCGGTTGCGCCCTCCGTCCAGCCCAGCCCTCCGCCTTGGAAGTAAAGGAGCGGGCCGTTGGCCGACATGCTTTCCGCCTCAAGAATTAAATAACTGGCTTGCTGCCAAGGCTCATACCCAACCGAATCGTTGTTCCAACCCTGCTGGTTATCGTTGTTTACCTTGGGGAACGGCAGGGGCAGTTCAATGGGGAAATCCACTGTTTTTGGGGGTTCTACGGGGGCTATCCCGAGAGCTTTCTCAGCTTCTTCCTTGGTGGCGAACGCGGTGAGAGAGATTTCAACGGAGCCGTTATCCATAACGGCCTCGTCGCCGCTCGGGATGGTGGTCATCCAGAGGCCCTTTGTGGTGTATTTTGCGGGTTCCTGAATAATCGCCTGAATCCATTTGACTTGTTTTGGCGTGTTGCCGCCGTTGTCGTTGTTAAACATCATGAAGTAGTTGGTGGTTAAGGGGTCGTTTTCAAACTCAAACGAATACCAGCCGTCTTCACCCTTGGTCAGCTTGGTGCCAGGCCAGTCCCCCGTTTCAACCTGCCCCCACCAGGCAGGGTTCATAACGAAGAGATAGACGTTGTCCATGCGCGGGTCATCGCTGTAGAAGTGGACGGTTTTTGACTCGTCTGCGGCAAATACGGGGACAGTTAAAAGTCCGACGATCATCGCCGCCGTAAGGAGAAAGCTTAAGAGCCTTTTCATGGTATCTAACTCCTTTTGCGTTTACAATTTGGCACCTCGGTACCATACCGACATTTTACATGTCCTTGGTTAGTCTGTCAAGAATCTTTTCAAGTTTTTTTGGATTTTGATTCATCTTGACCAAATATTCTGGAAGTATTATCAATCCTTTTCAGTGCTTTCCGCACATATACATTCTTCAAAGGGGGTTGAGCCAATGCAGGAAGTCATTGTCAAATACAGCGGGGACCTCGCGGCGCTCGGGTATCCGACGGAGATCCTCAGCGAGAGCTACGCCGTCCTCACCGTTCCGGAGGGGGACCTCCCGGGGCTGACCGGGCGTGTTGAAATCGAGTACGCCGAGCGGCCCAAGCGGCTGACCCTGTCGGGGTATATGGACCAAGCCTGCGTCACGCCGGTGCGGAGCGAACGTGGCTACAACCTCAGCGGCGCGGGGGTGCTGGTCGCGGTAATCGATTCGGGGATCGATTACCGCCACGATGATTTCCGGAACGCCGACGGCTCAACCCGGATCCTCGCCCTCTGGGATCAGACGCAAAACGGCTCTCCCCCGCCGGGCTTCCTCTACGGGTCAGAGTACATCCGGGAGAGACTGGACGAAGCGCTGGCGTCCCCCGACCCGCTGGCGGTCGTGCCGCAGCAGGACTTTGTCGGCCACGGGACGGCGGTGGCGGGGATCGCCGCCGGGAACGGACGCGCCTCTGGCGGCGCGGAGACCGGCGTCGCACCGGACGCGTCGCTGATTGCGGTCAAGCTCGGCGAGCGGGACAACGAGAAGTTCGCGAGAACCACGGAGATTATGCGCGCGTTAAAATATGTCTACGACAGGGCGAGGGCGTGGAACATGCCCCTCGCGGTCAATCTCAGCTACGGCACAAACGACGGTTCCCACGACGGCAAGACCCTCTTCGAGGGCTTTGTCAACGATATGGCGGACCGCTGGAAGAGCGTCATCGCCGTTCCGAGCGGCAACGAGGGGAACGCGGGCCACCATTTCCGGGCGACCCTCCGTCAGGGAGAGACCGCCGACGCCGCGTTCACCGTCGGGGCGAGCCTTCCCGAGCTGGCACTCTGTCTCTGGAAAAACTCGGCGGACACCTTCTCCATCGGGGTCACCGCGCCGAACGGCGTCACCACAGGCACCCTCCGGTATAATAATATCCCCAGCGTCATCCATCTGGACGGCGCGAACCTCCGGATCGAGTACCGCCAGCCGAACCACTACAATCAGGACACCGCGGTCTATTTGTTTCTGGAGCCGGAGAGCGGACGGACGGACATCCCGCAGGGGGTGTGGACCCTCCGTGTGGGCGGCGACACCGTCGTAGACGGAACGTTCGACGTCTGGCTGCCGACCCTTGAGGCGGTGAGCGACAAGACCGCGTTTTTGGTGCCGTCGCCCGGGCTGACCCTCACCCTGCCTTCCTGCGCCGACAAGGTGATCACGGTGGGGGGCTACGATGCCGGGACGGGGGCGTTCGCCCCCTTTTCCGGACGCGGGTATACCCGCGACCTGCGGGTGAAACCGGACATTGTCGCGCCCGCCGTCAATGTACGGTCCTGCCGCGCGGGCGGCGGCTACGGGCAGTACACCGGGACCAGCATGGCGGCGCCCTATGTCGCGGGAAGCGCGGCGCTGATCATGGAGTGGGGGATCCTCAAGAGCAACGACCCATATCTGTACGGTCAGCGGATCAAGGCGTTTCTGCGGAAGGGCGCGGAGCGGAGCCGCGCGATGACCTACCCCGACAGCCGTTGGGGCTACGGAACCCTCTGCCTGAGCGCCAGTATGAACCTCCTGCGGGACTACGCGGAGGGGGACTAACCGATGGTGCCGCTGGTTGTGCGGGACGACGGCGCCGTCGCGGCGTTCCTGCGGGCGCACCCCGAGATCATCGGGGGGAAGGCCCTCTCGGGGAGCTATCGGATCCTCAACGTCCCGGAGGATACGGTGTTAGCCGTCGCGGAGGAGCTTGGGAACACCAAGCCGGACGCCTACTCGCTCGTTACGGGTCTGTTGGGGCGGGAGGCGCTGGACGCGTCCGGGATCACCCCGATCCAGCGGCAGCCCTTCCTCGGCCTGAGGGGCCGGGGCGTTTTGCTGGGTTTTATCGACACCGGGATCGACTACACCTTGGACACCTTCCGATATGAAGACGGCTCCAGCAGGGTCGCCGCCGTCTGGGACCAAACCGCCGAGGGGAACAGCCCCGAGGGGTATGGTTTCGGCGCGGAGTATGGGAAGGAAGCCATCAACGAAGCGCTGGCGTCGCCTGACCCCTACGCGACCGTACCCCACAGGGATACCGTGGGGCACGGCACCTTCCTCGCGTCGGTCGCCGGAGGGAGGGAGGACGGAGCCGCGCCGGACGCCGAAATTGTCATGGTAAAGCTCCGGAGCTCGAACCCCTTCTACCGGGAGGCGTTCCTCATCCCGCCCGGACAGGACAACGCCTTCGACTCGGCGGATGTGATGCAGGGGGTCGAATTCATTCTAGAGAAGGCGCGCGAACTAAACCGCCCGGTGTCGGTCTGCCTGTCGGTCGGCACCAACCTGAGCGGCCACGACGGCTTCACCGTCTTCGAGGAATATCTGTCCCGCGTTTCCCACCGCACCGGGGTGACGATCTGCGCGGCAGCCGGGGACGAGGGGAACGCAAACCACCACACCTCCGGGGCGATCCCCCGGGCGGGGGAAGTGCAGGCGATTGAGCTGAGCGTGCCGCAAAGCTCCGGGGATGTGTATCTAACCGTCCTCAACGGCGCGGAATGCAGGCTGTCGGTATCGGTTTCGTCGCCCACCGGAGAACTGGTCGGCAGGGTGCCGGCAAAGAACGGGGCGGTCGTTAGCGAACAGCTTATTTTCGAGCGGACCAAGGTGGAGGTCTATTATTTCTTTCCGATCGAGGGGAGCGGCGCGCAGCTCACCGCCATAAAACTGATCGGCGCGACCCCCGGCATCTGGACGGTCTACGCGCATAGCGACGCCCCCGGACGGTTTGACGCGTGGCTCCCGCTGACCGGGCTTTCCTCCTCCCCCGGGACGCGGTTCCTCGCGCCGAACCCGGAGTGTACCGTCGCCGTCCCGGCGAGCGCCGCCGGCGTCATCACCTGCTGCGCGTTCGACAGCTTCGACCGGAGCCTGTACGCGGCGTCCAGCTGGGGACCCACCCGCCTGCAAGCGCCCTGCCCCGACCTCGCCGCGCCGGGGGTCGGGGTCACGGGCGCTCTCCCGACGGGCACGGGGTCAATGCGGGGCACCAGTGTCGCGGCGGCTATCACGGCGGGCGCGTGCGCCCTGCTACTGCAATGGGGGGTCGTCGAACGGAACGAACCGTATGCCGACACTTACCTTGCCCGCGCCTACCTGATCCGGGGCTGCGACCGCGATCCCGGCATGACCTACCCCAATCCCCGCTGGGGCTA
>JAISVO010000082.1 GCA_031271525.1 Oscillospiraceae bacterium
TGCGCCCAGTGACCCGAGGTGACCCAGAGGGAGGCGTTGTTGATCAGCGGCGCGGAGATTTCCTGATAGCCGCGCTCCTCATGTTCCTTACGCCAGAAATCGAGCAGGGTGTTGAATAGCTTCAGCCCTTTCGGGAGCCAGTAGGGCATACCCGGCGCCGTCTCATGGAGGAAGAAAAGCCCCAGCTGCGGACCCAACTTACGGTGGTCGCGTTTCTGCGCCTCCTCAATCCAAGCGATGTGCGCCTTCAGTTCGTCCCGCTTCGGGAAGGCATAGACATATAGGCGAGTCAGCATCGGGTTCTTCTCGCTCCCCCGCCAATACGCGCCCGCCGCGGCGTGGATCTTGTACGCCCAGCCGAGCAGTTCCCGCGTGTTTTCGGCGTGGGGACCCCGGCAGAGGTCGGTGAACCCGTCCCCCGTATGGTAGGCGGTGATCGCCTCGCCCTCCGGCAGGTCGCGGATCAGCTCCTCCTTATACGGCTCCCCGCTGAACGCCTTCAAAGCGGCGTCTTTATCCGGGTATTCCTCCCGTGTGAAGGTCGCTTGCGACTTGAGGATCGCCGCCATACGGGCTTCGATCTCCGGAAAACGCTCCGGGGTCAGTGGCACCGGGAGGTCGAAGTCGTAATAGAAACCGTCGTCGATACAGGGACCGATCCCCAGCTTCGTGCCGGGGAACAGCTCGGTTACCGCCTGCGCCATCACATGCGCCAGCGAATGCCGTCCAATACTGAGTTCCATAGTTTTTCCTCCTTATGGGGCGGGCGATTACGATTCGCCCCCTATAATGGTAATTGCTATCTGTTCGTCACATCATCTTAGAGCCGTTGATGATCAGCTGGAACCGGACGCCAAAGAAGTCGGCGGCGCGGCGGCAGAGTAGCATCCGTCCCATGAAGATTTCAAAGTAGTCCAGCACCGAGCAGATGGCGGTGTCGACGTCAAGGTTTAGCGTCAAGACGCGGGTCTCCGTGTCCAGCGTCACATCGCCGCTCCGGACCGCGTAATTGACCCGGTCGTGGATGTCAAACGAACTGACCTCCTCGTTCCGAACTCTGCTGCGCCGTACGTCGGTCTTGTCTGCAAGGATGAGCGCCGCCGCAATCGAGTTGACCGGGTGTGCCGTCGCCTCATCGTGGTTGCCAATGGCGGTGACCACCGCCGCAAGCTCGTCCGGGGGCATCCCCAGTGACCGCAGAAGAGTGAACGCCAATACCGCGCCGCTCTGGGCATGGTCATACCGATTGACGATGTTTCCGATGTCGTGCATGTACCCGGCGATTCGGGCCAGCTCCGCTTCCCGATCGGTGTAGCCGAGCGCCAAGAGCCACTCGCTTGCGTAGTCGGCGCAGCGCATTCCATGGGCGAAGGCGTGCTCTGTGAAGCCCATCGCCTTCAGCGACTCGTCCGCCTGACGGATGTATGAGTTGATCTCGTCACAACCCCGGATGTCTGCGAAGGTGACCGTCATATCTCGCCGTTCCGATGGGCTGCCAACAGGTTTTGGATCCGTGCCGAGGGGTCCAGCAGATCGGAGATAGAACTGTCCACGTTGAGAGTGTCGATGATATGGGCGAGATATTTGGACATATCCACGCTGCAGTACCAAGGGCGGGAGAGCAGTTCCCCCGTCTGGTAGATGAGGTTTGTGGTGTAGACTCTGTGGAAGAGACCCCCGGCGTACGCCTTGTCGTAGGCGCTCAGGCCGCCGGTGAACTGACCGAAGGTGACGAAGATGAAGATCCGCCCCGCTCCGCGTTCCTTTAGGTTTTCCGCGACATTGAGGATGGATTCACCGGAGGCGATGATGTCATCCACCAGAATGACGTCCCGTCCTTCGAGGTTGCCGCCCAAAAACTCGTGGCTCAGGATAGGATTCCGTCCGTCCACAACGAGGGAATAATCCCGGCGTTTGTAGCACATGCCGAGGTCGATTCCCATCACCGAAGCATAGAAGATGCTGCGGGTCATCCCGCCCTCGTCGGGGGAGACGATCATCATATGATCCGCGTCAACCTTTAGGTCTTTGTTTGTTTCCAGCAGGGTGTGGACCATTTGGTACGAGGGGCGGATATTCTCAAACCCGGAGAGGGGGATAGCGTTCTGTACCCGCACGTCGTGCGCGTCAAAGGTGATGATGTTGGAGACGCCCATGCGAACCAGTTCCTGAAGCATCAGGGCGCAATCCAGCGATTCCCGGGCGGAACGGCGGTCCTGCCGCCCTTCGTACAGCAGAGGCATAATGAGGGTAATCCTCCGCGCTTTGCCGTTGGTGGCGCCGATGACGCGCTTAAGGTCTTGAAAATGGTTGTCCGGACCCATCGGCACATCCATGCCGAACATTTTATAGGTGACGCTATAGTTGAAGACATCCGCGAGTATATACAGGTCATAGCCGCGTACGGTTTGCAGGATCATCCCCTTTGCCTCTCCGGTGGAGAAGCGGGGGCAGTCGTATTCCACCAAGACGCTCTGCCCGGCGCCGCCGGTTTCCACGTTCCGGGCCTTCAAGGTTCCGTCGATCTGCGCCGCGAGTTCCTCGCTTCCCTTCATGCAAATCAGACCCAGCGGTCCGTACGGGCGTTTTTCACATTCCATCAGCTATTGATCCCCTTCTATTACCGAAATGTTACGGCGTAAAAAACCTCGCAAGGCTTAGGTATCCTTCGGGGGAAATTGTTTCGCCCCGTGCGCCGGGATCGAACCCCGCGGCTTTGAGACGTTCGGTAACGCTCTCGCGCGGGAGCGCCAAGCCGGCGGACAGCGCATTGCCGAGGGTCTTGCGCCGTTGCGCGAACGCCGCTCTGGAGAGTCGCAACGCGGTTGGGACGAGGGTCTGCATGCCGACATCAAATGTAAGAGAATCGAGCCGGACTACCGACGATGTCACGGCGGGGCGGGGGATGAAACTTTCGGGCGGTACGTCAAAGAGCACGGAGCACTGTGCAGACATCGCCGTGAATACGGTCATCGCGCCGTATTCGGGCGTCCCGGGGCACGCGGTAAGCCGCAGCGCCACCTCCCGCTGCACCATGACGATGATCGGGTCGAAGGTCCCGCTCTCCAGCAAGGCTGTAAGGATTGGGGTTGTGACCGAATAGGGCAGGTTGGCGCACACGGCGGGGCGCAGCCCTTGGGGCATCAGTGACGGGAGATCAAGTCGCAAAGCGTCGCCCTCGATAACAGTAAGGTTTTGGCAGTCCGCAAGGTTCTCTTTCAGGAGGGGGAGGAGGCGTTTATCCTTCTCCACGGCAACCACCGCGCCGCAGACCTCGCAGAGCGCGGCAGTCAGCGCTCCGAACCCGGGGCCTATTTCCAGAACGGCCTGTCCCGGGTCAAAGAAGCTTGCCATAATATCGGGTACCCGGCTGTCGGCGAGGAAATTCTGTCCAAGGCGTTTGCTGAAGGCGAACCCATGCGCCGCGAGCCGTGCCCGGATGTTACGCGGATCGGTTAACAGTTTATCCATGTCCTACAGTATACGCCTTGGACAGGAGAACTGCAAGAGGAAAATGCAATGGGAGAAAATGTAATAAAATTTTCGTGGAAAGCGCGGGGTTTTTTCTTGACAGGCTGCCATTGCTGTTGTACAATATGTATGCGCCACAGATGAAACCCATCCCATATGTTGTAGACTATTTCCAAAGGAAGCGTGAAGAATGACAGAGCATATCGTGAGTATCGGGCAAATCCGCAAGCGCGACGGGCGGGTCGTTCGTTTTGACTTGGACAAGATCTCGACGGTCATCAACAAGGCGTTTACCGCCACATACGGCAGCGACCAGAGGGAGGAGGCGCGCCGCGCCGCCCTCCGCGTTTTGAGTGCGTTGGAGGAGGAAGGAAAACCCGCTCCCGACGTGGAGCATATTCAAGATATCGTCGAACGGGTCTTGATGGAAACCGGATATCGGGAGGCCGCCAAGAAGTACATCCTCTACCGCGCCGAGCGGAGCCGGGTGCGCGAGATGAACACCCGCCTGATGAAGGTCTACGAGGACATCACCTTCAACGCGGCGTCGGACAGCGACATCAAGCGGGAGAACGCCAACATCGACGGCGACACCGCAATGGGCACCATGCTCAAATACGGTTCGGAGGGCGCGAAGCAGTTCTACGACATGTTTGTATTGAAGCCCCGGCACTCTGAGGCGCATCGTGAGGGTGAAATTCATATCCACGATATGGACTTTTACACACTAACCACCACATGCTGCCAGATTGACATCGCAAAGCTCTTTCGGGACGGCTTCTCCACCGGGCATGGGTTTTTGCGCGAGCCGAACCATATCGCGTCCTATACCGCCCTCTGCTGTATCGCGATTCAATCCAACCAAAACGATCAGCACGGAGGTCAGAGCGTCCTCAACTTCGACTACGGGATGGCGTTGGGGGTCGCGAAATCCTTCGCTCACCTCTACCGCGACAACATCCTGCGGGCGCTGGAGTTACTCTGCGGCATCGAAGCGCCGGACTTCGCCTTCCCCGAGGAGTTTTTGACGCCAAAGATGGGCGGCGACGACACCTACCGTCAAGCCGAGGCCAAACTGCTGGATGAATTGACCGGCGACCCGGCGCTGACCGAGAAGGTACAGGCCTTTGCCCAGAGGAATGCCGAGAAGGAGGTTGACCGTGCCACCTACAAGGCGATGGTGGGGCTTGTCCACAACCTGAACACGATGAATTCCCGCGCCGGGGCGCAGGTGCCCTTCTCCTCAATTAACTACGGGATGGATACCTCGCCGGAAGGCCGTTGCGCCATCAAGAATGTCCTGCTGGCAACCGAAGCCGGTCTGGGGCGGGGCGAAACGCCGATCTTCCCCATCCAAATCTTCCGTATTAAGGAAGGGGTCAACTTCAACCCGGAGGACCCGAACTACGACCTCTTCAAGCTGGCGTGCCGGGTCTCCGCGAAGCGCCTCTACCCGAACTTCTCTTTCCTCGACGCGCCGTTCAACGCGAAGTACTACAAAGGTACCCCCGAGACGGAGATCGCCTATATGGGCTGCCGCACAAGGGTGATCGGAAACACCTATGACCCGTCACAGGAGGTCTGCAACGGGCGGGGCAACCTCTCCTACACATCGGTCAACCTTCCCCGTTTGGCGCTGCTCGCAGGCGGCGACATCGAAGAGTTCTTCCGCTCGCTGGACAGGGTGCTGGACCTCACGATCGAGCAATTGACCGACCGCTACATCATCCAGAGCCGCAAAAAGGTACGGAACTTTCCTTTCCTGATGGGGCAGGGTGTTTGGCTGGACAGCGATAAACTCAATTGGGACGACGAGGTGGGCGAGATCCTCAAGCACGGTACCCTGTCGGTTGGGTTCATCGGGCTTGCCGAAGCGCTGACCGCCCTGACCGGATATCACCATGCCGAGTCGGAGGATTCCCAGCGTTTAGGGTTGGATATTATCGGGCATATACGCCGCCGCCTAGATGAGGAGAGCGCCCGCCGCAAAA
>JAISVO010000112.1 GCA_031271525.1 Oscillospiraceae bacterium
GTCGTCGTGCTGACACAGAACCCCGGCTACCGGAAAAAACCGGCGCGCTTCGCCCCGAGGTTAGCGGGGAAGGACTGCCTAGGCCTGCGCCGCGCGCTGGAGGAGCGCCACTTGGTGTACAACCGCCAGCTGGAGCAGTGCGAACGGCTGGAACGGGAGGGGAAAGCGATCATCATCCGCCCTCTGGAGCCGGTCACCGTCTCCCGCACCGGGCGGGATACGCAAAAGCTCCTCGCCCTCCACGACGAAGGTCACCGCGAGGGCGCGGCGGCGGTCAGCCTGATCCGTAAGCGGCTGGGGCTGTGACGCGGGGACGCGCTTCCGGCGGCCCAAGGATTATTTGTAATAGCTCCTTGAGAGTCATCAAAACTTTTTGTTGAAGGGACACAACCTTTTATGAAGCGAACCCACCGAATTCTAAGCCTTGCCCTGCTTGTCGCGCTGCTCCTCCTGCTTGCGGGCTGCGCGAGACCCGTCGGACCGCTGCTGTGGAAAGTCACCTCTCCCGAAGGGCGGACCCTGCACCTCTTCGGCTCGATCCACGCCGCCGAGGAAACTCTCTACCCGCTGCCAAGCTACGTCACCGACGCGTTTGAACAAAGCGGGGCGCTTGCGGTAGAGATCGACCTTGTTGCTTTTGAGAGCGACCTCGCGGCGCAGCTGGCGTTCTCCGCCAAGCTGATGTATGCGTCCGGAGAGACAATTGAGGACGAAATCGGCGAAACCCTTGCCGAGAAGGCGAGGACCGTTTTAAGAGGGGTGGAAGACGATCTGTCGCTCGGCGTCCCCCTCTCGATGCTGAACATGTTCCGCCCCGCCATGTGGATTTCGGCTCTGGAAAGCGTTTCGGTAAAGCGGGCGGGGCTTCTGCCGGAGCTGGGGCTGGACGCTCATTTCCTCAAGGAGGCGAAAGCCGCCGGGAAGGAAGTTCTGGAAGTGGAGAGCATCGGGGAGCAGACCGACATGCTGGTCGGGTTCTCCGCGCCGCTGCAGGCAAAGATGCTGGAAAGCGCTATGGAAGTGGATAAAGCCGCGGAAGACACCAAGACGCTGTATTCGCTATGGAAAACCGGGAACGAGAAAACGCTGACCGCCTACCTCCTCGCGGAGGATGACAACCTGTCCGTCCCGCCGGAGATAACCGCCGAATACACCGAAGCGATGTACACCCGCCGCAACGTCAAGATGGCGGACGCCGCGAAGCGGTATATGTCCGAAGGCAAAAACGCCTTCTTCATCGTGGGCCTCGCCCACATGCTGGGCGACGGCGGCGTTGTGGACCTTTTAAGCTCCGACGGTTACACGGTTGAAAAGCTGAACGCTTAGGGGCGTTTGCACTCCGTGAGGGTAAACGCAAACTCTGTCCGCCCGTCGGCGCTGGCTGCCGTGATGTCCTCGTTGTGGGCGTTGATAATGCTTTTCACCAGAAAGAGGCCCAGCCCCAGCCCGGTGCGGTCGATGCTGCGGGAGCGGTCGGCCTTATAGAACCGGTCGAAGACGTAGGGCAGGTCTTCGGGCGGGATGGTGTTGCCGTCGTTCGCGATCGAGATCCGCGCTTTCCCGCCAGCCATTTTAATGGATAGGGACAGCTCGCCGCCGGGTGCGGAGAATTTCACGGCATTGTCCAGTAAGTTCGTCAGCACTTGGGTGATCGAGTCGGGGTCGGCTTGGACAAACAAAGTCCCCCCCTCGGGCACGTCCAGCCGGACGGCCAGTCCCTTCTCCTCGATCCGCCCCTCGAAGCCGAGCAGAATCCGAAGGGACAGCTCGGATATATCCACCGGGACGGGGCGCAGTTCCAGCTGCCCGGTCTGCAGGCGGGTGAGGTTCGCGGTGCTCTCCACCAGCCGGGACAGGCGCATCACCTCGTCCCGGACGATCTGGAGGGTTTCGGCGCGCCGTTCCTCGGGCACGGTGCCGTCCAGTATCCCCCCGATGAAGCCCGAAATCGTCGTCATCGGCGTCTTCAGCTCATGGGACACGTTCGCGATAAAACCCCGCCGGAGTTCCTCGCCCCGCTGGAGGGTCTCCGCCATCCCGTTAAACGCCTTCGCGAGGTCTTGGATCTCGCCGTCCTGCATCTCTTCCACATCGGCGCGGGCGGTAAAGTCGCCGTGGGTCAGGCAGTGGGCGCAGGACGCCATCTGGCGCAGCGGCCGCGCCTGCCGCCGGGCGCTGATATACGCCGTGACGCCCGCGAGCAGCACGACGACGACGCTCATCAAGCTCCAGTTCCGCAAAAACTCCCACATCAGCATCCGGGTCCCCTCTTGGTTGGGGCTTGTCAGGATATATCCGGCACTGATCGTCTCCCCGAACCAATCGATCGTCAGCGGCGCCGAGATGGCGGAAACCGCTCCGGGCAGCGCCTCCCGTATGACGCGGGCGGAGAGGGTGGCAAACCCTTCGGCGCTTTTCATCGCGGCAACCACCCGCTCGGGCAGCGTCTTATTGACATACTCCCCGGTCGAGTCGAGCTTCACTCCGCCGTTGGTGTCGCAGATCAGGATCCGCATATCGCCGGTATCCCCCATCAGCGCCAGTATATCCGCGAGATCCGGCCTGTAGGTCACGGTCAGTCCGGAAAAGGTGAGCCCGGGTCCGATATATCCATGTATCCGTTGCACGGCAAGCTCCATCCGTCTCTGCTGCTGCGCGCCGAGGATGCGGGACGCCCCGACGACAAACGCCGAGGAGAGCGCCAGCGTGCTGGCGGTCAGCAGGATGACAGAGCGGATGAAGTACCGGTAAAAAATTGTCTTATGAATGGGTTTCAAACTTATACCCCACGCCCCAGACGGTTTTCAATGACCACGCCTCGCTGATCCCCTCCAGCTTCTCCCGCAGCCTCTTGATGTGCACGTCCACCGTACGGCTGTCGCCGAAGTAGTCGAACCCCCACACCTCGTCCAGCAGCTGATTCCGGGTGTAGACCCGGTTCGGCGAGGACGCCAGATGGAAGAGAAGCTCCAGCTCCTTCGGCGGGGTATCCACCGGGGTATTCCTGACGCTCAAGGTGAAGGAATCCATGTCGATCACCAGCTGGTCGTATTGCAAACGCCGGGGCTTGTCCCCGCCGCCGGCCCGCCGCAGCACGGCGTGGACCCGCGCCATCACTTCCTTCATGTCGAAGGGCTTGCCGATGTAGTCGTCCGCGCCCATCTCCAGACCCTGCACCTTGTCAAAGGTCTCCGTCTTGGCGGTGATCATGATCACCGGCGTCTTCCCTTGGCTCCGGATCTCCCGGCAGACCTCCCAGCCGTCCATCCCGGGCAGCATCAGGTCGAGGAGGACAATAGCGGGCGTCTCCTCGTTGAACAGCTTCAGCCCCAGCTTCCCGTCGTCCGCCGTCCTCACATGGAAGCCGTCCTTCTCCATATAGAGCCGGAGAAGCTCCGCGATGTTTTGGTCGTCCTCCAGAATCAACGCCGTCTTTTGTGTCATAGTCAATCCGTCCCTTCGGGGCGCGTTTTCGGCACCCTGTTTATTATACAGCGGTTCTTGTCGAAATGGTGAACACTTTGTAAAATTATGGCGAGGTTGACATAACCGCTGTGGATAACCCTGTGGACAATGTGCAAAACTCCCGCCATAATTGGGGTTATCCGGTTTACTTGACTGCCCTTCAGAATAGGGTTGTCATCCTGCTTGACAATCGCGTGATTGTGTGGTAGAATCACCATAGATAAAACGAAAGGGGGAGACTCACGTTGATCGAACTGACCGGACTGACCAAAAGCTACGCCCGGGGCGCCGTAAAAGCGGTGGATAACCTCAGCCTGAAGGTGGAGCGGGGTGAAATCTTCGGATTCATCGGCCCCAACGGCGCGGGGAAGACCACCACCATCAAGATGATCACCGGAATCCTGCTGCCCGACGCCGGCTCGATCCGGGTCGGCGGCGCCGATATGCTCGGCGAACCGGTGAAAGCAAAAAGGCAGATCGGCTATGTGCCGGACAACCACGACGTCTTCGACCGCCTGAAGGGGATCGAGTACCTCAACTTCATCGGCGACGTCTACGGCGTTTCCCTAAGCGACCGCCGGGAACGGATCGAGAAGTACCTCACGATGTTCGGGATCGCGGACGCCGCCGGAGAGCTGATCCGCTCCTACAGCCACGGGATGAAGCAGAAGCTGATGCTGACCGGAGCCTTGGTCCACCGCCCCCCGCTCTGGCTGCTGGACGAGCCGCTGACCGGGCTTGACCCCAAAAGCGCCCTCGCCCTGAAAGACGAAATGCGCGCCCACTGCCGGGAGGGGAACACCGTCTTCTTCTCAACCCACGTTCTGGAAGTGGCGGAACGTCTCTGCGACCGGATCGGGATCATCTCCAAAGGAAAGCTCGCGGCGGTCGGCACGATGGACAGCCTGCGCTCGGGGGAGAAGGACGTGACGCTGGAAAAGCTTTTCTTCGAGCTGACCGAGAATGCGGAGGATGGGGTATGAGCGCGTTCCGCGAGTATTGGCTCGTTCTGAGGCTGCATATCCGGATGCAGTTCGGGCTTTCCGCCCTCAGCAGCCGGGTGAGGCGGCGGGCAAGCGGTAAGGACGCCTTGAAGATGCTCGGCTTCGGGCTTTTGATGCTGTACGCCGTCGGCGCGGTCCTGTTCCTCTACGGCGCCATCCTCTTCCCCCTGATGAGGGCCTCCGTCCCGTCGGCGTCCAACGGGTTTGCCGATCTCACCCCGATGATCATGAGCGGCGTCGTCATACTCAGTATGGCGGTGGTCCTCGTCTTCGGGACGATGACGATCCTTGCCCTTGTCTTTGGGGCGAAGGACGCCGAGACGTTCGCGGCACTCCCGCTCCGGGGACAGTCGGTCTTCCTCTCGAAGTTCACAATGGCGTACGCCATCGAGTCGGGAATGACGGCGCTCTTCCTCTGGCCGGCCGTCGTCATCTACGGCATTGTGCTGGAGCTGCCGGTTTCGTCTTTCCTGCCGCTGATCCTGCGGACAATCCCGGTCTGGCTTCTGCTGCCCGCCGTGCCGATGGCGCTGGCGGCGCTGCTGTCGATGCTGTTCACCCGCCTGACGGCGCTGGTGAAGCACCGGGACAAGTTATTGATGGTCTTCTCCGTCATCATGGTCTTGGGGCTTGTAGCAGGTCAGTCGCTGCTGACCGGACGGCTTACCGTCACCCTCAGCGACCCGGCGAAGGTCGCCGCCCTGCTGGCCGACGGCATGGAGTGGCTTTCGGCCGTGACCGACGCCTTCCCGCCCGCCGGATGGAGCGCTCAAGCGCTGATCGGTTCGAGTGCGGGTCCGGCCGCGTTTGGGTTTCTGGGGCTGGCCGTAGCCGG
>JAISVO010000162.1 GCA_031271525.1 Oscillospiraceae bacterium
CGACATGGAGGATGAGTTCATCGTCGCGCAGGCAAACGAACCGGTGGACGAAAACGGCGCCTTCCTCAACGAGCGTATCACCTGCCGCTGCCGCGACATCATTGAGGTCGACCGGGAGCGGGTGGATTACATCGACGTATCCCCCAAAATGATGGTCTCGGTCGCGACCGCGATGATCCCCTTCCTCGAAAATGACGACGCGAACCGTGCCCTGATGGGTTCCAACATGCAGCGTCAGGCGGTCCCCCTCCTCGTGACCGAGCAGCCGATCGTCGGCACCGGGATCGAATACAAAGCCGCCTGCGACTCGGGCGTCGTCATCCTCGCCGAAGGGAGCGGCATCGTGCAGCGCGTCACGGCCGACGCCGTCTCGGTGCGGTATGACGACGGAAACACCAAGGTCACAAAGCTCACAAAGTTCGTGCGGAGCAACCAAGGCACCTGCGTAAACCAGCGCCCCATCGTCAAGCCGGGCGACCGTGTGGAGAAGGGGGACGTCCTCGCGGACGGCCCTTCCACCCGTGAGGGTGAAATTTCCCTCGGCAAGAACGTATTGATCGGCTTCATGACATGGGAGGGTTATAACTACGAGGACGCCATCCTGATCAACGAGCGCCTCGTGCGGGACGATGTTTTCACCTCGATCCACATCGAGGAATACGAGCTCGAAGCCCGGGACACCAAGCTCGGCAGCGAGGAGATTACGCGGGACATCCCGAACGTCGGCGACGACGCGCTGAAAGACCTCGACGACCGGGGGATCATCCGGATCGGCGCTGAGGTGCGCGCCGGTGACATTCTGGTGGGTAAGGTCACCCCCAAAGGCGAAACCGAGCTGACCGCCGAGGAGCGTCTCCTCCGCGCGATCTTCGGCGAGAAGGCGCGCGAGGTGCGGGATACGTCGCTCCGCGTTCCCCACGGCGAGAGCGGCATTGTGGTGGATGTTAAAGTCTTCACCCGGGAGGCGGGCGACGAGCTCTCCCCCGGCGTCAATATGGGCGTTCGCTGCTACATCGCCCAGAAGCGCAAAATATCGGTGGGCGACAAGATGGCGGGCCGCCACGGCAACAAGGGCGTCATCTCCCGCATCCTGCCGCAGGAGGATATGCCCTTCCTCCCCGACGGAACCCCGCTGGACATCGTCCTCAACCCGCTGGGCGTCCCGAGCCGTATGAACATCGGGCAGGTTCTGGAGGTCCACTTGGGCTATGCTGCGCGGACTCTCGGCTGGAAAGTCGCGACCCCCATCTTCGACGGCGCGAACGAGATCGACATCGAGAACACCCTCCAGCTGGCGGGGCTCCGCACCGACGGCAAGAGCGTCCTCTACGACGGGCGGACGGGGATGCCGTTCGACAACCCGGTGACCGTCGGCTATGTGTACTTCCTAAAACTCGCCCACTTGGTGGACGACAAGATACATGCCCGCTCCACCGGCCCCTACAGCCTAGTCACGCAGCAGCCGCTGGGCGGCAAGGCGCAGTTCGGCGGACAGCGGTTCGGCGAAATGGAGGTCTGGGCGCTGGAGGCCTACGGCGCGGCGTACACACTCCAAGAGATCCTCACCGTCAAGAGCGACGACATCACGGGGCGGGTCAAAACCTACGAGGCGATCGTCAAAGGGCACAACGTACCCCAGCCGGGAGTCCCCGAATCCTTCCGAGTTCTGGTCAAGGAGCTCCAGTCCCTTTGCCTCGACATCCGGGTCCTCGACCGGGCGGGCAACGAAGTCGTCCTGCGGGACGCGGACGACGACGACACCTTCGCGAAGAACAGCGAAAACGAGCTGGTCGCCGACACCGATATGGAGGCGCACGGCTTCACCATTGAGGAGCCGGACGAGAGCGAGTTCGATTACTCCGATATCGGCGAAGCCACCGACGAAGAACTGGAAGACGGCGACGAAGAAGATTTTTCTATGGAGGATTGATTGCATGAGCTATGCTGAGTTTGAGGCGATTAAAATCGGTCTTGCGTCCCCCGAGCTGATGATGACATGGTCCCGGGGCGAGGTTAAGAAGCCCGAGACGATCAACTACCGAACCCTCAAGCCGGAGCGGGACGGCCTGTTCTGCGAACGGATCTTTGGCCCGCAGAAGGACTGGGAGTGCTACTGCGGCAAATATAAGAAGGTGCGCTACAAAGGGCGGGTCTGCGACCGTTGCGGGGTGGAGGTCACCCGTTCCAAGGTGCGCCGGGAGCGGATGGGCCACATCAAGCTGGCGGCCCCGGTCAGCCACATCTGGTACTTCAAGGGGATTCCTTCCCGGATGGGGTTGATCCTGAACATGTCGCCCCGTCTGCTGGAGAAGGTCCTCTACTTCGCCTCGTATATCGTCATTGAGCCGGGGGACACTCCGCTGATGGAGAAGCAGATCCTCACCGAGAAGGAGTACCGCGACTTTAGGGAGAAATACGAGGACGACTTCGAAGCCGACATGGGCGCGGAAGCGATTAAGAAACTCCTCGCCAAGATTGACTGCGAGAAGCTCGCGGACGAGCTCCGCGCCGAGCTGAAAGACGCCTCCAGCCAGAAGAAAATGCGTTTGATCAAACGTTTGGAAGTCGTGGAGGCGTTCCGCACATCGGGCAACCGTCCCGAGTGGATGATTATGGATGTCGTCCCGGTCATCCCGCCTGAGCTGCGCCCGATGGTGCAGTTGGACGGCGGACGGTTCGCGACCAGCGACTTAAACGATCTGTACCGAAGGGTGATCAACAGGAACAACCGTCTGCTCAAGCTGTTGCAGTTGGGCGCGCCGGACATCATCGTCCGGAATGAGAAGAGGATGCTCCAAGAAGCGGTTGACGCGCTGATCGACAACGGACGCCGGGGCCGCCCGGTGACCGGGCCGAACAACCGCGCCCTGAAGAGTCTGTCCGACCTGTTGAAAGGGAAGCAGGGGCGGTTCCGTCAGAACCTGCTGGGCAAGCGTGTCGATTACTCGGGGCGGAGCGTCATTGTCGTCGGTCCCGAGTTGAAGATTTACCAATGCGGCCTGCCGAAAGAAATGGCGCTGGAGCTGTTCAAGCCGTTTGTCATGAAGAAGCTGGTGGAGGATGCGATCGCGACCAACATCAAATCGGCGAAGAAGATGGTGGAACGCGCCCGTACCGAGGTGTGGGATGCTCTGGAGGTCATTATCTCGGAACACCCGGTGCTCCTCAACCGCGCACCGACCCTGCACCGCTTGGGTATCCAAGCGTTTGAGCCGGTGCTGGTGGAAGGCCGCGCGCTGAAGCTGCATCCGCTGGTCTGTACGGCGTATAACGCCGACTTCGACGGCGACCAGATGGCGGTTCATGTGCCGCTGTCCGCCGAGGCGCAGGCCGAGGCGAGGTTCTTGATGCTGTCGGCGAACAACCTCCTCCACCCAAAGGACGGGCGTCCGGTCACCGTACCTACCCAAGACATGGTGCTGGGCTCCTATTACCTGACGATGACCCGGGAGGACGAGCCGGGCGCCGGGAATGTCTACCGCGACGTCAACGAGGCGCTGATGGCGTACGACGAGGGTTTCCTCGGTATCCACGCGCCGATCCGGGTGCGGGTGAGCGGTCCGTACAACGGAGAGATTGTGACCCGCCTGATCAGCACGACCGTCGGCCTTCTGATCTTCAACCAGCCGATCCCACAGGATTTGGGGTATGTCGACCGTACCGACCCCGAGCACGTCCTTGACCCTGAAATCTCCACCCTGACCGGCAATAAAGAACTGAGCCGGATTATCGACCGCTGCATCAAACAGCACGGTTTCGCGAAGAGCGCCGAGGTCCTCGACCGGATCAAGGCGCAGGGCTTCCATTACTCCACCAAAGGCGCGATTACCATCTCGATCTCCGACATGGCGGTGCCCGAGCAGAAAAAAGACCTGATCAAGGCGACCGAGAGGAAGGTCGCTGACATCGATCGGCAATACCGCCGGGGCTTAATTACAAACGACGAGCGCTACCGCCTCGTCATCAACGAGTGGGACCAGACCACCGGGGCGGTCACTACGGCGATGCGGGAAAACCTGCATAAGCACAACCCGATCTATATGATGGCGCACTCGG
>JAISVO010000165.1 GCA_031271525.1 Oscillospiraceae bacterium
TCTCGAACAGAGGTTGCTTGCTCCAAGCATCTCATTCTCAAATTCGTTGGAACCCCTAATGGGGTTCTCCCGCTTTTCTGGCTTTGTTTCGGTTACGTTATTTAGTTGACAAGGTGCAGACAGTCTCATCAGAGACGCTTAGACAGTATACCAAAGCAATCCCATATTGTCAATAGGGTTTTTTAGAAAAATTTTAAGTTTGCGTCATGTCCTTATCCCACAGCGGTTTGCGCCCTCTCCAAACGGACGAGAGCGACCATCATGTAAACATTTTACATGTCCCATTCGCACTTGCCACCGGCGCTTTCATATGATAGAATAAGGTCTATCCTGTCGGCATTTGTCCGGCAAGCGTTTCAAGCGCTTTTTTCTCGATTCGCGACACATAGGAGCGGGAAATACGGAAGCGGTCGGCGACCTCCCGCTGTGTCAGCGGCGGGAACCCGCCCAGCCCGTACCGCAGACGAATGATCTCCTTCTGCCGGCCATCCAGCGCGCAGTCCACCAGCACACGGATCCTCTGGCGCTCTTCCTCCTGCTCCAGCCGGTCCTGCACATCGTCGTCCGCCTGCAGCACATCCAGCACCGAGAGGGGCATTCCGTCCGAATCGGCATCCAACGGCTCGCTGAGCGAGATGTCCCCCGAGCGCTTCTTCAACCCTCGGAAGTGCATAAAGATCTCGTTTTGGATGCAGATGCAGGCGTAGGTCGCAAGCTTCGCCTTCCGGTCTGGCGAAAAACTGTCAATCGCCTTGACCAACCCGATTGTACCGATCGAAATCAAATCGTCCTGATCGGTGGCGTTGGTGTAGTACTTCTTGATCACATGGGGCACCAAACGCAGGTTGTGCATAATCAGCTTCTCCCTCGCCGCTTTATCCCCTTTCGCCATTGCTTTCAACGCGTCGTTCTCTTCCTTCTGCGTGAGCGGACTGGGAAACGAACCGCCCCTTCCGGTCAGCCGCAAACAGATAAAGTATCCGTGCAGAATCAACGAAATGACCGCGCCGAACATATTTTTCATCCTCCGATTTCATGAAGAATTCGAGTGACAAATTCTTGGATACCCACATCCTATGCGGCGTCAGACTGTCCCGTGACAAAGGGGAGTGTTCACCGAATGAAGCAGACCATCAAGACGGCAGCCCTTCAAATCTTTGACGAAAAGGGGTTCCACCGGTCGTCGATACGGGAAATAGCCACCCGTTCGGGCTGTTCCCTTCCAACGCTGTACTACCATTACGGCAGCAAGGAACACCTATATGAGGCGGTCGTTTTCGAGTCATACCGCCAAATCTCCGAACAGATCGCGGATCAAATCCCCGAGGGGATCCCTTTGCGGGATGTTTGGTTTTTTTCCGTAATGCAGCGCAGACTACTGACGGACGACGACCGGCGTGTCTTCCGGCTGGCGCACAAAGCCATGCTGGGCCTCGACAGTGCCGGATCGGGCACCGAAAAGCTGCTCGCGTATGAGCGGGAACGGCGGCAGGACGAGCGCCGGAGGGTGCTGGACACCTTCCGGGACCCGGCCTTCGCCCGCTTGCTGCTGCGGGTGGCCGACCAAATGCTCCTCTCGGCCCTGCTGGAGAACGATGGACTGGAGCAGAACGACATCCGGCGGGAGCTGGACCTACTATTTGATGCCGCTGAAAGGAGTCAACTGGCCGAATGACGGTTTATGACATTATTACGACACTGGGTGGCGTGGCGCTCTTCTTGTTTGGCATGAACATCATGGGGGACGGTCTGGAAAAGATGTCTGGCGGACGTCTGGAACGGATTCTGGAACGCCTAACCTCCAGCACATTAAAGGCCGTCCTGCTCGGAGCGGTGGTAACAAGCGTCATCCAATCCTCCTCGGCAACCACCGTCATGCTGGTTGGATTTGTAAACGCCGGGATTATGAAGCTCACACAGGCGGTCGGCGTGATTATGGGCGCGAACATCGGTACCACCGTGACGGCGTGGATTATCAGTCTGGGCGACATCGATTCCTCCGGCCTCCTCCTCTCTTTCTTGAAGCCTAAGACACTGGCTCCTATGGTCGCGGTCGCCGGCATCGTACTCACTATGGCGTTCCGGCGGGGGAAGAAGCATAACATCGGCAGGATCCTGATTGGCTTCGGGGTTCTGTTCAGCGGGATGCTGACAATGGAGACATCCCTTTCAGGTCTCGCCGGCAGCCAAGGTTTCCAGCAGCTGATGACCGCGTTTTCCAATCCCCTGCTGGGTGTCTTGGTGGGCGCGGGGCTGACGGCCATCATCCAATCCTCCTCGGCGAGCGTCGGCATCCTCCAAACGCTGAGCGCGAGCGCAGCCGCGGGAGGGAACCCCATTTTATTCTCAATGGCGGCCCCCATCATTATGGGGCAGAATATCGGCACCTGCGTCACGGCGATTTTGGCCTCTATTGGGGCGACCCGGAATGCCAAACGGACAGCCTTCATCCACCTCTATTTCAACCTGATCGGAACCACCGTTTTCCTGCTGGCGCTGTACGGGCTGCAATCGGTCATCCGTTGGCCGTTCTGGGAGGCCGAGATGTCCCGCAGCTTGATCGCAACCTTCCACCTAACCTTTAACCTTGTGACGACAACCCTCCTCCTCCCCTTCACAAACGCCTTGGTAAAGCTCGCGACCCGCACCCTGCCCGGCGAATCCGGCTCCGCCGAGATGGACGGGATGCTGGACGACCGCTTCACCCCGTCGGTCGCGCTGGCGCACTCGTTGGAGGCGGTCCATCTGATGGCGGACCGGGCGAAGAAGAATTTTACCCGCGCGGTGGAGTTCCTGAACGAGAAATACGACGAAAAGCGGTTCAGCCGTCTCCGGGAGGACGAAAACACCTTGGACGGCCTCGAGGTTCACATCAACCAATACCTTCTGAAGCTTGTGAACCGTGGGTTGAACGAGGACGAGAACGGCCTCCACTCCGAGCTGCTCCATGTCATCGGGGAAATCGAGCGGATCGGCGACTACTCGGTCAATATCGCGGAGGCGGCGCAGAGCAAATACACCGACTCGATCCAGTTCTCCCAAGCGGCTCGGAGCGAGCTGGCGCTTTTAAGCGAAGCGGTGGCGGAATTGCTGGAGGTGACGTGCTCCAGTTACCGTGAAGCCGACCGGAGCGGCGCTTCGAAGGTGGAGCCGCTGGAGGAGACGGTTGACCGGATGATCGACATCCTTAAGGGGCGGCACATCTCCCGCCTAAAGAACGCCGAGTGTAGCGCCGAGGCGGGAGCGCTCTATCTGGAGTTGCTGATCAACTTCGAGCGGCTCGCCGATCACTGCTCCAACATCGCCCTGTATATCATCCGGCGGAGTATGCCGAGGGACGAGCAGGACAAGTTCGATATGCACGAATACGTACACATCCTCCACTCGGGGCGGTTCGCGCAATACAACGAGGCGCTGGAGGCATTCGGGGAGAAATACGTCGCCCCGCTGAACGGAGCGGCCTCATGAAGGCGCTCCACCTGATCGGAGGAGGCGACGCGGGCGGCGCGAAGACACATGTCATCGGACTGCTCGCCGGTCTAAAGGACACAACCCTCGTCTCCTTCCGGGAGGGCGATTTTGCAAGGGAAGCCCGGGAAGCTGGGCTGGATGTTCGGGTCATGCCGGGCAGCCTCCGCGCAACGCTTAGGACTTTGAAGGTCCTCGCCGAGGGGTACGACCTGATCCACTGCCACGGGGCGAGGGGAAACTTCATCGGGGTCCTCTTGAAACACGCCGTAAAGAAGCCGGTCGTCACCACCGTCCACTCCGACTACAGGCTGGATTATATGGGACGCCCATGTGCTTTCCTGACCTACGGCGTGATTAACCGTTTCGCGCTACGCTTCTTGGACGCCTATATCGGCGTCTCGGATGTGATGGCGGAGACATTGATCCGGCGGGGCTTCCGCCCGGAGAAGGTATACACCATCTATAACGGTTTGGAGTTCAGCGAGCCGGAGGAACCCGTCAACAAGGCGGCCCTTGCCGAGACGCTAGGGGTACCCTACCGGGAGGGAGACGTCTTCGCCGGGATCGCCGCACGGTTCGATCCGGTGAAGGATCTGCCGACCCTCATCCGCGCCGCCGCGAGCCTGAAAGGGAGTTGTCCCCGCCTGCGGTTTTTAATCGCTGGGGATGGTAAGCAGGGACCGGCTCTGCGGAAGCTGGTAAAAAAGCTAGACGCGCCGGTAACCTTCTTGGGCTGGCTGGACGACACCGGTGACTTATTCCGCCTGTTGGACATCAACCTGCTGACAAGCCGGTTCGAAACTTTTTCGTATGTCCTCACCGAAGGCGCGCGGAAGGGGTGCGCCACCGTGGCGAGCGACGTGGGCGGAGCGCCCCTCCTGATCGACCACGGCGTCAACGGGTTTCTTTTCCCCTTCCGGGACGCAACGAAGCTCGCGGGCTTCATCAAAACGCTGTATGACGATCCCGGCTTGCGGGCTTCGATGGGTAAGAAGCTGCGAAATAAGGTAAAGGCGAACTTTTCGATGGAAGCCACCGTGAAGACGCAGGAGGGCATTTACCGAAGCCTTCTCTCCTCCCGGAGCGGGGAGCGCGGGGTGACCATCTGCGGTGCGTACGGGATGAACAACACCGGGGACGACGCCATTCTGGAGGCGATTCTTCGGGAGATCCGGCAGACAGACCCCGATATCGCGGTACGGATCCTGTCCCGGTCCCCGCCAATGACCCGTCGTGTCTTCCGGGAGTGCTGCCACTATTCGTTCAATCTGTTAGCCCTGCTGCGGGCCAACAAAAAAAGCCGCATATTTCTCTGCGGCGGCGGCAACCTGATACAGGACATCACCTCCCGCCGCTCGCTGTGGTTTTATCTTTTTGCCATCTGGCTTGCGAAGTGGCAGGGCTGCCGGGTCGTGATGCTCGGCTGCGGGATCGGCCCGGTGCTGACCCCGTTCAACCGCCGCCTGACGGCGCGGGTCCTGAACCGCCATGTGGAGATCATCACCCTCCGGGAGGAAATTTCCAAGAAAGAGTTGGAGCAGCTCGGCGTCACCGGGCCTAAAATCCTCCTCTCCGCCGACCCGGCGCTGATCCTGTCCCCGGAGGAGCCTGACAAGGTGGACAGCGTTTTGATCAGGCAGGGGGTCCCGCTGGAGGGGCAGTATATCGGCATCGCTCTCCGGGATTGGCAGGGGCTGGACCAAAAGCTTCCCGACATCGCGGCGGCGATTGAGTACGCCTATGAGACGTACGGGCTGACTGCCGTCTTCATCCCGGTGGAGCGGACGCGGGACGTACGGTCCGGAGAGAAAGCTGCGGCGCTGGTGCGTTGCCCGTGCCATGTGCTGAGGGAGACCGGCTCCGCCCGGCTGACGATCGGCTTATTGAGCCGGATGCGCATGGTGATCGCGATGCGGCTCCACGCGTTGATCTTCTCCTCCGGGCAAGGGGTGCCGATGGTAGGGCTTCCGTATACCGACAAGGTCAGCGCGTTTATGGACTACATGGGACAGCCCCTGTATACCCCGCTCGAAGTCCTCACGGCGGAGAGGCTGATCGGGCACATCGACCGCGCGATGGAGCTTCCCCCCCGTATCGACGCCGTGGAGAGGCTTCGGGAGCGGGAGAAGGTCAATCGGGACGTATTGACGGAGATATTATTATGAAGCGGATTGCCGTATTGACAAAAGACCCGTGGTCGCCCTCCCCTACTAGGGTCCGGCACCTCCTCAGCAGAATGACGGGGCACGATACGGTCTATTTCGACCCGTCCCCAGTTCGGATCCCCGACGCCCTGTATGAAGAACCTCTCAGGCAGGGCCTGTCGGTGGTGTCCCTCCCCAAAGCCCGGCTGTTCCGCACCCTGCGGCTCTCGAACTACGTCAACCGGACGCTGCGTACAAAAGGGTTCGGACAACCTGTCCTCTGGGTCACCTCCCCCGAGTACTCCGAACCCGCGAAGAGGGTCGAGAGATCCGCCCTGATCTACGACGCCTCGGAGGGCGTCCCGCCCCCCGGGGACAAGACGCTGGCCGGGATGGCGGATGTCATCCTCGTCTCGACAGCGGCGCAGGAAGCGCGGGTCAAGCCGTACGGAAAGCCCACCCTGCTGCTGCCCAACGGCGTTCCGTTCGAGCTGTTCCACCGCGAAGAAAACCTCCCCTTCCCGGACGACCTATTCAATGTGCGGAACCCAATTATCGGGCATCTGGGCGCGCTCGACCGGGATGTCGACCTGCGGTATATCGAAGCGAGCGCCAAAGCCCAGCCCGATTGGTCCTTTGTCTTTGTCGGCCCGGTCACCGACGCCGACGTCACCCCGCTGGAGGGCCTGCGGAACGTCTTTCTGCTGGGGCACAAGCCGCACAAAACCCTTCCTGTCTATGTCAGCCGCTTTGATGTCTGCGTCAACATCGCGCGGAACATCGACGCGTCGCCGATGAAGCTTTACAGCTACCTCGCCACCGGGAAGCCGGTCGTATCCACCCCGCACCCGGCGCAGACGCTGGACTACACCGAGGTCCTGACCATCGCGGCGACCCACGGGGAGTTTATCGCGGGGATCCGGAAAGCCCTGCGGGAACGGGACGCGTGGCGGGTCCGCCGCCGGATTGAATACGGGCGGGCCGCCAGCTGGGATGCCCGGATCGCGAATCTGGAACGAACGATGAAGGAGTTGGGTATATTTTGAAAAAGGCAGCTGTTTTGATGGGGTCCCTGTCCGACCGCCAAGGGCTGGAGAAAACATTCTCCCTGCTGGACGCGTTGGGAATCCCCTACGAAGCCCACGTCTGCTCGGCGCACCGCACCCCCGAACGCGCCTCGGAATTCGCTAAGAATGCGGAAGCCGAGGGCTTCGGCGTCCTGATCGCGGCAGCCGGGATGGCCGCTCACCTAGCCGGGGCCATCGCGGCGCGCACCCTCCTGCCGGTGATCGGGATTCCGATGGCGAGCGGCGGGCTTGGGGGACTTGACGCGCTGCTCTCCACCGTGCAGATGCCGCCGGGGTTCCCGGTGGCGACCGTATCCGTCGGCGGCGCGGACAATGCGGCCCTCCTTGCCGCCCAAATTTTAGCGCTCAGCGACCCCGGGCTGCGGGAGAGGCTTGCGGCTTACCGGCAAACGATCATCGAAAAAACCGACGCGGCCGACCGGGAACTCCGGCGGGCGCTTGGTCAGGAGGAATAGCCGATATGCGTGATTACCCCGAAAAACCCCGCGATGAATGCGGTGTGGTTGGAATTATATGCAACACGGACGCAGCAAAGGGCGGCCTGTCCGCGGAAGAACAGGCCCGCATCAATACCCGTGCCTCGGTGAGCGCGTACCACGCGCTGTACGCCCTGCAGCACCGGGGGCAGAACTCCGCCGGGATCGCGGTGAGCAATGGTTCGGTCATCCGGAATGTAAAGGGTGCCGGGCTGGCGCCGGATGTTTTCACCATGAAGACCTTATCGGAGCTGTCCGGGTATATGGCAATCGGACACGTCCGTTATGCCGGTCATAAAACGGCGGCGGAAATCAACGCCCAACCCTTCTTGATCGAGACGATGGGCGAACAGATCGCCTTGGCGTTCAACGGCGCGCTGGTCAATTCGGAACAGCTCCGCCGAGTCATCGAGCATCGGGGAGGAATCTTCCAGACGGCGTCCGACGCCGAGGTAATCCTGAACACCATCGTCTATGAGCGCCTGCACACCAGAACGCTGGAGGACGCCGTCCTGCGGGCGGCGAAGCAGTTCCAAGGCGCGTTCTCCATCCTGCTGATGACAAAATCCAAAATGATCGCCCTCCGCGACCCGTTCGGCTTCCGCCCTCTATGCGTCGGGCGGAATGTGGACGGGCTTGTGATCGCTTCCGAGTCCTGCGCTCTCGACGCGGTGGAGGCGAGCTTCGGGCGGGATATTCGCCCGGGGGAAATGGTGGTCGTTGAGGCCGGACGGCTGTCCAGCTATCAGGCCAGCATCCCCGAGCGGGGCGCCCTCTGCGCCTTTGAGTTTATCTATATGGCAAGGCCGGACAGCGTTATCGACGGCCAGCCGGTGGAAACCTCCCGGAACCTCGCGGGACGGTATCTCGCGAAGAGCAGCCCGGCGGATGCCGACATTGTCATCGGCGTCCCCGACTCGGGGATGTCCGCCGCGCTGGGGTACGCGCAGGAATCCGGGATCCCCTACGCCATCGGCTTCATCAAGAACCGCTATATCGGACGCACCTTCATCCAAGATACTCAGGGGATGCGGGAAAGCTCGCTGAAGATCAAGCTGAACGTACTGAAACCGGTGGTGGACGGCAAGCGGGTCGTCATGGTGGACGACTCGATCGTGCGGGGCACCACCATCCACCGGGTTGTGCGGCTCCTCCGGGAGGCGGGCGCGACCGAAGTGCATATGCGGGTAGCGTCCCCGAAATACGAGCATCCCTGCTACTTCGGCACCGACGTGCTAACCCGCGACCAATTGATGGCGACCCGCTACAACGCCGAGGAGCTTGTGCGCCGGATCGACGTGGATTCCCTCGGTTTCCTCCGGCAGGAGGATCTTCCGAACGTCATGCCCGACCTGAAGGTCGGCTGGTGCGACGCCTGCTTCACGGGCGAGTATCCGATACCGATTGTGGCGGAAAAGGAACGGAACAAAAACGGGAGGCAGAAAGATGAACGAATCGTATAAAAACGCTGGTGTGGACGTCGAGGCGGGCTACCGGGGGGTCGAGCTGATGCGGGAAAGCGTCCGCTCCACCTACACCAAGGGGGTGCTGGGCGACCTCGGCGGCTTCGGCGGGTTGTTCGCGCCGGACATCGCCGGGATGAGCCGCCCGGTGCTGGTCAGCGGCACCGATAGTGTCGGCACAAAGCTGAAGCTCGCCTTCCAGCTGGATAAACACGACACGGTGGGTATCGACTGCGTCGCGATGTGCGCGAACGATGTCGCTTGCGCCGGCGCGTCCCCCCTCTTCTTCCTCGACTATATCGGTATCGGGAAGAACAGCCCCGAGAAGGTCGCGGAGCTTGTCAAGGGCGTCGCCGAAGGGTGCCGGCAGGCAGGCGCGGCGCTGGTGGGCGGCGAAACGGCCGAGCTTCCGGGGCTGTACGACGTCAACGAGTACGACCTTGTGGGCTTCTGCGTCGGTATGGTGGACTACGATAAAAGGATCGACGGCTCGTCCATCCGCCCGGGGGACGCGCTGATCGGTCTTCCCTCCGCGGGGCTTCACTCCAATGGCTTCTCACTCTACCGCCGGGTGCTGACAAACCCGTCCCCTGAACTGGCGCTGGAGATGCTGACCCCCACCAAAATCTACGTGAAGGACATCGCGTCCCTTCGGGAAACCGTGACGGTCAAAGGGCTGGCCCACATCACCGGCGGTGGCTGGATCGAGAACATCCCCCGGATGCTGCCCGAAGGCCTAGAAGCCGTGATGGACATAGAAGCCGCCCCCGTGCCCGAAATATTCCGCCGGATCATGACCGAGGGGAATATCCCGCTGGAGGATATGTACAACACCGCCAACATGGGGGTCGGGCTGGTCGCCTGCGTATCCGCCCTCGACGCCGGAAAGTCGGGCTACCCTGTCATCGGGAAGGTCGCCGAAGGGTCCCGGAAAATCGTCTTATGGTGAGGATCGCCGTCTTGGTGTCCCACGGCGGCACCAACCTGCAGGCGCTGATTGACAGCGCGCCTTATGAAAACGGCACCCTAGCCCTCGTCCTCAGCTCCCACCCGGACGCCTACGCTTTGGAGCGCGCCAAAAACGCAGGAATAAGCCGGCTCGTCCTCAGCCCGAAGGCATACCCCGGCCGCGAAGCCTACACTGACGCCGTTGTGGACGCGCTGGTTACGCACAATATCGGCCTCGTTGTCTTCGGCGGGTTTATGTTTATTTTATCGCCCCGCTTCGCCGAGGTATTCGGCGGGCGGGCGCTGAACGTACACCCGTCGCTGATCCCCTCCTTCTGCGGCAAGGGGTTTTACGGACTGCGGGTCCATCGGGCCGTCTTGGATTACGGCGTGAAGCTGACCGGCGCAACGGTGCACTTCGTTACCGCCGGGGCCGACGAGGGACCCATCGTCGCCCAGAAGGCTGTCGATGTCCTCCCGGGCGACACCCCCGAATCCCTCCAGCGGCGCGTCATGGAACAATGCGAGCGCCCGTTGCTGGTGAAGGCCGTGCGGGAGTTTTGTGAGGAAGCGAAGTAAACCGTTGGTTTACTTCGCTTCATTCTACTCATTCGCTTCTTGCCTTTGGGTTTCCTTTGGGGTAGGATTGGGAGCAGGAGGTGTTAAGAACATGATGAACAGCAAAAAACTGGGGCAGTTCATTGCGGAACTGCGTAAAGCGCACAACCTCACGCAGCGGCAACTGGCGGATAGCCTGAGCGTTACCGACAAAGCGGTTTCAAAGTGGGAGCGGGGCTTAAGCTG
>JAISVO010000072.1 GCA_031271525.1 Oscillospiraceae bacterium
GTCGTCCTCAAACATCCGCCGGATGTGTTCGGTCAGCTCGGAAACGCTGATCGCGTCCACCGTATTCCCCCTTGTCTGCCCCAGCATTATACCATAGGACGGGGAAAATGCCAACCGCAAAATTGTCAAGTATGCGGGGATGACGCAGACCCCTACGACATCCCCCGGCGTCCGTATTCCGGATGCCGGGGGATGTGCGCAGTCGAACAGAGCCGCTTCCACAGACTGCGCGCCGTGGTCATCACGCCTTACAGCGATTCAAACAACTCAAAGTAGTTCTCGAACGTCTTCGCAACGCAGCCCGGGTTCTCGATCCGTATCCCCTCGCACCGAAGCCCGATCAACGAGAACGCCATCGCCATCCGGTGGTCGTCGTAGGTGCGGACCAACGCGGGTTTGGGCGTTCCCGGATAGACGGTCAGTCCGTCCTCCGTCTCTTCGCAGCGGATGCCGAGCCTCCGCAGCTCGGCTGCGATCGCCGTCAACCGGTCGCTCTCTTGATGCCGGATGTGGCTTACGTTCCGGACCGTCGTGGGGGTTTCCGCAAACGGCGCAAGGGCACAGAGAGTCATCGTCTGGTCGGAGCAGTCGTTCATATCGGCATCTACCCCGGTCAATCGTCCGCTCCCCGCCACTCGTACCCCTTCGGGCGTCTCGGTCACCTCGCAGCCCATTTGCTCTAAGATACTTAGGAACTCTATATCCCCCTGCATAGAGTCTTTGAAGACGTTTTTCACCGTCACCGAACCGCCGGTGAGCGCCGCCGCCGCGTAGAAATAGCACGCACCCGAGACATCCGGCTCGATCCGGTAGCAGCGCGCCTTGTAGCTCTGCCCCGCCGGGACGGCGTAACCCCCGGCGGTAACGGCCGCTTCGACGCCGAATTGGCGCATCATCGCCAATGTGATCCCGATATAAGACTTCGAAATCTCCCGTCCGGTCGGGACGACGAGCAAATCACGCCGGTGCAGTACCCCGGTCATCAGCAGGGCGCTGGTAAACTGGCTGCTCATCCCGGCTGAGAGGCGCGCCTCACCGCCCCGCAAGCGCGACCCGCGCAGGGTGACAGGCAGGTACCCCTCACGCCCGCCGTATGCCACAGAGCAGCCAAGCCCGGTAAGCGCATCGAAAAGCGGCTTCATCGGGCGCTTCCGCATCTGCTCGGAGGAGTCGATACGGAACGTCCCGGGGCTTGCCGCGAGGAAAGCCGTGAGGAACCGCGCCGCTGTCCCGGCGCTTCCGACATTGACCGACGCGTTTTCCACCGGAGGTCCGCCGGTGAGGGCGACACTTTTCGCCCCTTCGTCGATGTCCGGTTTGTACCCGAGCGCTTCCAGACAGCAAAGAAAGCTCCGGGTGTCGCCGCTGAAGAGGACATTATGCAGAACGCTCTCCCCCTCCGCTATCGCGCCCAGCAGAAGCGCCCGGTTGGTGATACTCTTGGAGCCGGGCACCTCCACTATGGCGTCGATGGGGCTGGATCTGGGGGTGACTGTATAGATTTCCACGTTACAGGGCTGTGAAATGACCGAGGTAGTCTCTGTTTTTTTCAAACATGTCCCTGACCATCTCCTTAATCTCAGCGAGCGACAGAACAGCGGCGGTCAGCGGATCCATCATGACCGCCTGATAGACTTTCATCGGGTCGCCGGTCAGCGCACCTTCGACGGCCAGCTCCTCCAGCTGGCTGGAAAGCGAGCAAAGGGCGGAGAGCTGGCGAGGCATATCGCCCACCTTGAAGGGGGTCAGCCCGTCGCGGTCGGCTAAGCACGGTACCTCGACGCAGGCCCCGTGCGGGAGGTTGTCGACGATGCCGATGTTACGGATATTGCCGTTGAAACGGAACGGCTCGCCGTTCCCGAAGATCGCGTTGAAGATGGAAGCGGCGTATTCGCCGTGCCAAAGCTTGTCGACCTCTCCATGCTCCAGCCAGTCGATGATCTCCGGCTCCCAGTTGTCCTCCGCCTTAAGGTAGTTGTTCAGGATGTAGGCGTACTCTCCGGGATTCCATCCGGTGCCGTCCTTGCAGTATTTCTCGATCAGGTCGGGACGTTTGCGGAACCACCAGCAGTATTCCGAGTTGTGCCCGCTGGACTCTGTGATGTAGTAGCCGAACGCCTTGAATAGCTCATTCCGCACGATCTCCTCGTTGTACACCTCGGGGCGCTCCATCGCGGCCCGAAGACGGGGGTAAGCATCCTCGCCCCGAACCTTGTACTCTAAGTAAAACGCCTGATGGTTGATCCCAGCGCAGGTGTAAGTGACATCCTTCATGTCCTCGCCGAGCCACTGGGAGAGCATCCACGCCGTGCCCTGCACCGAATGGCAGAGACCGGATATGGTCAGTTTTGGAAACTCGCCCTGCATGATCCGGCAGAGCATCGCCATCGGGTTGGTGTAATTGAGGAAAACCGCCTTGGGGCAGTATTTCTCGATGTCACGGCAAATATCCAGCATCACCGGCGCGGTGCGGAGGAAACGGAAGATGCCGCTGGGTCCCCGGGTGTCGCCGACGTTGATGTCCACCCCGTAGGCCTTGGGGATCTCGATGTCATGCCGCCAGACCTGCACCCCGCCGTTCAGGATGGTGCAGACAACGCCGTCAGCGCCCTCCAGCGCCGCCGCGCGGTCTGTTGTGACGACAACCCTTACGTCGGGGCA
>JAISVO010000126.1 GCA_031271525.1 Oscillospiraceae bacterium
CCGAGGGTGGAATACTCGCTGACAGAGCTGGGGCGCAGTTTGAAGCCGGTTCACGACGCTATGTGGCGGTGGGGTGAGGAATACAAAACGAAACTTGCCGAGGTATGACGGCGTGGTAATCTACAAGAATCCAAACTGCAAGAAAGTACGGGGCAGTCACGTCTTGGAGGTGAGTTGCGCCTACTGCAAGTGCTTCATTGCCAACTATCAGAAGGTCGGTGAGAGCGGCTTTGTGAAGATGTACAACGACCGTATCATCGACGGCACGGTTGACTTCTCGCAGTACCACGGCGCGGTTTTCTGCCCCAACTGCGGTGCGCGTATCGCCACGCGCTACATCACGAAGATGGACAAGAAAGAGGCGTATCGGTTCGTGCCGTCCGCATTCAACAAGAAAAGATCGGAGAGATAATGGGAAACGCAACGAAACCTTGTTTGGAAAAATGCTCGTCTTTGTTCTCGCAATGTATTCTATGTAATGAAAAACACACCCGCCGCCGCACAATTCCGCGCCGAGGATGGCTATTGCTCTGCGGCTATGTGCTAGGGAAATCTGTCAACGGGTCTAGCAAAAAACACTCCCGGAATATATCGACTCTGCTGACCCAATTTGAGGAAACGTTCAGCTTTGCGGAAGGCCCCAAAAGCTATACGGTGTAACGGTAACACGAAGCGCCCTGCCCGATGAGCAAACATCGGACAGGGCGTTTTTTGCTTTGTCAGCCCCCGCAGTAACGGTAATCGCCCCTCGGACTCCGCATGCTCTTGTGTCCGGACGCCTCGCACCAATAGTTCTAAATCAATACCTTCCGAAACTATCGGGCGCGGCAAGGCGTTTCCTGTCGCGTGCCGCAGACAGGGCGTTGTCGCCCTTGATCTTAAACTGCGCGATCAGCTCTTGCAGCATAGCCGACTGCCCGCTCATTTCCTCCGACGCGGCGGCGGACTGCTCGGCGGTCGCGCTGTTCTGCTGCACCACCTGCGCCACTTGGTCAATCCCAGTGTTGATGTGCGATATGCCCTGCGACTGCGCCTCGCTCTCCCTTGCGATTTCCGAAACAAGCGTGCTGCTCTCATGAATCCCGGCGACGATGTCGTTTAAACTGGAAGCTGTCTCGTCAGCAATTTTCGCACCCAGCTCGGCTTTTTCAATCGAGTCGGCAATCAGTTTCGCCGTATCCTTGGCGGCGTCCGAACTCTTGGTCGCAAGGTTCCGCACTTCTTGGGCGACGACGGCAAAGCCTTTGCCGTGCAGCCCGGCGCGGGCCGCCTCTACCGACGCATTCAGCGCCAGAATATTGGTTTGGAACGCGATATCCTCAATCGATTTGATCACCTTGCTGATGTTCTGGCTCGCCGTGTTGATGTCCCGCACCGCTCCGGTGAGGTCGTTCATCTGGCGACTGCCTTTCTCCGCGTTTATCATGATCGTGTCCGCGAGCTGAGCCGCTTGCCCCGCCATGCGGGAGTTGTGCTTTGTCCGTTCGGCGATTTCTGTGATCGAGCTGGACAGTTCCTCGACCGAGGCGGCTTGCTGTGTCGAACCCTGCGCGAGAGCCTTCGCGCCGTCCGCGATCTGGTGCGCCCCTTGGGAAACCTGCGAGGAGGACACGTTGATTTCGTTGAACATTGTATTCAGGTGTTCCGTCATATCCCGCAGCGCCAACCCCATCGTATCCCGCTCGGACAGAAGCGGCAGCTCGACGCTCAGGTCGCCCCCGGCGATGGCTCTCAGCGTCTCGGACACTTCCACGATTCGCCGGTTGAAAGAATTTGCCGCCAAGATGAGCTGCCCCAGCTCATCCTTACGCTCGGCATATGTCCGGATGACCGCCATCTCGTCCGCCGATACGGACAAGTCTCCGGTGCGTCCAGCCTTATCCATAAACGCCATCAGCGGGTACAGCGGCTTACTGATCAACCCGGTGAGATAGAACGCCATTACCAATAAGAAAACCACGATGACGACCATAAGCAACCCGTTGATCACGATGGAGGTACGCAGGGTATCTGCCGTCCGTTCCACGGCTAGCGCCCCCTGTTCCGATTTGAATGTGGACAGGAAGTCCACATTCTCGCGGATCACCGTTCCCGGAGGACCTAAATCAGTCGCGATGATCTCATATACAGATTGGGAGTCGTTTTCCATGCCGGCTGGAATCAGCTTGTACAAACAGATGTCGGTATAATTCACCAGCGTGTCGCGGATAGTCTTGACCGCTTCGCGTTCTTCCGCCGCAGCCTTGGGGTTTGCTTGGACCGCACCGTCGTATGTGTTGATGTATTGGTTGACCAAGTCGAGGTTTGCCTCCAGCGCCGCCTTGTGCTTTTCGTTTTCCTCCGGCGTTACAGCTCGGCCGATATCGCGCATAGACGAACATACCTGCCCGTAAGGAACGGCGAACTTCACCAGATAGTCGAGCGGCTGGGTGATATTCTTTTGGACGGTGATCGTCTCGTTCGTCATCATAACCCGCTGCACGACGCCCACGCCGGTGACGAGGATCGCCAGCGCCGCGATGAACAGAAAGCTAATAATCAGCTTCATAGAGACTTTGAAGTTTTTCACAACGGCGTCCTCCCAATTTTTCGTGTATGGAGTTCTATAGAGCCTACACCCTCCAGATGCCCGAGGCGTACTCCCGAACCGTGCGGTCACTGGAGAAGCGCCCGGCGTTTGCAATGTTCATCAGCTGCTTGCGGGCGAACGCCAACCCGTCGCGGTAATCGCGCCCCGCTTGGCTTTTTGTTTGGGTATAGCTGTCAAAGTCTTTGAGCAGGAAATAGTGATCCGGCTTATGCCAGTCGGTCCCATCCAGCAGGGAACTGTACAGCTCACGGTATAAGCCCTCGCGCCCGCCGCGCACCGTCCCGTCGGTCAGTGCGTCCACCGCGCGTTTCAGGCGCGGATCGCTATCATAGAGTTCTCGGGCATGGTATGTCCCTGTCCGCAGGGCGTCCGCCTGAGCGGCTGTTAGCCCGAAGATGTAGTTGTTCTCCGCTCCGGCGGCCCGCACGATCTCAACGTTCGCGCCGTCCAGCGTACCCAGTGTCACCGCGCCGTTCAGCATCAGCTTCATGTTGCCCGTACCGCTCGCCTCGGTACCCGCCGGAGAGATTTGCTCGCTGATGTCTGCTGCGGGGATCAGCTTCTCGGCATAGCTGACGTTGTAGTCTTGTACGAACACGACCCGCAGCACATCCCGTACGGCGGGGTCTTCGTTGACCATCTGGGCGACTTCATTGATGAACTTGATGATTGCCTTGGCCCGGGCGTAACCGGGCGCCGATTTGCCCCCGAAAAGATAGGCTGTAGGGGTGGGATCGGTAACACTCCCCTCCTTAATCCGCCAGTAGCTGTCCAGAATCGACAGCGCGTTGAGGAGCTGGCGCTTATACTCATGGATTCGCTTGATTTGGATGTCAAACATCATATCGGGGCTTAACTCGAACCCCTCGCGCAGCCGCAGGACCTCGCAGAGTTGTTCCTTTTTGGCGCGCTTAACCTCGCAAAGCAGCCGCAGCGTGTCCCCGTCGTCTTTATAAGTCTCCAGCTTTTTCAGCTCATCCAGGTCGGTGACCCACCTCTCGCCGATGCGCTCGGTAATCAGCGCGCTCAATTCGGGGTTGCACAAGCGCAGCCAGCGGCGCTGGGTAATACCGTTCGTCTTGTTTTGGAACCGTTCCGGGTACAAGGTATACCAATCCTTGAGCAGACTATCCTTCAGGATCTGAGTATGCAGCTCCGCGACCCCGTTGACCGAATGCCCGCCGAACACCGCCATATTCGCCATATGGATACGCCCTTGCTTTACAATGGCCAGACTGTCCCGTAGGGTCAGCGCTTGCGCGCGCTTGAGATCCCTTGTCAGCGCGTTTTGCAGCAGAACCACATACGGGTACACTTCCGGCAGCAGGCCGATAAACAGCTCGGTATCCCAAGTCTCCAGCGCTTCCGGCATAACGGTGTGGTTGGTGTAGGCACAGGCCTTGCGGACGAGGCTGAGCGATTCTTCAGGCGAAAGGGCGTAGTCCGCGATCAACAGGCGGAGCAGCTCCGGGATCGCCAGCACCGGGTGGGTGTCGTTTAACTGCAGCGCGAATGAATCGGCAAAGCCCGATATGTCGTCCCCATGTACCGCCGTATATCGGTTCAACAATGTCTGCACGGTAGCGGACGCCAAAAAATACTCCTGCTTCAGCCGCAGGCGGCGGCCCTCGTCTGTCTGGTCGTTCGGGTACAGCACCGCGCAGATGTCAGTTGCGGCGTTGATCACGGCTCCGTCATCGTCATGCCCTGTTTGAACGGTTTCAAACCCCAGCCCGTCTTCCGTCTCGGCCTCCCACAGGCGTAAGATGTTTACGGTTTTGCCGCCATAGCCTATAACCGGCATGTCATACGGGACGGCGCGGACGGTCTGTCCCCGCATACGCACCAGAATGCTCTCCTCCTCACGCCGGACGCTCCAAGGGTCGCCGGCGCAAAGCCAATCGTCGGGCTGCTCGCGTTGAAAGCCGTCCTCAAAAGTTTGCGCGAACAGTCCGTATCGGAAACGAATTCCAAAACCGTCCAGCGGGAGGCCTTGTGTCGCGGCGCTGTCGAGGAAACAGGCGGCCAAGCGGCCCAACCCGCCATTGCCCAGCGCGGCGTCCGGAATTTCATCAAGCTCCGCGATGTCGCGTCCTTTCTCACGCAGATAGGCCGCCATATCGTCCAGCAAACCCAGATTCAATAGGTTCGAATGCGCCAGCCGCCCCGGTAAAAACTCCATGCTTAGGTAGCAAGCCCTTTTGCCGTTTTGGGATATCCACTCGGGCAGGCACCGTAACGTGGCCTGAGCTATCGCTGCGTGGAGCTGCTCCGGGCTCGCGCCCGCCGGATCGGGGATGCCGGTCCGTTCCAGATTTTTGACTATGTCCTCGTGAAATTGGTTCATCTATTATTCTCCAGTATTTTCTGTATTATGGGGATGACCTGCACCTGACAGACCATATAGGGTTGATGTCAAAGTATAGCATAAATTCGCAACGCCTACAATCGTAACGTTTTGTGACTAGGGCTATTTAGTTGTGTAGGCAGTCCTGACTTCTTTTCGATCGCCGCGGATTTCAGTTTTTGATGCGATATCCATCGCCGCCCGAAAGTCTTTATCTTGTACGTACCTTTTGATCGTTTTACCGATATACTGATAAGGAATGGGGGAATACGGCATGGTTACCATTAGTCTCTGCCTGATTGTGAAAAACGAGGAGAGCGTACTCGCCCGGTGCCTCGACAGCGTGCGGGACCTAGCGGATGAGATTGTCATTGTGGACACCGGGTCCACCGACAAAACAAAGGAAATCGCGCGGAAGTACACCGGCAAGGTGAGCGACTTTGAATGGGTCAACGACTTTTCCGCCGCCCGGAACGAAGCGTTCAGCAGGGCGACAATGGACTACGCGATGTGGCTGGACGCCGATGACATCGTGCCTCCCGAGTCGCTTAAGAGGATGCTTGCGTTGAAAGAGAGCTTGAATCCGGATGTGGATATTGTCGCGATGAAGTATTTAACCCACTTCGACGCCGGAGGGAACCCAATCCTGACTTCCACCCGGGAGCGCTGGATACGGCTTGGCGGAGGTTATATCTGGATCGACCCGGTCCACGAGTGCATCCCGCTGGTCGGCAACGTGCTGTACACCGACATCGAGATCGTACACAAAAAAGGCCCGAGCACCTCCGATCCAAACCGGAACATAAAAATCTATGACGCGGTGGAAGCGAGCGGCAAGCCGATGAGCGCCCGTCAGCTCTACTATTACGCCCGGGAACTGAAGGATCACTGCGCGTGGGCGAAAGCCGCGTATTACTTCGAGCGTTTTCTGGATGGCAAACAGGGTTGGGTGGAGGACAACATCGCAACCTGCTTCAATCTCTCGATCTGCTATAACGCGATGGGCGAGGAGCACAAGATCCTGCCGATTCTGCTCCGGAGCTTTCACTTCGACGCGCCCCGCGCCGAGATTTGCTCCGAGCTGGGGTATTATTACAAACGGGCAAAAAACCACCGGGCCGCCCTCCAGTGGTTCAACATTGCGTCGAATTTGGGAAGCCCGAGCGGCGCCGGGTTTATTCTGTGCGACTATTGGGGCTACATCCCGAATATCGAAGCCTGCGTCTGCTGCTGCGAGCTGGGCGACTTCAAAACCGCCGCTGTGTACAACGAAAGGGCCGCCGGCTTCAAGCCGGATTCGGAAGCGGTTTCGATCAACCGTGAGTATCTGGCAGGGCTGGGGATTGGGTAGTTTTACACCGTATCTTTCGTCCCCATTGCAATCCACAGTCCTCCCCGCACCTGCTCGGGTGGGAGGTGTAGGAGGGTGAACAGCTCGGCCATCAGTTTCGCGGCGCTCCGGTTCCGGGCCGCGACACGGACACTCTCCCGCACCACCCACCCGTTGGTTAATGTAGCGGACGCCGTCAGGCGGTATGTATGCGGGACGCCGGAAACGGCGTCCTTTGCGCCGCGCCTCGGCACCGGGTCATACGTCCAGTTTCGGTCCGCTCCGGCCAGTATCGTATCAGGGTTCATCCTCTCGCCCCTCCCTTCGGGTTGAGTATAATCCCCTGAGTAAACGTGTAGAAGATAGGATATTGAAAAATCTCCTTCGCGCGAATAGCGGGAAAGGCAAAACCTGTCCGTCGCAAACCCCGCCATATCAGGGCTTCTTGCCAAAAATCCTTGCCAAAACCATACATCCTTTGTATAATAGATACTGTATCAAATGTTGAGAGGGTTGATATCCATGCCGAATCAATTTTTTGAGACAGACAAAACCATCGTCCGTCCGAGAGTCAACAAACTGTTGGAGGAAGCGGTGAAGCGCCCCCTCACAGTCGTCCGGGCCGGAACCGGAGAGGGCAAAACACGCGCCGTATATGATTTCACCCGGGCGTACCCCACCGCATGGATGCAGCTCTCGGGGCCAGACAACGCCGGGTCGCGGTTCTGGGCGAAGTACATACAGGTCATATCCGGGTGGAACGAGCGGTTTGCCGAACACTGTAAGGCGGCGGGGTTCCCCGATACGGAGGATCGGATCAACCGGCATCTTAACGCGCGCAAGCGCCACACCCCGGAGCGGAAGGTTTTGATCGTACTGGACGACGTCCACCTGATCAAGCATCCCGACGTCCTGCGCTTTCTGGAACGGGGACTTCTCACGGCGGAGGAGAACACCTCGGTCATCCTCATTTGCCGCGATCTGCCCGGCTTCCTCGAGCGCAGACGCCCGGTCCCCGACATCACCGAAGAAGATTTGCGGTTCACCGAGAGCGAGCTTGCGTTTTGCCTCGGGCCGGGGAACGCGTCGCCGCAAAATATCCACGAGATTATGGCGGACACAAAGGGCTGGGCGTTTTCGGTCAGCCTTGTGGCGCGGTCGCTCCGCCGCGCGCCGGGCTACGCCGGTTACGTCCGGAATGGGATGCGGCAGAACGTCTTCACCCTGATGGAGACGGAAGTTTACGAAAAATCCTCCCCCCAGCTGCGGCGGTTTCTGGTGCGCCTGACCCTAATCGACCATCTGTCGGAGGAGCTGATCAGCCGGCTCGCCGGCTACGACGCGGAGCTGCTCGGCGAATTGCGCCGGCTGAACGCGTATATCCGTTTTGACAGCTTCATCAACGCCTACCTGATCCACCATCTCTTTTGGGACTTTCTGACGGCTCGGCGGGGGATACTGACCGAGGGGGAAATTACCGAAACCTACCGGCTGACCGCCGATTGGTGCGCGCAGAACGGCTTCCACGTCGACGCGCTGACGTATTACGAAAAGGTCGGCGACTATCCGGCGATCATCCGGGTCTTGAACAGCCTGCCGGTGCAGCTTCCGTACGACATCGCCCTCTGCGCGGCCGGCATCTTCGAGCGGGCGCCGGAGGAGTTTGCGTACAGCGTGGAGGACTTCGCCGTGACGCATCTGCGGATGTCGGTCAACCTCTGCCGCTGGACCGAAACGCCGCCGCTGATGCGGCGATATGAGGAGAATCTGGATCGTCTTCCGGATTTTGACCGGGCCAGAACATTGGGTGGGCTGTGCTACAGCTTCGCCACCTTCCGCGCCTTGATGGGTACGGCGGACGGAAAGATTGATTTTCAGGACTACTACGCCAAGATGGACGAATGCCTGTCGGTTGCGGAAAGGCCGTTCGGCCGGGACCTGTACGCCGACACGCCGATCGGGTTCTGGGCGAGTTTGGCCGGTTCCTCCCGTGCCGGCGCTCCGCAGGAGTACTGCGCCGCCGCCGAGCGCTCGGTGCGGGTGATCGGGCGGCACTTCCCCGGCGCCGCCGCCGGACTGGACATCCTCTGCCGTGGAGAACTGAGCTTTTATCAGGGGGACATCCCCGCTGCCGAACGGACGGTCACCGAAGCGCTGACCCTCGCGCGTAAAAACGGGCAGTTTGAAGTCATGCACAAGGCGCTGTTCGACCTCCTTCGGATGGCGCTCGGGCAGGGCAGCCACCGGAAGGCCGGGCTGATCTTAAACGACATCGACGCCTTGCGGGGCGAGAGCGGGTATATCCACCGGTTTGTCAACTACGATATGGCACTGGCGTGGTTTTTCTGCGCCCTGAGACGGCCCGTGTCGGCCCCCTCTTGGCTTCAAGAGGATTTCTCCTCCTACCGGCACGCGTACTTCCTTGAAAATACCGCAAACCAACTGAAGGCGAGGGTTTGCTATAACACCGGCGCTTACTCCAAGCTGCTGACATATATCAGCGAGATGAAGCGGCGCGAGTCGATCCTGTACGGGCGGATCGAGCTGCTCGCGCTGGAAGCGTGCTGTTACCTCCGCCTAAAAGACCGGGCCTCGGCGCTCACAGCCCTGCGGGACGCCTATCGGGAGGCGTCGCCCAACAACATCCTGACCCCGTTCGCAGAGCTTGGCCGGGATATGCGCACCTTGGCGGCGGCCGGGTTGCGGGATCCCGGATGTGAAGTCCCCGCCGAATGGCTCGCGAAGGTTATGCGGAAATCCGCCACCTTCGCGAAGACCCAGTCGCTGATGATCGCGGCCTACGAAAAAGACAGCGGGCAAACGAGGCGGGTGACCCTGTCGGCGCGGGAGAAAGGCATCCTATCCGACCTCTACCGGGGGCTGAGCCGCCCTGAAATCTCCGATAAACAGGGGCTTTCGGTCAACACCGTCAATTCGTCGGTCAACAATATCTTCAGCAAGCTCGGGGCGCGGAGCCTCGTGGACGCCGTGCGGATCGCGGCCGAGGAAAATCTTCTATAAACAATTGCCAAGCGTATCCATAAGGTGTATACTGTACCGTATAAACCAACCGAAAGGGCGGCGGATGTATGAATTTCAGAATTACACAGAGCACGGCGTTCCCTCTGGCGGAGATCACCCTCTCCCGAGGCGAGGAGATTCAAATCGAGCGTGGCTGTATGGCATACCACACCGGCGGCGTTGAGCTGGAAGGGAAGATGAACAGCGGCGGCGGGGGTCTGGGCGGCTTCGTGAGGGCTGTCGGGCGCTCGATGACAAGCGGCGAGAGTTTTTTTATCACAAGGGCGAAAGGAATCAACGACGGCGCGAAAATCGCGATTGCCCCGGCGGTGCCGGGTGCGATCCGGGAACTGACCTTGGGCGCGGAACAGTGGAGGATCCGCGATTCGTCCTTCCTCGCGTGCGACGGCGGCGTGAGTTACGAGATGAAGCGCCAATCCATCGGGAAGGCGCTCTTCGGCGGTACCGGCGGCTTCTTTATCATGGAGACGAAGGGCACCGGCTCGATGCTGGTCAATAGCTACGGCGACATTCTGGAGCTTTCGCTGAACGGACGGGATCCCCTTGTTGTGGACAACACCCATGTGGTCGCTTGGAGCACGTCGTTGCAGTATGACATCAAGGTGGCGTCCGGGATCTTCGGCTTCACTTCGGGCGAGGGGCTCGTCAACGAGTTCCACGGCGTCGGTACGGTGCTGATCCAAACCCGGAACATCCAAGCCCTCGCGGAGGCTGTGATTCCGTTTTTACCCACCGGGAAGTAGAGGGGAAAGGCCGCTTGCATACGGAGATTTTGCTTGGCGTATCGGTTCCGATGCTGGGTACTGTTTTGGGGGCTGCCGTTGTCTTTCTGTTCCGGGGTGAGTTGAACCCCCGGATTCAGAAGAGTCTGCTCGGGTTCGCCTCGGGGGTAATGATCGCGGCCTCCGTCTGGTCGCTTTTGATCCCCGCTATCGAGATGTCGGAAAAAAGCGGCGGAGCTCCGGCTTGGCTTCCGGCCGGAGCCGGGTTCCTCGCCGGGATCGGTTTCCTCCTCCTCCTCGATCTGCTGATTCCCCACATCCATATCGGAGGCGGTTCAGAGGGTAAGCAATCGGTCCTCGGCAGGAGCGCCATGCTGGTGCTCGCCGTAACGCTACACAACATCCCCGAAGGGATGGCGGTGGGCGTTGTCTTCGCCGGGGTGTTGAGCGGGGAGCCGGGTATGAGCCTTGCCGCGGCGTTTACCCTATCCGCCGGGATCGCCCTGCAAAACCTCCCGGAGGGCGCGGTTGTCGCCATGCCGATGATCGCGGGCGACGTCCGGCGGGGCAAAGCTTTCGCCTACGGCGTCCTCTCGGGGCTTGTCGAGCCGGTCGCAGCCCTCATGACCGTCGCGCTTACGGCGCTGATTACCCCCGCGCTGCCGTTTATCCTCGCGTTCGCTGCCGGCGCGATGATCTATGTAGTCATCGAGGAGTTGATCCCCGAGGCGCAAAACGGCGAACACAGCAACGCCGGCACGGTCGGCGCGGCGCTGGGCTTCGTCCTGA
>JAISVO010000046.1 GCA_031271525.1 Oscillospiraceae bacterium
TTGACACAGGCTTAGACATCAGCTACTCGGGAACCCTGCAGAATCTGCTGAGCGGCACGCAAAGCCTTACCGTGAGCGGCACCGGCGCACTGGCGCTGCTGGGCGGGACGGCGGATACGATCGTCGGGCTGATGCAGGCCGCGCTGAATACGGCGCTCAGCCAGTTGATGGCTGAAATTCTCACCAACGCCGGAAGTGCCGTCGGCTCTGCCGTCACAACGATGTCCGGCTTGCTCGGCCCGGTCTTCGCCCTGTTTGGCGCCGGGATGTCGTGCCTTATTAACGTACAGGAGGACGGCGCGGGTACCTTCAGCGAAACGCCGCTGCGGTTCACCTTCCCGGGGGACGGCGCGGTGCTGAATCTGGGGTCTGTTTCGGTAGGACCGAATACCGTCCCGGCTTAACGCAATTAAAAGCGGAAGGAGCGGAGATTCATGGGAATGCCAATCATCACGGCGGGGTCGGGAACCCGCGAACAGGCAATCACCGATCTGATTGAATCGGTGGCGCTGCAGGAGACCGCGCTCTCGCACATCCTGAACGCCGAAGGGGAAAAGATGCAGGCGGTCCTGCAAAGCCCCGACGCCACGCCGGACCTGTTACTGCGGCTGAACGATTCGGTGAACAAGCTGGTGAACGGGGTCACGCGGCTGGAGATGCTGTTCCAAGCCAAGCTGGAGCTGTTCCCAAGCGAGTAATTGATTCGGTGCAGGCGGCGTCCGGAATACGGATAGCCGCCTGCTTTGTCAACACAGTTTTTGGGGGGTGAACTGATATGGTCGCCAATTGGGAGGCTGCGGCGCTGGTGCAGGCCGCCTTGGCGCACCTGCTGAACGCCGAGGCGGAAAAGATCCAAAAGGCGGTTTCGATGAGCGACAGCCTCCGCGAGCTTTTGGAGGTCAACCGCTCCGTCCACAAGACCCTGACCGACGCGATCCATTTGGAACAGGTCCTGTACCACCAGATGGACAGACTGGGCGACGACCCCTTTTGGGACGCCGGGGAACCGGTTTTCCGCCCGGAGCCGCCGAAACATCCGTGCCCCAAACCGATTGACCGGCCGCGCTTGCCGGTCACCCCTTGCGGGGAACCGGCGGCTTGCGTGTTCTCCGCCGCCGCCGAATACCGATGGAACGGCTGCTCGGCATTATATCTCCGGGAGGCTTCCGGCTGCCGGAACGGCGTGACGCTGTGCCGCCGGGAAGGCGACACGTTTATCCTGCTCCCCGCCGGAAACCGGTTCTTGATCGAAACGTCGCTGGAGGTGACCAACCCGTCTCCGACGCCCCTCTCCGCAGCGCTCCTGCTGAACGACGCGAAGGGGTCTCAACGGCAAAGCGAAGTCCTTTTTGACCGGGCGGACCGTTACAGGCTCAAAGACTGCCGGACGGTGATCTGGGAGGCGCCCCCCGGCGGCGGGCTATTGGGTATCCGGTTACTGTCTTCGGCGGGTGTGAAAGTTGAAACCGGGAGGATTTTGGTTAGAAAACTGTGAAAACCGTTGCGCCTCCATACAAAGTGTGGTACGATACGGTATGTCAGGACGGCACAGGCACAGGGCATTGAGCCGGACGGCCGGACGGGAGGCGTTTTTTTTGGAAAGGCGGAACTCGTTTATCAAGTCGGTGCTCCGCACCGTACCGATGCAATTCCGGGCGGCGCCCCGGCAAACCGCCGCCAACAACCTTTTGAGCATTGTCCACGCGCTGACTTGGACGCTCGGCGTCGTCGCGACCCAACGGCTGTTTGACGCGATCACCCGCGCGGCGGCGGGAGACGCCGGCTTTGCCGACTGCCTCATTCCCCTCCTCTTCCTCGCGGCGGTGACCTTCGGGCAGCAGATCCTGAACGGCATCCACAACTTCTATTGGAGCATCGTCGAAGGGAAAGCCCAGCCGTACTACCGCAAACGGCTCTTCCGCAAACTAAGCGTCCTCGACCCGGCGGTGTTTGAGAACACCGAATTTCTGGACGACGTGAACAAAGCGCGGGACGGGGTTTGGTGGCTTGTCCCCTACAGCATGACCTTCCTGAACATCTTCACCTTCTACGGCGTTTTCTTCGTGTCGGTGGGTTTCTACTTATGGAGCCTGAAGCCGGTCCTGTTGGTCACCCTGCTGGCGGCCTTCATCCCGGCGGTCATCGGGCAAACAGTGCGGGGCAAGGTGTTTACCAAGCTGGAGGAGGAGAGCGCCCCGCTGCGCCGGGAGAACGGGCATTACCAATCCGCCCTCTGCGACCGGGAGTTCTTCAAGGAAACCCGGATCTTGGGCGGCTATCGGTTTTTCCACAGGCTTTTTACGGATACCCTGAAGCTCTTGACCCAAAAAACGTGGAAAGCCGAACGGAAGACCGCGCTGCTGCAGCTCGCGCTGAACCTCCTCTCCTTTGCCGGGATTGCCGTCTCGGCTATCCTCCTGTTCAACGCCACAATGTCGGGGGAGGTTTCGATCGGCGCGTTCGCGGCGGTGTTCCGGGCACTGGACACGGTGTTTTCTATTATGCAGGAGATTGTAAACAGTCATTTGGGGGACATGAACCAGAACCTCGGCAAGGTGGCAAATTATTTCCGGGTGCTGGATATGCCGGAACGGGTGGGCGAACCCGGCGCCCCCGACCTGACGCTGGGTATCACCGCCGAAAATGTGTCGTTTACCTATCCCGGGCGGGAGGAACCCGCCGTAAAGGGGGTGACCCTCACCCTGAACGACGGCGAGACGGTCGCCATCGTCGGCGAGAACGGCGCGGGCAAAAGCACCCTCGTCCGTCTCCTGACAGGGCTGTACCGCCCGAGCGAGGGTAAGGTGACCGTCGGCGGTCTGGACACGTCCCTGACCGACCCTTCGTCGCTGTATCAAAACACCTCGGGCGTCTTTCAGGGCTACCAGCGGTATAAGATGACGCTCGCCGAAAATGTGGAGATATCCGACACCGCCGCGGGGGATGCCAACCGCATGGAAACCGTCCTGCGCGACGCGGACGCCGACATGACAATCCCGCCGGACACCATGCTGTCGCCCGAGTTCGACGGGATCGATCTATCCGGCGGTCAGTGGCAGCGAATCGCAATCGCCCGGGGCCTTTACCGCTCAAACGGTTTCATCGTGCTGGACGAACCGACGTCAGCGATCGACCCGATTGAGGAGACACGCATCTACGAGCAGTTCCGGCGGCTCTCCGAGGGGAAATGCGCCGTCGTGGTTACCCATCGCTTGGGCTCCGCGAAGCTCGCGAAAAAGATCATCGTGATGGACGGGGGACGGATTGTCGATATCGGGACCCACGAGGAACTGCTGGCCCGCTCCGAAGGAAAATACGCCGACATGTGGGCGGCGCAGGCGCGGTGGTACGCTCGGTCTTCGTAACCCCTTCTAAATTGGAAGAGGGCGTCATGCGGGGGCGTACACAGCGTGCTCCTGCAACATTTTGATGAATTCCTGTTCGGTTATGACCTTTACACCCAATGCGACCGCTTTGTCCAGCTTTGACCCGGCTTTTTCCCCGGCGACGAGGTAGTCGGTCTTCTTCGATACGCTGCCGGACGCTTTCCAGCCTTTTTCGGTGATCCTGCCCTCCGCTTCGGCACGGCTCATCGTCTCCAGAGTTCCGGTCACAACAAAGGTCAGCGATCCGCCGGTATCCTTCCGGATCTCGGCGGTCATATCCACCCCGGCGTCGCTCAGCGCCGCGATCAAGGCTTTGGCGCGGTCGGTATCAAGGTAGCGCCGAAGACTCTCCGCGATGACCGGCCCGATGTCGGACGCCGCCGTCAGTTCGTCTTGGCTCGCTTTGACCAACGCCTCGATGGAACCGAAGGTGCGGGCGAGCGTCGCGGCCGCCTTCTGCCCCACATGCCGTATCCCAAGCCCGAACAGCAGTCTTGCCAATCCCCGCGACTTTGACCCTTCGATCGCCGCAAGGAGGTTCTCCGCCGACTTTTGCGCGAAGCCGTCCAAAGACAGCAGATCGTCCAGCGTCAGCCGGTAGAGGCCGTCCAGAGCCGGCAGATTCTTCAGCTGCTCGCAGGTTTCTTTACCCATCCCCTCGATATCCATCGCGTCCCGGGAACTGAAGTGTATCAATCGCCGCACGATCTGCGCCGGACAGTCCTCCGCGACGCAGCGGGCTGCGACCTCCCCTTCCGTCACCGTGACCGGCGAACCGCATACCGGGCAGGCATTCGGGAAGACAAACGGCACGGCGTCTGGCGGGCGCTTCTCTTTGACAACCGACACCACCTCCGGGATGATCTCGCCGGCCTTCTGCACCCGCACCGTGTCCCCGATCCGGATATCCTTTTTTTCGATCATCTCCCGGTTATGCAATGTCGCGTATTGCACAGTGGATCCGGACAGCAGCACCGGGTCAAATTCCGCGCGGGGGGTCAGCACCCCCGTCCGCCCCACTTGGATCCGGATGTCCCGCACCACCGTCTCCCGTCGCTCCGGCGGGTACTTATACGCCGCCGCCCAGCGGGGCGCGCGCGCCGTTGCGCCCAGCGTCTCTCTAAGGGTCAAGGCATCCACCTTTACAACAGCGCCGTCGGTGTCGTAAGGGAAGGTTCTTCTCTCCTCCCCAATCCGGCGTATCTCCGCGATAACCGCATCGCGATTCACCGCCAACCGGTAGCTGTTTGCCTGAAACCCCCAGCTCTTGAGCAGTTCCAGCGTCTCGGCGTGGGTATCGGGAAACGCCCTTCCCTCCATTGCTTGGATGTTGAACGCGAGAAAAGAAAGCCCCCGCCCGGCGGCGACCGCCGAATCGAGCTGCCGGAAAGAGCCTGCCGCTGCGTTGCGCGGGTTCGCGAACGGCGTCTGCCCGTCTGAATCCCTTTGCTGGTTCAACGCCTCAAAGGTTTTCCGGGACATGTAGACCTCGCCCCGCACCGTCAGCACGGCGGGCGCGTCCGGAATCGTTTTTGGGATGTCGCCCACCACCATCGCGTTGTGGGTCACGTCCTCCCCCGTCACGCCGTCCCCACGGGTCACCGCGAGGGTCAGCGTCCCCTCCCTGTACCGCAGGGCGACCGACAGCCCGTCGATCTTCGGCTCGACGCAATAGGTCACCTCTCCGACCGCGCTCTCCACACGGTCACAGAAGCCATACAGCTCTTCTTCACTGAAGACATCCTGCAGGCTCAGCAGCGGCGTGTCGTGGGCCACCGGCGAAAAAGCGGCCGGCGCTCCCACCCGCTGCAAAACCGTATCGTCCGCTTCCCCCAGTTCCCGGAGCTTCCGCGCCAAGGCGTCGTATTCGTCATCCTCCATAATCGGGCTGTCGTCTGTGTGGTAAGCCGTGTTCGCCTTGTCGAGGAGCTCCCGCAGGCGTTTTATTTCTTCGTTCAAATCAGGTCCCCGCCTCTGTTAAATTGGATATACTATACCCCCGTGAGACATCCTTGTCAAGGTCAACGCATAGACTCCACGTGGGGGGTGGTCGCTATGGGAAGTAAAATCCGTCAGCGCTTCTCGCATTGGCGGCACAGGCTTCCGCTCCGAAACCGCGCGCCCCGCCGGAGGCGGATACGGAGGCATCGCGTTCCCCCCCGAAAGGCGAAGGTCATCCTAATCGCCGCGGGAATCGCCCTGTTGATCCTTCTGATCAACCATTACGCGGCAAACCACATCCGCCCCATCATGGCGGAGATGGCGCGCGTCCGGGTCAACCGTCTGGCGTCGCAGGTGATCAATCAGGCGATCACCGAAAAAATTTCCGGGATCAGCTACAACGACCTCGTCGTCTTTGAAAAAGACATCTACGGACAGATCACCGCGTTGAAAACCGACACCGTGACGGTGAACCGTTTTCGTTCGGAGATTGCGGCGGCGGTGCTGAACGCGCTGGAAAAGGCGGACACCTCGGGAATCGCCATCCCGGTCGGCAACCTGATCAACGGCGATCTGTTCGGAGGCCGGGGACCCCGCATCCCTTTGAAGATCGTCCCTCTGGGCACGGTCAGCGCGCAGCTCGGCAACCAGTTCAGCGACGCGGGGATCAATCAGACCCGCCACCAGATCATGATGGACGTGGCGGTGAGCATCACCGTCCTCCTCCCCGGCTACAACGTCGATACCGAAGTCACGGCGCAGGTCAGCGTCGCCGAAACGGTGATCGTCGGCGAAGTCCCCGACTCGTACTGGACCGGGACACTGCCTCCGGCGGCGTAAACAGCATCAGGACCGGGTTCTCAAACCCGGTCCTGATGTATGTATGAACACTTACGCTTTGACTTTCCGGGAGATAACGACGGTGGCGCAGACCGCCAGCGCGAGGGCGCCGAAAGCGATAAAGAGCAGTTCGCTGTCGCCGGTTTTGGGGCTGGAACCGCCGGCGGGGGCGTCGGCCGGGGCATCCGCCGGAGCGTCAGCCGCGCCAAGCCCGAGGGCCGCTTCGGCTTCCGCTTGGGTGTTATACGCCGTGACTTTGATCTCTTGGTTGCCGTCAACCGCCAAAAGGACTTCGGTGCCTTCCAGCTGCTGGGTGGTCAGCCATAGGTCGGCGCCGGTATACTGACCGCTGTTGATCGGGTCGAAGCACCATTTGATCTGGTTTTCTTTGTCGGCGTCATGGTCGTTTGTGAACATTACAAAGTAGTTGAAGGTCGCGGGATCGTTGGCCAGATCGTAGGTGTACCAGCCGTCGGCTCCGGGAGCCAGTTCGATGCCGGGCCATGCGCCGGTCTCGGGCTGCGCCCAGCCGTTATCCGGCTCCATGACGAAAACGTAGACTTTGTCCATTCTCGCGTCGGTATTGTAGAAGTGGAGGGTCGCTCCCAGAGCGGGGACGGCAAACGCCGCGATCAGCGCGATGGTGAGAACGAGGGTCAGTGCTTTTTTCATAAAAATACCTCCTGTTTTGAGTTTATCCTTTGTTCATAATAGCACAATCCCCTATTCCCGTCAACCCTATTTTGCGCTTCTGAACCAACTTGGCCAACATATGCCGTTTTTACTGTTTAACATGGGAATGTCTAGGAGTTTCGCTTGACAAAGGTGCGGAGCATGTACTATACTTAGCGGTAGCAAACCGCAACATTTTGATGTAAGGAGTGTCAAACCGTGAAGAAATTTGTCTGCGCCGTCTGCGGGTATGTCCATGAAGGGATCGAGCCGCCCGAAAAGTGCCCGCTCTGCGGCGCAACCAAGTTCAACGAAAAAACCGCGGCGGCGTACGCCGACGAGCATGTCATCGGCATCGCGAAGGGGGTTGACGCCGAAATCCTCGAAGGGCTGCGCCAAAACTTCTCCGGCGAGTGTATGGAAATCGGCATGTATCTCGCGATGAGCCGTCAAGCCGACCGGGAGGGGTACCCCGAAATCGCCGAGGCGTTCAAGCGGTACGCCTTGGAGGAAGCCGACCACGCGGCGCGTTTCGCCGAGCTTTTGGGCGAGGTGCTGGAACCGTCCACCAAGAAAAACCTTGAGGCGCGGGCTGCCGCCGAGCATGGCGCGTGTCAGGGCAAGAAAGACATCGCGGTGAAGGCGAAAGCGCTGAACTACGACGCGATCCACGATACCGTCCACGAAATGTGCAAGGACGAGGCCCGCCACGGCAGGGGGTTCCAAGGTCTCCTCGACCGTTATTTTAAGTAGCGTCATGGACATCACACGGCATTCGCTGATCTTCGGGCTTTCCTACGCTCTGGACATCGCGGGGAAGAACAACCTCTCCCATTCCAAGAGCACCGCGTACATCGCCGTGACTCTGGGCCGGGAACTCGGCTTCCCGAACGACGCGCTCCTCTCCCTCTACTACGCGTCCCTCCTCCACGACATCGGTCTCAGCAACGCCTACGAGATGCTTGACCACTGCGCCATCGGCGATGAAATGCTTCGGAAACTTCCCCCTTTACCGGGGGATGTTCCCGTCGCTGTCCGCTATCACCATGAGTTTACCGACGGCTCGGGCCCTTTCGGCCTGTCCGGCGGCGAGATTCCGGTCGAGGCGCAGATCATCGCCCTCGGGAGTTTGTTCGACGACACCTTCGGGAAGAAGTCGGGCGAGTTTGACCGCGCCCTCTTCACCGAGGCGGAGGACTGGATCGGGGCGGCAAAGCCCCTCTTTTTTGAGGACCTCCTGAGCGCCTTTGCGGGGGTCTTAAAACGGGAGGCCTTCCTCCTCGACTACTTCAACCACGAGACCAAGTACACCCTCTCCCGAAAGGTCGTCCTCGGCGACGACACCCGGTACGGCTACGACGACGTCCGGCGGTTCGCCGAGTGCTTCGCGGACATCATCGACCGACGAAGCCCGTTTACATACACCCATTCGAACGGCGTCGCGGAGATTGCCAAACGCGCGGCGGCGCACCTCGGCTGCGCCGACACCGACATGGTCTATTTGGCGGGCCTTCTCCATGACATCGGAAAGCTTTCGGTGCCGGCCAATATCCTCCATAAAAACGGCCCCCTCACCCCGGCGGAACGGTTTGAGATCAACAAACACCCCTACTACACCCGGAAGATTCTGGAGCAAATCCCCGGATTTGAGGAGATCACCGAAATCGCGGCGAACCATCACGAGCGGATCAACGGCACGGGGTACCCCCGCCGCATTCCGGGCCGTGACCTAAACGAGCTGTCCCGCCTCCTCGCGGTCTGCGATGTCTATCAGGCCATGACCGAGGAACGTCCCTACCGGGCGCCGATGCCGTCGGAAAAAGTCTGGGAGATCGTCGACGGGATGGCGGCCGACGGCAACTTGGACCGGGACATGGTTCGGACGCTGAAGGGCGCGCTGTAGAAAACGGACGCGCCGTCACCCGAACATCCCGGTCAGCAGCCGCAGGATAAAGCCGTTGATATCCGGATACATGCTGTGGATCAGCGCTTGCGCGGTCTTTTGGGAGATTTCCGCGAAATTGAGAGACGTGCCGCCGGTCGCTATCGTGAACGTCCCCTTTGCCATGCCCCCAATCGCGACCGGAGCGCTGGCGTAGCCGCCTACCGCGACCCGCGAGGCGATTGACACGCCGCCAAAGGCGTACGTCCCAAGCGCGATCCCGCCGCAGGCAAGCATCCCGACGGCAACGCCCCCGAGCGCGAAGACGCCGGCCGCAACCGCTCCGAACGCGAGGAGCAGCCCCAGCGCGAAGACGCCGAAACTGATCATCCCCAAGCTGAGTATCCCGAGGGAGAAGATCCCGACAGACGTGAACCCGAGCGCGAAAACGCCCTTTGCCGGTTTGAAAAACGAATCGCGTTTCAAACGGACATGCACCAGCGGAAGCCCGAACAGCTTGCGTTTGCTGACATACTCGTAATTCCCTCCACGGCGGCGCACAGTTTTCTTCATCCGTACCAATTCCTGAATCATCTCGGACCTGTCGCTGTAGAGGGAATCCATCAACTCGGCCGCCATTTCCTTGGGATCCCCCATCCGGGCGATGGCGGCCTCACCCCCGGCCTCCTCGATATGCCGGATCAAGTCTTCGGAGAGCCGGCGCTTCACCGGCTCTTCCGCGTCCACATGCCGCATCACTTCTTCCACATACTCAGTTGCTTTCATGAAATTTCCCTCCCAATATATTCGTTACCGCGTGTATAAACTCGTCCAGCTCCCGCAGCGCTCCGGCGAGGCGCTCCCGTCCCCTGTCCGTCGCGGTGTAATACTTACGCGGCGCTCCCCGCCGGGTATCGGTGTTTTCCCATACGCTTTTGATATACCCGGCGTCCTCCAGACGGTACAGCACCGGGGAGAGCGTCCCCTCCTTTGCCGCGAAGGACCCTCCCCCGGCTTCGCCCAGCAGCTCCATCAGCTCGTAACCGTATAGCGTGCCCTCCGAGAGCAGTTTCAACAGCAGAATGTCCAAAACGCCTTTCTTAAGCTGCTTGCTGTCCATCGGCGCTCCTCCGTTACAATATATTTAGCAATACTAAATACATTGTAACATCAACTATTTTTTCTGTCAAGAAGTTTCCAAAAAAATAACCGGGTCGCCCCGGTTATTTTTGTTATGGTTTCCGATTCTTCAGCACAATCCCGAGCACAGCCCCGGCGACCAGCACGATCCCCGCGCCGATCCAGACGATCGGGGAAATTCTCATCGGTGCGGACGGCTCTTCGGGTTTCGCGGGAGAGTTTTCCGCGGGTTCGGGGGAAGGTTGTTCTGGCTCCGGAGAGGAGACGGCGTCTTCCCCCGCCGCCGGCGGCGGTTCATCCTCCGGCGAGGGTTTTTCGTCGTCCGGCAGGGCGACCGGCTGCGCCGGGTCAGGGGGTCCGCCGACAAAGGCTTGCGCGTTGTAGACCGGGACATCCCCGTCATAGATTCCCAGCCCCTTCGCCATTTGGGAGAGCATCGGGAAGCCGGCGTCCACCCGGTCGCCCGGGGTATCCCAAACAATCAGGCCGCCGAGTCCCATCTCGTTGATATAATCCAGCTTCGCCTGCAGGGAGCGTTCGCTCTCATAGCTGTAGAACTGCCCGTAGAAGCCCGAGGCAGGGTCGTTGTTGTAGAGGTATGCCGCCCCGGCTTCCTCGTCGTAGCCGGTTTCCCAGCCCGGGGTGTTTTCGAGCTGCTTTAACTCATGCCAGTACATCTGCCCGTTGTTCATCGTGCCGAAGCCGACCTGCCGGCTTGGTTTGCCGAGGGCGTCCTCCCCGTCCTCCGCCTTGACCACCCAGCCGTGGGAATAGAGGGGGGAGCCGAGGTTGATCTTGCCCGGATCAACGCCGAGGGAGATCAGGTACTCCGCCGCTTCGGAGGCGCTGCTGTTCCCCGCCGTGTATTTTCCGGGGTAGAGCGCCGAGTGGTGGATGATCTGCCCGCTCCAAGGACCGGACATGTCGTAGGTCATGATGTTGATCCGGTCGACATAGGGAGCGACCGCCGCGAAGTCGAGGGCGATCGAGCCGCTCCGGTAGGAGCCGACGCTGGTGGAGGCACAGAAAGTGATGATGGCGTCCTCAAAACCGGCGGCGTCGAATCCCTCCCGCATCTCCTTGCAGAGGAGGGTAAAAGTCTCTTTGTCCTTGTTGCTTCCGACGAAACCGGGACCTTCGCCGTTGCGGGAGGTACCGGGGTATTCCCAATCCACGTCGATCCCGTTCAGGAAGGGGTATTGCGTCATCGTGTCGACGCAGGATTGGATGAACGAGGCGCGATTTTCGGGTGTGGACGCCATCAGGGAAAACCACTGCCCGCCCCAGCCGCCGATCGACAGCACGACGTCGACGTCGGGGTATAGCTCGGTCATCTCCGCGTACTGGTCAAACGCGCCGCCGGGACGGAGGTCGCTCCACTCGTCCGAGGTCTTGATCGGGAACTCGGTTTTATCGGCGTTCGGCTCGACGTTCCAAAAGGCGTGGTTGATGGTGGAGAGCCGGTCCCACGGGAGCTGGCTGACCTCCTGATTCTGGTGCAGCGGCGAGTAGATTGACCAGTTGCTGTAATATACGTTGAGCTTTTTGGTGTTCTCCGCGGTGCCGTCCGCGCCCGCCGCGAGAGGTACGGCGCAAACAAGCGCCGACGTAATCGCAATCTTCTTCATAATGTCCCGTACTGTCATGTAAAGTCAACCGTAACCGACGACGCCCTGCCCTCCCGTATCGCGAGTGCGGCTTCGCCTTCGGCGTATCCTCCTTCAAATGTGTAAGTTTTGGTGTATGTCTTTTCGTTTGTCGTGACCGTCGTCCTGATGGGTTTTACCGCGTCTTTGCCGTAGGTGTTCCCCCGGCTTGGGTTGCGGTAGGTCACCGGCACGGTGCGGAAGAGGGAGAACCGGACAGCCCCGTTCTCGGGGAAGAAAGAGCCGGCCAGCGCCGGGTCAAAGGTCAAGCGGAGCGTCCCGTCGGCGGTAACCGAAAAGCCCTTGCCGCCTAGGAACATCCGAAGCCACACCGACAGCATCTCGGCGGTGCTGCCGGACAACCGCGCCACAAAACCGCGTCCCGCGACGCCGGGATCCGGGTTGACGCTAGAGGCGATGAAGGATGAATTCTCCAAGGGGTTCCTCCCGTAGACGGCAGGGTCGAGGAAGGGCGGCAGACCGGTCTTGATATCCTCATAGAACTCGTCGTAAAGGCCCGCCCTTAACAGCTCCAGCAGATACTTGAGAGACATGTGCAGGAAGACGGATTCCCGCTCCAGCCAGCCGGGGGTAAACGCCCGAACCCGCCCGATGTCGTAGGTCTCGCCCTCCAAGCTCACCGAAGTCTTGTACATCCCAAGCTTCTTATCGTACAGCTCGCAGTCCCGTACGGCGGCGTAGACTTCCTTGGCTTTGCCCGGCGCTGTCTTGAGCTGACGGGCGGGACCCTCCAGAAAGGGCGGCAGCGCCCTGCAGGTAAAGCCTGCGGGGAACCCTGTCTCGTCCAGCCCGGTTGGCTCGTAGGTGAGGTAAGTCGGTACCAGCGCGCTCATGGCCTCTGCTTCGGCGAGACCCCTGTTCAGCCGCGCGAGGAATCGGGAAAGTCCCGCGTGCCAGCCGGGGATCGACTCGGTATCCCCTGTCAGCGACTCCAGTACCGAGGCGCGGTACCCTTCCTTGGCGGTCGCCGACGCGTCCCAATAGCGGAAGGGGTCGGCGATACCTTGGATCTTCACAAGGTCATGGTAAAGGTTCGCGGCTTCGATCGGCAGCGTCACCTCGTCGGGGCAGGTCAGCAGGAAGGTCAGCAGGCGCTTTAACTCGTACGCCTCGCCTACGCCGCTCCCGAACAGCCCCGGGAGCCCGTTCATCGCGTCGTTCCAGCCCGGCTTGCCGCCGTCCATCTCCAAGCCCCGGCCCAGCGGGTCGAGGGAGGAGAACTTCACCAAGGCGAGGACCGCCATCTTGCCGAGCAGGGTGACCTCGGCAAAGGAGCCGTCGCGGTTTTTCAGGAACGCCGTGTGCGGGCGTCCCTCGATATGCTCTAACGACTTATACTGCCGCAAGGTATCCCCTTTACGGACATACGCCTCCCGGCGGGTCAGGATCCGCACCGGGCTTTGGAAGAACCGGTACCCTTCGGCGGACAGCAACCCGTCTTTCCGTTCCGGAAAGACCATCAGATAATTTTCCACCAGATCAAGGAGGTAGGTCCAGTGGTCGATCCAGTATCCTTCGCCGAACGCCGCGTTGACCAGCTGCTCGCAGCCGGGCAGCGTCTCCTCAAGCTTCGTGATCGCCTCCTCGGGCGGCACGCCGTGCTCCTTTATGTAGTCTTTGATGAACTGCCCCGCCGTGAACGGCTCTCCGCCGCCTTCGCCGAAGGTCGCGCCCCGGACCTCCAGCGGGTTGAAGCCGTCCGCCTGCACCAGCGTGAAGAAGGTCTTGATGTTGACCTCCCCCGCCTCGGGGCAGAAGAACACGTCGCTCCGCCGATTCTGACAGACATCCCTAAAGTTTCCGTTGCCTTGGGAGAAATATTCCGCCGAGAGGGAGAAAAAGTTGTAGTCCCGTTCGGGGTCGCCGTGCTTCCTGCTATAGAGGTGAAGCACTTTCCCTCCCAAAACTCTCGGGTCGCCCCCGCGCAGGATGTTGTCAAGGTAGTTCTGGCGGATATAGCCATCAAACAGCGGTTCGGCCGTCTCCGTGGCTACCGCGTCGGTGAGGCGTCCGGTCAGCGCCAGCGCTTCCCGGTACTTTTCCTCGACCCAGCGGACGTCGCACAGCGCTTTGACGCGGGACCAGATGTTCTCCGGGTCGGCGGTAAAGCCGATCAAGGTGACCCATTGCATACTTTCCCCCGGCGCGGCATCGCTTTTCAGCGGGGTAAACGCGCAGGCGTAGCGGTTGGAGAAGATCTGCCACTCACCCGCGCTCCCGGGATACTCACGCGGCTTAGTGAACGCCTCGTCGAACAGGCTGTTCGGGTCGATCACAGGGATGATCGGCTTGCCGTTTTCGGCAAAGCTCAGCGAGAAATAGCCGCCCTTGACCGTGCCGACTTCGGCCTCGTCCCCCGGCATCGAGCGGGTGTGGTAGAGCGGCGCTCCTGTCTCCAGTCCGGACACATGCGCCCAGCTCTTAAAGAGGTTGCTCACCGACTTATACGTGCTGTTGGTCACCCCGTACGGGATAATCTGCGTCAAGCCGTCCAGCGCGGAGACGGACATCGGGGCTTCCGACCTGTTTTTCAGCTCACAGCAGCGGACAAGGGCCGAAAAGTTTTCACCCGGCAGGGTGAAGGTCCGGACGGTGAACTCGTACCCTTCCCCCTCCTCTATGATATGGAACGCGTTCTGGTACATCTTCAGCGTACGGGGTCTTTGAGCAGCCGGCGAAAAGGGCTCAACCTCCCGCCCGTTGATTTTTAAGAAGGTACGGAACCCCTCGGAGGCAACCCGTTTCAGCGCGGTGTTCGCGGGGTTAAACTCCATGATCGCGTGGTCTTTGTTCTCCACGCCGAAGGAGCAGACCCCCTGCCCCCGGTTCGCGTAGTAGAGCCACATGGGGATCCCCGTCTCCCCCGCGAGCCCCGGCAGGAAGCTCATGAAAGAAGGCGTTTGGTCGTAGTTTTCAATGACGAACGCGCCGTCTTGGTCATACCGGTAGCTCATAGCCCGACCACCGTCGCGATCGAGTGGGGCGGCATCACGGCGCCCGCGCCGTTTATCGCAAACCGCTGCTCGCTGTCGGTCTCGTTGAGGAGGACCGCGACGACTTCCCCGCCCGGGTTCTTCGCCGCGAGAATTTTTAAGTTTTGGTTATCGCTTGTGTGCTTGATCCGCACCGCGCCCGGCTTGATGTACTTGGAAAAGTGCCCGATGCAGGTGAAGGACGGGTTGAACGTCAGTGTGTCGGTTTCGGTGTCGCACAAAATCGGGGCGCAGCAGTAATTCTTCACATGGTTTGGCCCGCCCTCGGCGTTCAGGATCAGGTTCCATTCGATCCAGCCCTCCACCCAGTTGCTCAGGTCTCCGATGATATTCCGGGCGTAGCGTTCGCCGTTCGCCCAATTGCCCGGGGCGGGGCCTCCCTCGACGCATCCCTCGGTGAACAGCAGATGCTTGTCCGGGTGCGCCTCGTGGAGTTTTGCCGACTCCCCGAACTGCTCGCTGACATACCAATGGACGGCGGTACCCCAGATATACGCCGACGCGTCCTTGTCTTGGTAAATCGGCAGGGCGCGTTTCAGCAGGATATCCCGGTTGTGGTCGTGGACCAGCAGCTTAATGTCCCCCAACCCGGCTTCTTTCAACGCCGAACCGAGGTGGTTTTTGACGAACGCGCTCTCCTCCTCGGGGGAATAGAGGCAGGAATCCCACGTCTGCTTCGCGTCCGGCTCGTTCTGCACGCTGAGGAACTCGAAGGTCAGCCCTTTGGCCGCCGCCTCTTTAAGGTAGGTGACGATGTATTTCGCGTAGTCCGGGGCGTACTCGGCGAGAAGCCGGCCGCCGTGTTTCCGGTCCTTGTTGTCCTTCATGAACGCCGGGGGGCTCCACGGCGTCGCGAGCAGTCGGATCGGCTCACCCCGCGTTTCAACCGCGGCGCGGTATAGGGAAAAGACCCCGTTTTCCTCGTCCCGGGAAATATCAAACGTCGAGACATCCTCCCCGGCGAGGTAGTCGTGCATCGTCTCGGAAAAATCGCAGGAACCGATATGTACCCGCCCCAGAGAGTAGCCGATCCCCTCTTCCGGGTCGAAGTACGCCTTCAGGATCTTTTCCCGGTTCTGTTTGCCAAGCTTCCGGAAGGTCAAGCCGGCCGCCTCGGTGAACGCCCCTCCAAACCCCAGCAGGGTCTGGTACTCGGTCCCCGGGTCGGCGGTGACCTCCGGCGCGCCGGGCGCGCCTGTCATCAAAACCTCTTCGGTCGCCTGCCCCTTCACCGTCAGGATCATCCTCATGTCATCAAAACTCCCTTTCTGTTATTGATATACCCTCACATATTCTATCTCAAAAGTCTGCGGAAGGCAAGCGTCGTCGGGAACCCCTCCGAACCCTCCCCCGTACGCGAGGTTCAAGATCATGAAAAACGGCTGGTTGAACGGCCAGCCGCCGGTTCCCGTGTCCCGTCCGTCCTGCCCTTTGACCCAGCGCGTGACCTCCTCCCCGTCGAAGAGGAAGGCGATCTCGTCTTTCCTCCAATCAATCGAGTAGAGATGGAACGCCTCCGACACGCCGGGGCGGGCCGACACCTGCGTGAGGTGCTTCTTGATCTTGTGGTTGTACAGGCCTGTGTGTAGGCTGACGTGGATGACGTCCTGCGTCCGCCCCACATGCTCCATGATGTCGATCTCGCCGCATTGCGGCCAACCGACTTCTTTGCGGTTCTCGCCCAGCATCCAGATCGCGGGCCAAGTCCCCGCTCCGCGCGGCAGCTTCGCGCTCACGTCGATCCGCCCGTACTGCCAAGAAGCTTTGCTGAACATCCGCGCCGATGTATAGCCGTTCCCTTGGAAAGCCTCCTTCCGCAGGGTGATACGCAGCTTCTCGTCCTTCACGGCGGCGTTCGCGCCGCTTCCGGCGCGGTCGGTGTAGAACTGCAGCTCCCCGTTGCCGAACCCGTGCCCGCCGGTTTGGAGCGTCCATTTTTCGGGGTCGGGCGGTCCGTCTTTCCGGAACTCGTCCGACCAAATCACATTCATTAGTATCCGTCACCTCCGTTCCCCGTACATTGTACACAATGGCGGCGTAAAAAACAAGAGCCGTTTTGGTGGGTAACAATAAAAAAACATTGACGGAAAGGGGCTGGTATGGTATACTGTTACGTGCGAACATTCCAAATATAGGAGGTAATTAACGCGATGAAAAAACTCTCTCTGCTGCTTGCCGCGCTCATGATCTTTGCGGCGCTCAGCGCCTGCGGCTCGCCTTCGTCGGGCGGACCGGCCGGCGACCAAGCCGACACCCCCGCCGAGGAACCCTCCGCAGCCCCCGTCCTGCCCTCCGGCGCGGCGGCCGGTCAATTTGGCGGCGAGGAAGCCGCCGACCCCGCCGGGGAAGAAACCGAGTACGAAGAGTACATACCCCCCGCCTCCGACGTCTCGATGGAGCTTGACATGATGATGTGGGCCGGCGACGGCGCCTACTACACCGACATCGGCCATCAGGACTTCACCCCGGAAGACCTCATCTCGGTCAACAACGCGGCGGCCTACGCCGTAGCGAAGGCATTCAACGACATCTACCCCAACGTCACGATCAACATCTACTGCAAGACCGGTAACGACGGCGGCGCCGAGGTTTGGGCGCAGGAGCTGGAAAACTTCCGCGCCGAGCACGGCAAGTACCCCGACTTCTACTGCACCGTCGACCTCGTAGGCGACATCAAGAAAGGTCTCTGCGCCGACCTCTCCGTCTTTGAAAACGATCCGGTCTACCGCACTTTCAATAAGAGCGTCATGGACATGATGGCGTTCGACGGGCGTCAGTTCGCCCTCCCGCAGTACCTCATCCCGTGGGGCGTCTGGGTCAACAAGTCCCTCGCCGAAACCAACAATATCGACGTCCCCGACCCCAACTGGACGATCGACGACTACACAGCCTTCACCGCGCACAAGGCCGAGGACGGCTCTTGGTTCGGCGCGATGGACGCCGAGCGCGGCTTCTTCCCCACCGGTTCGCTGGGCTTCAACTACAACCTCCTCCACCGTGAGGACGGCGACCCTTACGTGGACCTCGCGAACGACGCTTTCTACAAGCTGATGGAGTACATCCCGAAGTGGTCGCAGAACGCCTACTATCCGCAGAATGACCTCGGCAACGCGCCGCTGGCCTTCGACGGCTACGGCTACAACAACTTCAAGAACGGCTATCTCTTGACCCTCGCGGCAGACCCGTGGCACATGAGAGACATCGCCCATCCGAACCCGGCCCACTGGGGCGCCGCCGCGATGGCGGATTGGGACATCTATCCCCGTCCGTCCACCGACGAGCTGGGCAACACGGTCGGCATCGTCCTCGACCCGTTCGCGATCCACAACTACTACGCGGACCCCGGCACCACCGAAGAGGAAGCCTACGCGAAGCTGCAAATCGCCTATGAGTTCGCGAAATTCTGGTGCGCCGACACCCGTTCTTGGAGAGCCCGCGCCGAGCA
>JAISVO010000047.1 GCA_031271525.1 Oscillospiraceae bacterium
CCCATTACCACGAGAAGGGTCAGCCGCCATTCCGCACCCTGACCTCGCTGCCGTTTGAGGACGCCAAAGCAATCCTCTGCGCGGGGATGACCGAAAAAACGGCGTTTGACGCGGACCACTTCCTGACTCTCCGCTATGAGCGGGACAAAACCCTCCGGGAGCTTTTCCTCGCGATCGGCGGAAAACCGGTCCGCACAGCCCCGGTGTACTTTACACTGGGTGAGAATGAAGGGCTGAAGACGTGGTTTGACGAACCTGCCTGCGTCAAAATACCCTTCAGCCAGTTCGATCCCGATACGGTTTCATTCACCTACGGCGATTCCTTCGTGACGATCAACCCCGCGCTGGATACCGGTGAGGAATGGTGGGGGAAGGTCTTCCGGTATTCCAACATCCTCAAACTGGTCGAACGGTACGGATTCCCCGAAGACCCGCCGTATCACATGGCCCGGCGCGTCTTTCCGAAGGATAAGCACATCAATCACTGCCTAAAGTTCGTCGAGGCGCACGTTTGGAGCGACGGCGCATTGGATGCGTATCGGCTGGGGATGGATTAGGGCGTTGAAAACCGGGGGTCCAATATTTCTGAACGAGTGTCCGGCGACTTATGATGATTCGGGGCAGCGGCTATCCGTTTTTCCACTCACCTCCGCGTGCTCTGCAGCGTACCTCTTCCTCAGAGCAGCAGAACACCAAACATCAACAGAATTTGCTACGGCGAATAAGCGAGATCGGGCGAGAGAATAAAGGAAATTTAGGAAAGGAAGTTCTTAATCATGAAAATTATGAAAACACTCAGAAGGGGCGCAGCGCTGTTTCTCTGTGCTGTGCTGGTCCTAACCTTGGGGGCGTGCGGGTTCCAAAGCAGGCTGGAAGGCTTCATCAACGCATCACTCTATATGGTCGGGGAGCAGAATCCGGCAAACCACTCACAGCTGATCATTAAGACTTCGGACGATGCGGAGTATATGTCCTTTGAGGCTTTCATGGGTGCTGTGATGATGGCCGGGATGACCGAAGACTTCAGCTTTGTGGAAAATAAAAAGATCGGACTGGACATCGTCAGCAAGGCCTATGACGGCAACGCGGAGATCAAGCTGGGCTGGATCGGCGAGGATAGCGAAATTGAACCCCTTGTATCCTTTATTGTTGACGGTACGGACTTGTACATCGGCACAGAAATCCTCGATCTTGCCGGGCCGTATCTCTCGTTGGCAATGCCCAGTTTGCTCGCGTTGGGGGAGTACGACTATATCAAGATAGCCGGCTCAGATGATCCTTTATACGGGTCCTTTGCGCCGCCCGAGGACACCGATGTGGCGGCGCTCCTCACGGGTCTATCCGAAAAACTCAGCGGCGCGTTCAAAGAAAACGCTGCGGCAGTCCTCACCGAGGACTTTGACAAGACCCTGACAGAAAAAGGCGGCGTATACACCCTGTCCCTCAACACGGAGTCCTTCATCAATCTGCTTACTTCGGTTTTGGAGCTGGTTGCCGGAAACGGTGAGGAGGTCGCTGGTACCCTGAAGCAGTTTGTCACCGCGCTCGGTATGCCAGACGCAGCAATAACCGGTGCCGATGTGATCCAGTACGCGGAGGAAGCGCTGACAGCTGCAAAAGTGCTGGACATTGCGGAACTTCCCAACTTTGAGCTTATGTTTTCCGTAAAAGCCGAGGGCAAAGACGAGCAAAAGAAGCACAGCGTTGAGATGGTGTTCCGCGCACCCGAAGAGACGATGAATAAATTCCGCGAAATGGTCCCCCCTGTAACGGAGGAGGGTTCCGGGATTGTCCTCCCCAAAATGGTAGACATTTCGGTAACATCGGTGAACACTGTTCAAACCGAAGAAATCGGGCTTCCGGAAGGCAGTAGCGTCATAGACATGGCGGACGCGGAAGAATTAATCATGGACGGCTTCGGCTCGTTGCCGACGGCCGGCTAAGGGAAACTGCTATTGGGGGCGGCATAGTTTGCCCCTATCTTTTAGGAGGCGGCGAATGCCTAAAGACAACAAGGAACAGCGGACCCCGTACGACGCGCTACGCCTGTTCTCTGCGCTAACACACGGTATCGGCTTCTGGATGGCGACCGCTGGCATAGGTGTGCTGATTGCCGTCACGGCGTTCGTCGGGACGGTATGGCACATTGTCAGTTATTCGGTGTACGGCGCGGCGCTGGTCGGCCTGTACGCCACCAGCACGCTGTACCACAGCCTGCGGGTGCGTCCCGAGTATCGCCAGACATTGCGGAAGCTCGACCACATCATGATCTATCTGCTGATCGCCGGAACCTACACCCCGATCTGCTTGGTGGCGCTCCGCCGGGTGAGTCAGGGGTGGGGGTGGGCAATCTTCGGTGTGATCTGGTTCTTCGCGCTCGCCGGAACGATCATCAAAATCTGCTGGCTCAACGCGCCGCGCTGGGTATCCGCTACCGCGTATGTCGGGATGGGATGGCTTGTGATTGTCGCGATTGTGCCGTTGCTGCGGGCGATTCCCGAGCAAATGCCAGCGTCGGCGTTTGTCTGGCTGATGATCGGCGGCCTGTTCTATACTGTCGGTGGAATTCTCTACGCCCTTCGTTGGCCGGGCCGCGACCGCAAGCTGTTCGGTTTCCACGAGGTGTTCCACATCTTCATCCTGCTGGGCAGCATCTCCCACTTCGCGATGATGCTGGCGCTGAGAAGAGCTTAATTTAACGAGAATAAAAACCCCTCCCGATTGAACAAGTCCAGTAAGCAAAAATCCCCCTGTTGTAGGATAATAACTACAATGGGGGGATAGCCATGTCAAGAGGAAATCAAAAGATAAAAACGCTGCTGCCAACAATAGAAGCAATGATGAAAGAAGGTAAGAGCCGTCGCGCAATCGAGAAAGAGCTGAGGCTAACCCACCACTCGTTCCGTCTTTTCAAAAGAGCGATGCGCGATTTTATAAGACTTCTCCCGCGTTCTCGATTACAATGGCAATCATCCAAGTGATGAAACGGGGGATTCTTATGCGAAAAGAATTTGCGCGCGT
>JAISVO010000052.1 GCA_031271525.1 Oscillospiraceae bacterium
CTTTGATTCATGAAGACCGCTCCTCTTATGATATTTCTGTTCGGCTTGTCACCTACAGTATATCATCTCGGGGGGCGTTCTTCTTCCCCTTCTGTCACCCATCTATTGTAGCACTACACATTGCACCAACCAATGATTTCTCCCTCACTGTAAGCGAGGTAGCCCTGCAGGCTGCCCTCCTTGACGTATTGCACCGCTTTCGCCCGCCGCTCCTCCCGGGAGGGGAACCAGTGCCGCGGATCGTCTTGGTAGGAGTGATCGTCCCGCCACGTAACACAATAGCAAGGCAGCGCGTCTTTGACCGTCCCGTCGTCGTGCGGGGTCACGTCAAAGAAACGCGCGTAGTCTTCGGCAAGCTCGGGTGTCAGTTTGCGAATATTGATCTTCATTTGCCTTGTCCCTCCCAAACGGTTCGTACCCCCACCGCCCGTCCCATCATAACTCTGCGGCGAACACGGAGGCCTCGAGCTTCTGAATTATACATTTTCAATTGTCCGTCGCATATACATGTAGGGATAACCCGGGTAGTCCGGGAGGGGAGGGTTGGCGATTGAAGGGGAACATTGAGGAGAGGGCCTGTGAAGTGGCGGCTTACATCATAGAGACCAAGGCGACTGTCCGCGCCGCGGCAAAAAAGTTCGGTATATCGAAGAGCACTGTACATAAAGACCTGTCCGAGCGGCTTCGTTTTTACAATCAAGGGTTGTACGCGGCCGTCAAAGAAGTATTGGATGAGAACAAAGCGGAGCGCCACCTGCGGGGAGGTATGGCGACAAGGAGGAAGTATAAAGGCGAGTAGGAGGCTATCCCCCTACCATCGTCAGCCCGACCTTGCCCCGTTCGCGGTCGATGTTGAGTATCCAGACCTTCACCGTGTCGCCGACGGCGACGGCCTCGCTCGGGTGGCGCACAAACCGTTTCGCGATCTTTGAGACATGCACAAGTCCGTCGTTCTTGACGCCGATGTCCACAAACGCGCCGAAATCCACCACGTTCCGGACGGTTCCGGTCAGTTCCATCCCGATCGATAGGTCGTCCAATGTTTTTACGCGCTTGCTGAATACCACCGGCGGCGCGTCGTCCCGGGGGTCCCGCCCCGGCTTCTGTATCTCCGCGATAATGTCGCGCAGGGTCGGCAGACCCACATCCAACTCTTTTGCGAGGGCGGGGACGTCGGCGACCTCGCCCCGCTTGATTACTTCCCGGGCGATGGCATAGCTCTCGGGATGGACGCCGGTGTTGTCCAGCATCTCCTTGCCGTCCCGGATTCGGAGGAAACCTGCGCATTGCCCGAAAGCTTTTTCGCCGAGCTTGGGGACTTTTTTGAGCTGTATTCGCGAGGTAAACGCGCCGTTCGCCTCGCGGTAGCGTACGATGTTCTTCGCTACCGCCGCGCCGATCCCCGCGACATAGCTTAAAAGCGACGGCGAAGCCGTGTTCAAGTCCACGCCGACCCGGTTAACGACGTTCTCGATGCTTGCTGTCAGCGCAATTTCGAGCGCCGCTTGGTTTAGGTCGTGCTGATACTGCCCAACGCCGATCGACTTGGGCGGTATCTTCACCAGCTCGGCGAGCGGGTCTTGTAAGCGCCGCCCCAGCGACATCGCGCCGCGAGTGGTCACGTCCAGATCGGGGTATTCCTCGCTCGCGAGTTTGGATGCGCTGTAGACCGACGCGCCCGCCTCGTTGACGATGGTATATTGGACCGGCTTTCCCTCGGTGAAGTCCGCGACGCACTCCTCCGTTTCACGACTCCCGGTGCCGTTTCCGATCACGATGGTGTTGATGTTGTGTTTCGCCGTGTAGCTTTCCAGCACGCGCCGGGTCCCGGCGGTATCATTTTTCGGTGGGGTGGGGTAGACTGTCGTGTAGTCCAGCAGCTTTCCGGTTTCGTCCAGCGCGGCGACCTTACAGCCGGTGCGGTAACCGGGGTCGATAGCGATTATCCGCGCATTCCTGACCGGGCGAGCGGACAACAGGTTCTCGGTGTTCTTCGCGAACACCTTGATCGCCTCGGTTTGCGCGCGTTCGGTCAGTTCCCGGCGCACCTCGCGCTCCAAAGCCGGCGCAATCAGCCGCTTGTAGCTGTCAGCGAGCGTCGCCTTCAGCAAGTCGGTAAAGATGCAGGGGTTTTTGAGGTACCGGCGCTCCAGCATGGCGGGGTCAAACGGGACATCGATCTTGACCTTCAATTTTTCCTCACTCTCACCCCGGTTGATGGCGAGAATCCGGTGGTTCGGGATTTTCGCGACCGGTTCGCGGAAATCGTAGTAGATCTCGTAGACGGTCTTTTCCTCGGCGTCGGTCGCTTCGCTCACCACCGCGCCGTTTTTGCGGGTAAAGTCCCGTAAAAACGCGACCGTGTCGGCGTCATCAGCGACCATTTCGGCGAGGATGTCACACCCGCCCGAAAGCGCCGCTTGCGCGTCGGGGAAGCCGCCGTCAACGTTGATATAGGGTTCGGCAAGCGCAAGCGGGTCGCCGGTTGTCAGTTTCTGTGCCCAAATAAGCTGTGCCAGTGGCTCCAGCCCGGCGTCCTTGGCTTTGCTCGCCCGCGTCGTCCGTTTCTTTTTAAAGGGTTTATATAGGTCCTCGACTCGTTGTAGGACGACGGCTTTCTCAATCTCCGCCCGGAGTTCCGGCGCGAGTTTGCCCTGCTCCTCGATCAGGCGAATTACCTCGGCTTTGCGGGCTCCGAGGTTTTTAAGGTAAGTCAGCCGCTCGTCGAAATCGCGGAGGGTCACATCGTCGATCCCACCGGTCGCCTCCTTGCGGTAGCGGGCGATGAACGGGATCGTGTTACCGTCGTTGATCAGCGTAGCCGTCGCGAGCGCCTGCGCCTCTGTCAGTTTGAACTCGGAAGCCAGCTGGGCTGTGATGGAGGTTAAGGTGTCGTTAGGAATTGTCATAGGGCTCCTTTCGGGTGCTTTCGGCATTTATCTATCGGCAAAGTATACCGAAACCGCTGTCAGTCAGGCGAAGGGCTTTGGTTTTTACATCGTCAGTCAGGATCTCATTGTCCGACAATATACGGATTAAACTTCAGCGGTTTTACCGCTTCTTTCTTGCCGTGACCCACCTCGCAAATGTTGTTGCGAAGATAAAAATCCCACAGTTGATTTTCTGTTATAGTTGGCATATACTTGACTTCTATTTTATCTATATCCATAGGTGACATCCTCCTGTCCAACGCTTTGCTGTGCGGTTAAGGAAAATACCGTACGTCTATAGTTTGCCACATCCAAGCAATCATGTCAAGTACGCCGTATCTCCAACATTAACTTGGTACTGACCCCAGAATCACCTCTACTTGCAAACCGGGGGAAGTTCCGGTATACTGTTGTGCGGGAGGGGTAAAGAAATGAAATATCATCTTATGCGGGGGATTGCTCCCGTTCTGGCAATTGTGTTGTTGACATTGTGCGGGTGCGGCGCGCCGGTCAAGTCTTCGGCTATACCGAAAATATCGGACATCCCGAGCCGGACGCCCGAAGCGGCGGCTTCGCCAACCGTGCCGGCTGCCCGGGAACGACTGCCGCGGCCGCCGTTTGAAGCGCCCGTGCCGACGCGTGCGGAACCGCTCGCACCGGGGCAATCCGGCCAAGACCCGGTCACTATCCAAGCGGCAGACGCGGCGCTGTACGGTTCCCTGCGGCTGAGCGGCGACGGCGGAGCCGGGATGTTCGAGCAGAAAGACCCGCTGGATATGCTGGAGTTTACCGTCAACCTCACCTACGAAGGGTTTTACCGGTTGGACTTCGAGGCGAAGTCTTCCGGCGGCTACAAAGAGAACACCGTCCGAATTGACGGCGAACCGGCGGGGACGCTGGTGACCGACAGCGCTGAGTATGAACCGTCCGCCCTGCAGAATATCTACCTGACAAAGGGGGAGCACACAATTGCCCTTACCGCCGTGTGGGGTTGGATCTCGGTCAAGTCGCTGACCCTGACTCCCCAAGGCACGCCCGACGGCAATGTGTACAACGTTCCTGCCGGGCTTGTCAACCCGAACGCCGACGACAACGCGCTGGCGCTGATGAGCTACCTCGCGGTCAATTACGGGCGCGTCAGCCTCGCGGGTCAGCAGAGTCAGGGCGACTGGCAAAGTGACCACGGGTTGTTCGGCGGCGAGGCGGAGCACATCTATGAGCTGACCGGAAAACGCCCGGCGGTTATCGGACTGGATATGATCGACTACACCCCGTCCCGGGTCGCGAACGGCGCGCGCTCCACCGAGGTGGAAGCCGCGATCGAGGCGTGGGAGAACAACGCCATCGTGACCTTCTGCTGGCATTGGAACGCGCCGGAGCAATATATCACCGGGGATTGGTGGAGCGCGTTCTACACCGAGCACACCGAACCCGGCTTCTTCAAGGAGATCATGGATGGAGATGATCCCGAGGGCTACGACGCGCTGATCCGCGACATTGACGCCATCGCGGCGGAGCTGACAATCCTCCGGGATGCCGGGGTGCCGGTGCTGTGGCGTCCGCTGCATGAAGCCAGCGGCGGCTGGTTCTGGTGGGGGACCGACCGCGAGTCGTATCTGGAGCTGTATGCCCTCCTCTATGACCGCCTGACAAACCTCCACAACCTGACAAACTTAATCTGGGTTTGGAATGGGCAGCACAAAAACTGGTATCCGGGCGACAATATGGCGGATATTATCGGGGAGGACGTCTACGCCGAGCAGCGCTCCTATGCCTCCCAAGTCAACCGTTTCCTCACGGCGCTGAGCTACACCGACGCCCCCAAGATGATCACGCTGAGTGAAAACGGGGTGCTGTTCGACCCCGATCTGGCCTCTCGTGACGGATCGCTGTGGAGCTGGTGGTGCGTCTGGAACGGCGACTTTGTCAGCGGCGAGAGCTACACCGAAAACGAAATGCTGCGAAAGGTCTACAACAGCGAGCTCGTTGTAACCCACGACGAGCTGCCGGACTTGAAAACGCATCCGATTTATATAGATGAATGACGGTATCGCCGGGGGGGACGCCACACAGGGCTTCCCCCTGCAAATGTTAATTATAAATGAATTATGTAAACATACCCTTGCATACTGGTAAAAAAAGCGGTATAGTATATGGTTGTATGGGGGTTTCATAATGGCAAATATCGTTTTCCAACCGGCGATCACAGAGATGGCGGAATCCACCGACCGGATGCTGGGCGTCATCGCGCCCGACGGCACGGTTTCAGCGTGCTCCGACACCAAGGTTCTCGGGCAGAGTTGGGGCGAGGCGGCGGGCGCGATGGCGCTCGCGAAGGGCTTCTTCACGGCGCAGGGATTTACCTTCAAGACATTGCGCCGGTCACAGCCGCGCTACTCCGCCTTTGCCGAGGGCACCGACGAGGTCGCGCGCTCCCTCTGCGGCCTTGCCGCCGTGGGGCTTGGCAGTGCGCAGGACTACCACGACGAGAAACACGGACGGGAGACGTTCGTGAAAAATATCCTCCTCGACAATATGCTCCCGGGCGACATCTACGCCCGGAGCCGCGAGATGGGGCTGGACGGTGCCCGGAGCCGCGCCGTGCTGCTGGTGCGGCAGAATGTCCTGAACAGCGAGAACGCTGTGCCGGACACCCTGCGGGACCTTTTCCCCGAACGGAGCCGGGATTTTGTGATTTCGGTGACCGAGCGGGAGACTGTCTTGATTAAAGACGTGGACGGGGACACCGAGGAAGTGAGCGAGCTCGCAGTCGCGATTCAGGACACGCTTCAAAACGAACTGCAAATCGACGCCGTGATCGGGATCGGGTCGGTGTGCGCTCAACTCAAAGACCTCGCGGCTTCATATAAAGAGGCGCAGATTGCCATCGAAGTGGGGAAGGTATTTGATACCGCGAAAAATATCGTGACCTATGATAACTTGGGGCTTGGGCGGTTGATTTACCGGCTTCCCACCAAGATGTGCGAGATGTTCCTCGCGGAAGTCTTTAAGGAAGGCGGGCTGGAATCGCTCGACCGGGAGACGCTGGACACCGTCCGCTGTTTCTTTGAGAACTCCCTCAACATTAGCGAGACCTCACGGAAGCTCTTTGTCCACCGGAACACCCTTGTCTATAGGCTGGACAAGATCCGGCGGCTGACCGGGATCGACCTGCGGGAATTCGATAACGCCGTGACCTTTAAGGTTGCGATGCTTGTGAGCAAATATCTTGCTGCGCATGGGGCATAAAGGACGGGGAGGGTGATCCTATCGTACGTTTGATAGACGTATACAAGGCCTATGACAACGGCACAAAAGCCCTCAAAGGGGTGACCCTCCGCATTGACGACGGCGAGTTCGTCTTTCTGGTCGGTCCTTCGGGTTCGGGGAAGTCCACCATCATCAAGCTTTTGACCAGCGAGATCCGCCCCAGTGAGGGGAAGGTGATGGTCAACGGCTACAACATCAACACGATACGTCCCAATGCCGTTCCATTGCTGCGGCGTACCTTGGGCGTGATCTTCCAAGATTTCCGGCTGATCGAGAAGAAAAATGTCTTCGAGAACGTCGCGTTCGCCATGCGGGCCGTCGGCGCGGCGCCAAAAGACGTTAAGAAGCGGGTGCCCTATGTCCTCGACTTGGTGGGGCTTTCGCATAAAGCCCGGCGGCGTCCCTACGAGCTTTCGGGGGGCGAGCAGCAGCGGGTCGCCATCGCTAGGGCGCTGATCAACAATCCGATGGTGATTATCGCGGACGAGCCGACCGGGAACCTCGATCCGGCGCGGAGCCTTGAGATTATGACACTGTTGGAGCGGATCAACGCGCTGGGCACCACCGTGCTGGCGGTGACCCACGAGCGGGAGCTTGTCAACCGGTTCGCGAAGCGCGTCGTCGCTATTGACGGGGGCCGGATTATCCATGACGGACAGGGCGGGTATTACACCAACGACCCGCGCAGAGCGGGTGCCCGGGAATGAACAGGCATACGTTGCGATATTACTTCACCGAGGGGTTTAGAGGGATTTTTCTCCACGCCTTCTCGTCCTTTGCCGCAGTCGGCGTCATCACCGCGTGTCTCTTGATTATGGGCAGCTTTTCGTTGGTCGCGGTCAATATCCAAGCGATGGTCACCGAGATGGAGCAGAGCAGTGAAATTGTCGTCGAGATCGACGAGTCGCTAAGCGACGCCGCCGCGAGGAGCGTCGGCACTCAGATCAACCGTATCGAAAACGTCTACGAGGCGGAGTGGTTCCCGCGCGAGGACGCTTTCGCGCAGTACGTCGAGAAGCTGGAAGACCCGCTCCTGATGCAGTCGTTTACCCCTGATATTTTCCCCCATCGCTACAAGGTCTATCTGGTCAACGTGCAGTACGCCGAGGAGACCGCGCGGGACTTGGAAGCGCTCCCGGGGGTCGCCGCCGTCAATGTGGAGCGGGATCTTTTGAACTCCCTCCTCTCGATCCGGCGGGTCGTGCGGGTCGTCTCGGTCGTCTTTATCTTGGCGCTGTTGGTTGTGTCGTTATTTATCATGCAGAACACCATCAAGCTCGCGACCTTTGAGCGGCGGGAGGAGATCGCCATCATGCGGGTGGTGGGCGCCGCGAAGGGGTTTATCCGCTGGCCTTTCGTGGTGGAGGGGTTTCTTTTGGGCCTGATGGCGGGGCTTTTGGCTTACTTCCTGCAGGCGCTGGCATATAACCGCTTTGCGGACTCGCTGCTGCGCCCGATCACGCCGATCCAGCTCATCTCGTTCGGGGAACTGTGGCTTCCTGTGCTGGCGGTCTTCCTGCTAACCGGGTTTTTGGTGGGCGTCTTCGGCAGCGTACTGACAATCCGGAAATATCTGCGGGCGTAACCCCGTAGGGGCGATTCCGTGCGGTCGCCCGTCCCACCCGAAGGAGGAAACAAGATGTCGCAGAAAAGTCGCAGACGGATCGCCGTGGTCGCGGTCATCCTTGCCGCGCTGATGCTTTTGACGGCAATCGGCGGCGGTATTTTGAGCATGATCCCGACGGCGTCGGGCGCGCCGACCCAGCGGGAGCTGGATAGGCAGAAAGAACAGATCAAGCAGCAGAAAGCCGCCCTCAGCCACTTAAAGGACGAGAAAGCCCAGTTGCAGGGCGCGTTCGGTAAGGTGCAGGACAGCCAAGCCGGGATCATCGAGCAGAAGGAGCAGTACGACATCCTGATCGGAAACCTCGAGGAGGAGATTGCGGCGGCAAACGAGCTTCTGGCGGGGTATAAGGTAATGCTCGCGGAATGCCAGAAGGTGCTGGACGAATCGGAAGCGGAGGAAAAAGCGCTGCAGGCGCAGTACGCCGAGCGGATCCGGGCAATGGAGGGAATGGGGAACATCTCTTACCTGAGTATCCTGCTCCGCGCCGAGAGCCTGACCGACTTGCTGACCCGCTGGGACGCCGTAAACGTCATCATGGAGCATGACAAAGCCTTGGAGGAGGAACTGTTGGCGAAGAGCCGCCAGATCCTCGCGGACAGGGAGACTTTTGTGCTTGGCTTGCAGGAGCAGGAGACTGTGCGGCAGGACCTCGCGGCGCGGCAGAGCGAGCTTGCGGCCCTCTCCCGGGACGCCGACCGGCTGATGAACGCCTATACCCTCGACTTGGCCCGGATTGAGGCCGAGGTGTACAGCACCGAGGGGGACATCAAAAAACAGCAAGAATCGATCGCTGCGGCGGAACAGGAGTATAGGGACGAGCAAAAAGCGTATGACGAGTTCATCGCCGAGCAGAAGAGATTGAACAACCCGTATGTCGGCGGTGAATACATGTGGCCGGTTCCGGGGTACTATCATATCTCCAGCCACTTCGGCAAGCGGTTGCACCCCGTCTATAAGGTTGTCAAGCAGCACAACGGCATCGACATCAGCCCGACCCCCAAGGGGACGCCAATCGTCGCGTCGAACAGCGGCACCATCATCATCCGGAAGAAATACGCGGGTTACGGCAACTATGTCGTGCTGGACCACGGCGGCGGGCAGGCGACTCTCTACGCGCATATGTCCAAGTTCGCGGACGGGCAGAAGGTGGGTACCTTTGTGGATAAGGGGGATACTATCGGCTACATAGGCTCGACCGGGGTGAGCACAGGAAATCACCTCCACTTCGAGATCCACCAGAACGGCGCGCCTGTGGACCCGGAGAAACCGGGGCTTTTGAAACAATAGAACGTATGAGGAAGCTTTCCAAATGAAAAAAAGGGTTAACCTGATTACCGTAGCCGTCCTGATGGCGCTGACCGGACTGCTGACCTATGTCGTCACCTACTCCTTCGTGTCGGACGACTTCTCCGATCAGCTCGAAATCTATGGCTCACACAGGTCTGAGCTAAAGACCTTCTTCGATACCCTCGACTATATCGACAACAACTTCGTGGGCGGGACGGACCGGGGGACGCAGGCGCAGGGTGCCGCGGCCGGCGTGGTGGAGAGCCTCGGGGATCCGTGGTCGCGCTATTTCACCCCGGCGGAGTTTGAGGTGTATCTGGCGAACCGAAAAAACAGCATCGCCGGGATCGGGATCGAAACCGACCCGGAACAGACCGGGTATATCTATATCCTCCGGGTCATCCCGGGGACGGGCGCCGAAGGCGCGGGCCTCCTTCCCGGCGACCGGATCACCCATGTGGACGGCGCGGCGGTCGCCGAGATTGGCTATGACGCCGCCGCCGCGATGATCGCCGGCGAGGAGTTCACCTCGGTGAAGCTGACCGTCGAGCGTCCCTCCGAGGGAGGGGGCAGCTTTGACGCTGACATCGTGCGGCAGGTGATCTATGTTGACACAGTGACCTCCACGATCATCGACGGCGTGGGGATCATCCGGATCAAGAACTTCAACGAGCGCTCGGACGCCGACTTCATCGAACACCTCCAGAACCTGCTGGATGCCGGGGTCACCGCCCTCGTCTATGACGTGCGGGACAATCCCGGGGGTGAGCTGGACAAGCTGATAAAAATCCTCGACCGGATCCTCCCCGAAGGGGAGCTTGTGACCTTGCGGGACCGGAGCGGGCAGACCGAGGTGTATTCCTCCACCGCCGTTGAATCGGTGGATCTGCCGTCGGTCACCCTGATCAACAAAGACAGTGTCAGCGCGGCGGAGTTGTTCGCGGCCGACCTGAAGGAGTTCGGCTGGACGACCTTGGTGGGCGAAGCTACCGGCGGGAAGGGCTACGCGCAGGATACCTTCCGCTTAGACGACGGCTCGGGGCTGTACCTCTCCACGATGGAATACTTCACCTCGAAAGGGATCAGCCTTGACGGAATCGGCCTGACCCCCGACAGGGAAGTCCTGCCCGCAGAAGGCGAGACTCCGGCCTTCGACCCCGCGGCAGACCGGCAGCTGGCGGCCGCACTGGAGGTACTAACCGGGCGGTGACGGTCATATATATCCCCCATACAAAAGGGGGGATATGGTATGTTTGCCGTATTGGAAGTCGCTTCGGTGCCCCGCCGGTTTGATCCCTTCGCGCGGGGGTTTACAGCCGAGGGGCGGGAGAAGCCGAGTTATCTGAATGTGACGCTGGAGGTGCCCCTTGGCGCGCGCAAGGGTACGGTGCGCCGCAGGGCGCGTCATATATTTGAGTTTCTTCGGAGGGCCGGGATCATCGGGATCGTCCTCCCGGAAGGGTTCCCCTATGCCGAAGAGGCCGCCGGGTACGGATTGGCGGTCTCCACTCCCGTGCCCCTGCTGCGGCGCTTAGCCGCTCCGCTCTGCCGCTATGCGGTCGAGACCGCCGGGGTGAAGTGGGACCGCGTGCGGGTCCTCCTGTTCGCCCGCCGGGCGACGAACGAGCTGATTAACGCGGCAAGCGCGCTCACCTCTTGGACCGGCAACCTGCATATTCTCGCGGGTCCCGACAGCGAAGCTGTCTGCTATCTGCTCCGCAAGCGCTTCGGGGTCGCGGCGTCCGACGCTCCGGTGCGGCACTCGGAGGGGTTCCTCGATGTCGTTCTCCTCTTTGAATGCCCCGAGGAGAAGCTGGACGTGCCGGACGACGCCGTGGTTCTGAACCTCACCGGCGCGGTTCCCGCCCTGACCGGAGGTTTGCTGATCGACGGCGCGGCGCTGGAGCCGCCCCGATCCTTCCGCCGGAATTGGCCGGTTGGCTGTGACAACGGAGCGATGTTGGCGGCGCTGCTCGCGACCGAGCAGGTTTTGACCGACGAGATCGGGATCCGGGGGCTGACCCTCTGGGGAGCGTTGGTTAAACTATAAACTTTCACGGTTATAGTTGACAAATCGTTAAGTTTCCCGTATACTTTCATTTACTCTTAGGCTCAGCGAGCTGTGAAAGGGATGGTTCATTGTGCAAAAACAGTTCAAGATGACTCCGGAGCGGTACGCCGAGCTGGAAAACGAGCTGCACTTCCTCCGTACGGTACGGGAACAGGAAGTGGCGGAACAGATCAAAGAGGCCCGCAAATTCGGTGACTTATCGGAAAATAGCGAGTACGACGAGGCGAAGAACGAGCAGGGCAGGGTATTTTCACGTATCTTGGAGGTGGAGAACATCCTCGCCGGCGCGGTGATACTGCAGACCGACCACATCTCCACCGAACGGGTCGCCCCCGGCTGCCATGTGACGGTGGAGGACCTCGAAAGCGGCGAGCGGGAGACCTTTGCGATCGTCGGAAGTCAGGAGGCCAATCCGATGGAATCCCGTATTTCGGACGAATCGCCCTTCGGGCAGGCGCTGGTCGGAAAGTCTGTCGGCGAGGAACTGACGGTGGACGTGCCGATGGGTAAGCTCCGGTACCGCGTTTTAGAAATTCTGGCGTAAAGGGCGGCCTATGGCCGTCCGCGCCTTTTTGGAGGAAACCCGATGGATCAGGATTTCGGCGAACTGCTTCGGATACGGAGGGACAAGCTCTCGGCCTTAACCGCCGAGGGGCGGAGCCCCTACCTTGTGACAAAATACGATCAAACCCACCACGCGGCGGAGATCAAGGACGGCTTCGACGGGTTGGAGGGTCAGACCGTGCGGGTCTGCGGACGCCAGATGTCCAAGAGGGACATGGGGAAGGCGTTTTTTAGCGACCTTCAGGATACATCCGGGCGGATCCAGCTCTATGTCAAAGTAGACGATCTGGGCGAGGAGATGTTCGGCGAGTTTAAGAAGTGGGACATCGGCGACATCCTCGGCGCGGAGGGGACCGCGTTCCGCACTAAGCGGGGCGAGATTTCGGTGCATGTCACTAAGATCGAGCTGCTCAGCAAGAGTCTGCGTCCCCTGCCGGAAAAATTCCACGGACTGACCGACACCGAGACCCGCTACCGCCAGCGCTACCTAGACCTGATAGTCAACCCCGGCGTACGGGATACCTTTCTCAAGCGAAGCAAAGCGATCTCCGCCATCCGGGGCTTCCTCGCGGACGAGGGCTTCCTTGAGGTTGAGACGCCGATCCTGCACATGATCGACACCGGGGCGGACGCCCGCCCCTTCAAGACCCACCACAATACCCTCAACCTGCCTATGCTTCTGCGGATCGAGTTGGAGCTCTACCTAAAGCGCCTTGTGGTCGGCGGCTTCGACCGGGTGTTTGAGATCGGGCGGAATTTTCGGAACGAGGGGATGAGCGTCAAGCACAACCCGGAGTTTACGATGTGTGAGTTCTATCAAGCCTACACCGATTACCGAGGGATGATGGACTTAATCGAGCGGCTTTTTTATCATGTGGCTGTGACTGTCTGCGGATCTCCGGTGCTGCATTATCAGGGGGAGGAGATCGACCTCACGCCCCCTTGGAAGCGGTTGACGATGGCGGAGGCCGTGCGCGAGATCACCGGCGCGGATTACAGCGGCTGGGGCGGCGACGCCGAAGCCCGGGATGCCGTGCGCGCCTTGAACGTACCCTGCGGCGAGCGATTCACTAAGGGGGAATGTCTCGTGGCGCTATTTGAGGAGCTATGCGAACCGAAGCTGATCCAGCCCACCATCGTGATGGATTATCCGGTGGAGATTTCTCCCCTCGCGAAGAGGACTCCGGGGAACCCGCTCTTCACCGAGCGGTTTGAATTCTTTATCTACGGGCGGGAAGCGGGAAACGCCTTCTCCGAGCTAAACGATCCGATAGACCAGCGGAAGCGGTTTGAGGATCAGGTGGCGAAGCGCCGAACTCAAGGTGTGGACGCCCGTGTGGATGAAGATTTTTTGACCGCGATGGAGATTGGGATGCCGCCCACCGGGGGTCTGGGATTTGGTGTTGACCGGCTGATTATGCTGCTGACCGATTCCCCGTCGATCCGGGACGTGCTCCTCTTCCCGACAATGAAGCCCGATGCTTAAAAAGTTTCGCTACTGGTTCGTCAATGTCTATTGGTATCACTACCGGCTCCACACGGCTGCCGTGCTGTTTGCGGCAATCCTCACGGCGTTCGCGATCCACTCGGTGGTGACCCGGGTGGTCCCCGACGTCAACCTGACTCTGGCGTCGGACAAGCCGATCGGGTCCCCTCAGGCGGATCTCCTAACGGCGTACTGGAACGAGACGCGGGGGATTGTCGCCGGGAGCAGCACCCTCTATCTGTCCGAGGAGGAAATGCTGAATTGGGAGCTGCTCCACGTCTCCTTCGTTGATGAGGAGAGGAACCTGTATATCATCGGGGAAGGGTTACGGGAATTCTTTTCCCAGATCCCCGAGCTGTTTGTCCCCGCCGCCGAACTGGGGCTTCCCGCCGACCCGGAGCTGCCCTTTTTGGTGCCGCTGGCCGGTTCTCCCGTAATGGACAGGGCGGGGCTTTCGGGAGAGGCGATGTTCGGATTGATCAAAAACCCGAAAGAGGGTTCGGAGGCGGACGCGAAGCGCCGGGACATCGCCGCGCAGTGCCTGCGGGACGTCCTCAATGGCTGACATCACCTCCCGCCGCAACCCGTTGATCCAAAAGCTCCGGCGGCTCGCGTCTGACCCGACCTTCCGGCGGAGCGAGAAGCTGTTTCTCGCGGACGGTCCGAAGCTGCTTGCCGACGCGCTGAGGAGCGGGATTACCCCCGGCCTCGTCGCCATAACCGAAGGGGTGAACCCGCCGGCTCTGCCGGACGGAACACTGCTTGTGACCCTTTCCCCCGGCGTGATGGACGCGGTGTCCCCGTCGGAGACGCCGCAGGGATTGCTATTTACCGTCCCTCTCCCCGATCCGCCGAAGCCGGTGCCGCCCGAACGGGGGAAGTGGCTGTTGCTGGACCGGATTCAAGATCCCGGCAATGTCGGTTCGATCCTGCGGACCGCCGAGGCGTTCGCGCTGGACGGGGCGCTGCTTACCGACGGCTGTGCCGATCCGTTCTCCCCCAAGGCGGTGCGCGCTTCTATGGGGGCGGTGTTCCGGCTCCCGATCGCAACCGCGCCGGTTGACCTCCTTTTAAGCGGGACATTGACGCTGGTTGCCGCCGGCTTCGGCGATGACGCCGTGCCGGTCGGTTCGGTCCGCTATACGGACTGCGTCGTCGCGCTGGGCAACGAGGGCCGGGGGCTTCGCCCGGATATTCGCGAAAGGGCGGAGACGGTCGTCACCATCCCGATGAAGGGGCGCGCCGAGTCGCTGGGGGTTGCCGCCGCCGCCGCGATACTTTGCTGGTTTTTGGGAAAAGGGTGAGAGAATGAGCGCGCTAAAATACTGGCTATGGCTATCGTCGATGCGGGGGATGGGGCCGCACCGAGCCGCCGCGCTGATCGACGCGTTGGGCAGTCCCGAGAATGTGTATTTTGCGGGGGAGGACGAATGGCTCTCCGCCGTCGAGCTGAACGAGCAGGCCCTCGCGGAGCTACGGAATAAGTCTACCGACCGCGCCGAACGGATTCTGGAGCTCTGCGAACGGACCAACACCAAGCTCCTCACCATGCAGGACGCCGTCTATCCCGAACGGCTCAGGGCTCTCCACGCCCCTCCGCCGGTCCTCTACTATAAGGGGCAGTTGATTTCCTTCGATGAGGAAGCCGCGCTCGGTGTCGTCGGAACCCGATCCCCCACACCGTACGGTCAGAACTGCGCGTTAAAGCTCTCCTACCAAATCGCGTCGCTTGGGATGATCATCGTCTCGGGGATGGCGAAAGGTCTGGACACCGCGGCCCACTTAGGCGCCCTCCGCGCGGGAAAATTCACGGCGGCGGTGCTCGGGTGCGGACCTGACGTGGTGTACCCCGCTGAAAACCGCGAGCTGTATGAGGATATCGTCGCGGCCGGGTTGGTGCTCTCCGAGTATCCGCCCGGGACCAAGAGCGAGGGCCCGCACTTTCCCGCCCGGAACCGGATCATCTCGGGCCTGTCGCTCGGTGTCTTGCTGGTGGAAGCGCCGCCGGGAAGCGGCGCGCTGATCACGGCTTCCCATGCGCTGGAGCAGGGGCGGGATGTATTCGCCGTGCCGGGCAGTATCGACAGCAGGGAGTCGGCGGGTTGCCACAGTCTGATCCGGGAAGGGGCGATCCTTGCGACCTGTGCCGAGGATGTCTGCTCCGAATACCGCGCCCTCTTCCCTCATAAGATACTCCAAGCGGCGCCATCCGTGCCGTCCCACATGCCCCGTATGAAACAGCCCGCCCAAGAGAAGGGAACGCCGCCCGAGGAAGAGGTTACGGTGATCGACCTGACCGAGCGCGTCAAAGAGTTTTCCGGAGACCAGCAGAGGATCCTCTTATCTATCGGCGGGGCCGCGATGTCGGCGGACGAGATTATCGAGGTGACCGGGTTGCCCGCCCCATTGGTGCTGAGCGAGCTTACCATGCTGGAGCTGGAAGGAACTGTGGGCCAGATTGCCGGCAGGCGGTATGTTTTCAATATTACGTAATTTCGTATATCTGGAGGTTGACCATTGCCTAAATTAGTGATTGTGGAGTCTCCCGCGAAGGCGCGGACGATCGGTCAGTATCTCGGGACCGACTACACCGTGATGGCGACGATGGGACATTTGCGCGACCTGCCCAAGAGCGGCAAGGGGATGGATGAGACGTTCACCTTGCAGTATGTGCCGATTGAGGGCAAAGAAGAAATGATTAAAAAACTACAGGCGGCGGCAAAGAAGAGCGATACTGTTTTCCTCGCGACCGACCCCGACCGCGAGGGGGAGGCAATCTCGTGGCATGTCGCGGAGCTGCTGAGCTTACCCGGCAACCAGCACAACCGGGTGACGTTTAACGCGATTACCAAGAAGGAAGTCCAAACAGCCATCCAAAACCCGCGCGGGCTGGACTATCCGCTGATCGACGCCCAGCAGGCGCGGCGCGCTCTCGACCGAATCGTCGGCTATGAGATTTCACCCCTCCTCTGGCGAAAGATCAAGAGCGGGCTGTCCGCCGGACGGGTGCAATCGGTCGCGACCCGGCTTGTCGTAGATCGGGAGCTGGAACGCCGGGCGTTTAACCCGGAGGAGTATTGGTCCCTCACCGTGACCCTGAGCCGGCTCAAAGGCGCGGGGACGTTCGAAGCCGCCTACTTCGGTCCGGAGACGACCGGTAAAAAGACCGAGGTTAAAAACGAGCAAGAGGCGGCGGCGATTCTCGAAAAGGTAAAGGCAAACCCCTTCTCGGTGCGCTCTGTGACCCACAGCGAGAAGAAACGGAACCCCTCCCCGCCCTTCTCCACCTCCACTCTCCAGCAGGAAGCGTCCAGCCGTTTGGGGTTCGCCCCCAAGCGGACAATGGCGCTGGCGCAGCAGCTTTACGAAGGGGTGGAGGTCGCAGGGCACGGGTTGACCGGTTTGATCACCTACATGCGTACCGACAGTCTTCGGCTGAGCGAGGAGGCGGTCGCGGACGCCCGGGACTTTATTTTGGGACGGTACGGCAAGGCGTACCTGCCCAACGCGCCGCGTGTCTATAAGACCAAAGCGGGAGCGCAGGACGCCCACGAGGCAATCCGCCCGAGTTATGTGGAGTTACCCCCTGAGATGGCGCGAGCCTCGCTGAACGACGACCAATTCAAGCTGTATAAATTGATTTGGGACCGGTTCATCGCCTGCCAGATGCAGCATGCGGTTTACGACCTGCTGACGATCGACAGCGTGTCCGCCGGAGAGATTTTCCGGGCGAACCACACGACCCAAACCTTTGCCGGGTTCACGGCGGTTTACGAAGCCTCCAAGGACGACGCCGAGGACAACGGCGCGCTTCCGGACCTGAGCGAAGGCGAGCCGCTGAAGCTGGACAAGATCGAGCCGAAGCAGCATTTTACAAAGCCCCCCGCGAGGTATACCGAAGCAACCCTGATCCGGGCGATGGAGGAACAGGGGATTGGACGCCCCAGCACATACGCGCCCACTCTCTCGACCATCGCCGACCGGGAGTACGTCCTCCGTGAGGACCGTCAGCTCCGCCCTACGCCGCTGGGCGAAGTGCTGACCGGCTATATGAAGGACCGCTTCACCGACATCGTGGATGTCGCCTTCACCGCGCGGATGGAGGAGGGGCTCGATGAGGTGGAGAACGGCAAGAAGGACTGGCGGGCGATGCTCCGCGCCTTCTACGACGCTTTCTCCAAAATCCGGGATGCCGCCGAAGCCGATTTGCAAAACGGGCGGATTCGGATTCCGGACGAGCCGACCGACCAAATATGCGACCTGTGCGGCAAGCCGATGGTGATCAAATACGGACGGTTCGGGCGGTATGTCGCCTGCACCGGTTACCCCGACTGCACCAACACCCGTCCCCTGAGCGAGCCGACCGAAGGGCTATGCCCTCTCTGCGGAGGCGTCGTGTTGAAGAAGAAGTCCCGGAAGGGCTACTCCTATTATGGCTGTGAAAAGAACCCGGGTTGTTCCTTTATGACGTGGGACACACCCCAAAAGACTGCCTGCCCCGACTGCGGCAAGACCTTGTTCCGGGTGCGCTACCAAAAGGTGCCGATCTGCGAGAACCCGGTATGCAAATCCTTCGTCCCCGAGGAAAACCGGGGGTATAAGAAGAAAGCTGAAGCGACCGAAGGGGCGGAGACCGAGAAAAAGGCACCCGCCAAGAAAACCGCCGCGAAGAAGCCGGCGGCGAAGAAAGCAACGCCCAAGAGAATGAAAAAAGGATGATCAATGTCATCGGGGCGGGACTTGCGGGCTGTGAAGCCGCTTGGCAGTGCGCCGAGCGTGGGTTGACGGTGACGCTAACCGAGATGAAACCGCTCCGGCGTTCTCCCGCCCATAAAAGTGACGGCTTCGCCGAGCTTGTTTGCTCCAACTCACTGCGGGGCGACCGTTTGGAGAACGCCGCCGGGCTGCTCAAGGCCGAGTTGAGGCTCCGTGGAAGTTTAATCCTGCGCTGCGCCGACAAGACACGCGTACCCGCCGGGGGAGCGCTGGCGGTGGACCGGGAAGCCTTTTCCGCCGCCGTCACCGAAGCTGTGCGAACCCACCCCCGCATAACAGTTGTGTGCGATGAAATGAAAACTCTTCCCCGAGAAGGGTTTGTCATCGCGGCGACGGGACCCCTGACCGACGGCGCCCTCGCTGAAGATCTGACAAGTCTTTTGGGTACCGGGACGCTGAGTTTTTTCGATGCGTCCGCGCCGTTGATCGCGTCCGACAGCGTGGACATGCGTTTCGCCTATGAGAGCGCGCGGTACGGACGGGGCGGGGCGGACTATATCAACTGCCCGATGGATAAAGAGACCTTCCTTGCCTTCCATGCGGAGCTGCGAAGCGCTCGGGAAGCGCCGGTGCAAGGCTTTGACGACTCCCGCGTCTTTGAGGGGTGTATGCCGGTAGAGGTGATGGCGCGGCGGGGCGCCGACACCCTGCGTTTCTCGGCGATGCGCCCGATCGGGTTGCGCGACCCCGCCACCGGGAAGGGCGCTTACGCCGTCCTGCAGCTTCGGCGTGACAACGCCGCCGGAACGGTGTATAATATGGTTGGGTTTCAGACACATCTGGCGTTCCCCGAGCAAAAACGCGTTTTTTCTATGATTCCAGCCCTGCGCGGCGCGGAGTTCTTGCAATACGGCGTGATGCACCGCAACAGCTATGTCGACGCGCCGAGATGCCTTGACGAAACCTACCGTGTCAAAAACCACCCTTCGATTCGGCTCGCGGGGCAGATTACCGGGGTAGAGGGCTACATCGAATCAGTCGCGTCCGGGTTCTCCGCCGGGGTGTACGCCGCAGCCGAAGCCTTGGGACAAGCCGTAACCCCCTTTTCAAGTGAGACGGCGATCGGCGCGCTTGGGGCGTATATCGCGAACCCGGCAAACGGGAATCCTTTCCGGCCTACCAAGATCCACTTTGGTCTGCTCCCGCCGCTGCCGGACGATCAGACCACGCGGGACAAGCAGGAGAAGTACAGACGGATTTCGGAGCGAGCGCTTCGTCTTTTAACAAGTAACAGCCAACACCGTTATCATGGAAAGTTTTTTGGAAATCCCAAAGAACCGTTTTCAAAAAGGTTCTTTGGCCGCCGGAGGCGAAAGGAATGCACATTTTAGTAGACGCGATGGGGGGCGACAACGCCCCGATGGAGATCGTGCGAGGTTCGGTGGACGCCGTCGGTGAGCTGGGGGTGGAGGTCACCCTGATCGGGCGGGGCGAGGATATCCTGACCGCCCTGCGGGAACAGGGGGTGAGTGACCTTCCTAAGGGGCTTGCCGTCGCCCATGCCGAGCAGGTGGTGCTGATGGATGACAATCCGGCGACAAGCGGACGGGAGAAGCCGGATTCGTCGCTTGCCGCGGGGCTGCGGATGCTCGCCGGCGGCGAGGGGGATGCGTTCGTCTCCGCCGGGAACACTGGGGCGCTGCTGTCCGGCGCAATCCTGACGGTAAAGCGGATTAAGGGGATCCGGAGAGCTGCGCTCGCGCCGGTGATTCCCACCAAGTCGGGCGGCGCGATCATGATCGACAGCGGCGCAAATTTGGAGTGTAAGCCGGAATACCTGCTGCAATTCGGCTATATGGGGTCACTGTACGCCCAGAAGGCGTGGGGGATGGAGAAGCCCCGCGTGGGGCTGCTGAACATCGGCACGGAGGAGAGCAAGGGCCCCGAGCTGCAGCGGGAGGCATACCGGCTCCTCAAAGACGCCGGGGACGCCGGGGTTATGACCTTTGTCGGCAACATTGAGGGGCGGGACGTCGCATTCGGTGCGGCCGACGTGGTGGTCGCCGACGGCTACGCGGGGAACATCTTCCTCAAGACGATGGAGGGCGTGGGACTGTATTTCGCCGATATGTTGAAAGATTTGTTTTATAAAAATGCGCTGACCAAGTTCTCGGCGCTGATGGTAAAAAACGGCCTGCGCGCCTTTAAGAAGACTCTGGACTATGCCGAGACGGGGGGGTCCCCCCTGCTGGGACTGCAAGCCCCGGTGATCAAGGCGCACGGAAGTTCAAATGCCAAGGCGGTCAAGAACGCTATCCGGCAGGCCCGGGATTTTGCGAACGGGGGCGTGATTCAAGCGATCAGAGAAGCCACGGCGGGGGGCGAAAGCGAGTGACCATCGCGGGTTATCGTTTCGGCGATCCGGAACTGCTCCGGACGGCGCTGACCCACAGTTCGTACGCGAACGAGAGTGCCGGAGCGGCGTATAACGAGCGGCTGGAGTTCTTGGGCGACGCCGTGCTGGGTTTCCTCACGGCGGAGTTCCTATACGCCGGACAGCCGGGGAAGCAGGAGGGCGAGCTGACCAAGATCCGCGCCGGTTATGTCTGCGAACAGAGCCTCGCCTCGGCGGCGCGGCGCTTGAAGCTGGGCGAAGCCCTTCGGCTCGGGCGAGGGGAGGACGAGGACGGCGGGCGGGAGCGTGATTCCCTTCTCGCCGATGCGTTCGAGGCGGTGCTTGCCGCGATCTACCTCGACGGCGGGATCGAGCCCTGCCGGAAGCTTTTGAGGGAAGAACTGCTGAACCGTGCGCCGGCGGTTCCGATGCGGGACGCGAAGTCCCGCCTGCAGGAGGTCTTGCAGGGGCGCGGGATGCCCGCGCCGGTGTACCGCACCGTGAGCGAGAGCGGTCCGGAGCATCACAAAACCTTTATCGTCGAGGTGTTCGTGGAAGAGGTCAAGAGAGGTACCGGGACCGGACGCACCAAAAAGCAGGCCGAGCAGGAAGCCGCCGGGCTCGCGCTGGAGAGTTTATAGGCTAATCGAAAGGAAAACCAAGATGGTCATAGGAATATTCGGCGAGAGCTGCACCGGGAAGAGCAGTATCGCGGCTGCTCTGCGGGATAAAACGGGTGGGACGGTCTATACCGGGAAGGACTACCTCAAGCTCGCGAAGAACGAGGCGGACGCGAAGAGGGTTTTTACCGACCTGCTGCAAGGCGATAAGACGGTGATCTACGTAATCAGCGAGAAAGAGGACTTGGCTCTCCTCCCAAAGGACGCGTTCCGGGTTCTCGTCACGGCTGAACTGGACGTCATCAAGGAGCGCTTCGTGTCCCGGATGAACGGGAGAAACCTTCCGCCCCCGGTGGAAGCGATGCTGGAGAGGCGGCACGGGTTTTTGGACGCCGAACCGCACAACCTCAAGGTCGAGGGCGGCAAAGACAACATAGAAGACATCTGCGGGCTCATCCTGCGATCGGTTTAACCGGGAAGCGAACAATAAAGGGGGCGATACGGACTGGGAACGCTGAAATCAATCTCCATACAGGG
>JAISVO010000088.1 GCA_031271525.1 Oscillospiraceae bacterium
GGTGTATGTCTTTTTCTGACCTGCAGTAATTGGTTTACGCGCATCTTTGTTCCTCAGCCCCATATTGACCGTCAACAAGCCGCTGGAGAGTGTATCCCCTGACCCCCCACTGGCTAATGACTCATCGCTGTTTCCATACCATCGTGACAACAGATTCTGATCCATTTTCATTACGCTGCCCAACTGCTGATAACTGATCGGGCGGATCAGGGTGCCTAGCGACGCCGCGTTGTCCGGGATGGTTGCGAACGGCTGGACGGGTACGGCGGTTTCCTCCGGTTCCAGCGCGGCAGCGGAACCGGACAGGATCACCTCGGCATCGCCGCCGGCGATCTCCCCTCCAGCGGGGTTTGCGAGACTCAGATAAAAGCTTCCTCCGCCGGGGAGGTATTGGTTTTTGACCGGTATTTTCACGGTGCGTTCGGTGACGCCGAAGGGGAAGAAGACCTCGGCGTTGACCGGGGCGTAGTCCCGCCCGGCGACGGCGCTTCCGGCATCTTTGGTGGCGAGCCGCACCGAGACGGTCGACTCAATCGCGCCCTCCCGGGCGATGGTGACCGCCGCCTCTCCGTCCGCTTCGTTGTAAACCGGTTCGGTGAACGAGAAGAGCGCCGGTCGGTACGCCTCGTCGTCGGTGATGGTGAAGAGAGAGTTCGCGAGGGCGGAATTGGTGCCGCCGTACCCCTCGCTGAGCATCACCATAAACGAGCGGTCGCCATCGGAGTCGCCGTTGTCCAACGGTTCCAGCTCAAGGAAAACCTCGCTCTCGCCCGGCGCGAAGGGAACCTCAATGGTCGCGCCGACGACGCTAAGGGTCATCATATCCGCCATCTCCTGCAACTGGGTAAGCATATCGCCGTCCGTCGTCATCGGCACCCGGTCGCTCGGTCTGCCGGAGTACAATTCCTTCGCGGCATTGATCGGGTTGCCAGGAACCAATGTCTCCTCAAACGCAGGAAGGGCTTCGATAGTATACTCCTCCTCGGCGGGCGGCTCGGCGACCGGCTCCTCGACTGCCGGCTCCTCGATTGCCGGATCCTCGACGGATTCCAGCAAATCGGCAAATTCCTCCTCGGAGACAAAAGGCGATTCGGTCAGCTCGCCGTTCTCGGAGCTCTCCGCGATGATTTCCAGTATGGACTCGTTATCCGGGGGGTTGAGCGGCTTTTTACCCCGGAAGCGGACGAGATAGTCCGAACCATACTTCGCCGTCATATCGGAAATCCTGACGCTCACCGACGCCGGACCGCTCGGGTCGCCTCCCCGTCCGATTGGCAGCAGGTAGACCGCGCCGGCGTTTTCGGCAAGGTTTGCGTCGGTGGTTTTTATGTAGAACAGGCTTCCGGCGAGGATCTCGGGTGGGACCTCCACCGTCGGGAGGAGAAGCTTCGGTTTGTCCTCGGCGGCGAAGGCCGGAACGCCGAGCTGGCTCGCAAGGCAGACGATCAAGGCAAGGCTGAGGAGCCGCTTTCCGTGATGACTGAAAAAAATCTTCATGGATATTTCCTCCTTTAAAAACCAGAGTTTCTCCTGCCAGTATAGCAGACAGAAACTCTGGTTTCGTTTTGTGACGAAAAAGTCACACAGCCGATTCATGGTAAATGATATGCGCGAATGAAAACTTTGAGAATGCGTATGAGTTGATTATACTCTGACGATCGGCATAGGCAACACAACCAGTATAACACAATCGCTCCGTCCCGTTCAAACGGTTTTCCGATAATTTCGTTTACAGCTCCGACAGCACGTCGGCGGCTTCCGGCTTCTGTTCCGGCTCTTCACCGTGGCGGACAAAGAACAGGCTGACCGCCGCGACGGCGAAGGCAATACAGGAATACAGGAAGAGGGTTTTGTAGTCCCCCGTCAAATCCCGGATATAGCCGAACAGGATCGGGGAGACAATCTGCGAACTGAAGGAGAAGAAGTAGTAGTAGCCGATGAAGGTTCCGACCTTGCCGTCACCCGAAAGCCGCACCACCATCGGCAGTGAATTGATGTTGACAAACGCCCAGAAGAAACCGCCGAGGAACAGACAGACGCGCACCGCCCACACATTGGACAGGAACAGCAAGGGTAGAAAGAGTACGACCAGCCCGGTAAGCCCGATCAGGATCGCCCGGCGACGCCCGATCTTCGCGCCGATGAACCCGGCGGGTAGGGCAAACGCCAGAAAGGTAAGGGAGAAGATCGCGAGCGTCATCGACGCCGCGCCCTCGCCCATGCCAAGGGAGTTTGTCGCGTACAGGGTAAAGAAGGTTTCGACGGCGTTGTAGGCCGCAAACCAGAAGAAGACCCCTAAAAGGATGAGGAGGAGGCTCTTCTTCTCTCCTCTATCCAGCTTTACCTTGAGCGGTTCGGCGACGGCTGGTTCCTCTTTGATCCGGTAAGCGTCGGCGGGTTCGCGCACGAAGAGCGCCAGCACCAACAGGGAACCTACCATTAAAACGGCGCTGATTAGGAACGGAAGGGGGTAGCCGCCGATATTGAACAGAATTCCGCCGCCCAAGAAGGCCAGCAGACTTCCGACGCCGCCCATCAGGTTGACGATGCCGTTCGCCTGACTGCGGAGGGGACCTGGCGTGATGTCCGGCATCAGCGCCACAACGGGAGAACGCCACGCGCTCATTACAAAGTTGAAGATGATCAATACCGCCATCAGACTGGGAAGGTTCACCATGCGCGGAACGACGGTGAACGCGGCGGCGCAGACCGGAATGCCGACGAATATGTAAGGCATACGGCGGCCAAAGCGTGTGCGGGTCTTGTCACTCAGCCTTCCAAACAAGGGCTGGAACACCGCGCCGAAAATGTTGTCGAAAGTCATGATAAAGCCGATAAACACGGTGCTCTCAATAAACCTCTCCAACAACAGCGGCACATAGGCGTTGTAAACGCTCCACGCGATGGAGGACGCGAAGAACCCGAAGGACAGCAGCAACGTCTTCTTAACATTCAGTTTCCCATTTTTCATCGTTCATCAGCTCCGTTTTTTTGTAAAAATGCCTCGCGAACCGCGACTGCTGTGCCGGGATTGTTTGTGATAATCCCGTCCACCTTGAGCGACATCATCGCCTGCATCTCAGACGGCTCATCCACCGTCCATACATTGACCGCGACCCCGTTTTCATGGCAGCGCGCCACCGTTTCGGGGAGCGCCGCGATAATAGCGTAGTGGGGGTGGATGGCATCCGCGCCGAGATGCTTGGCGTAAACCCACGGATCGACCAATCCCAACTGGTACAGCAGCCCGATCCTGACTTTCTTGTTGTGTGCTCGGAGCGCCACCAGAGAGTAGTGGTTAAACGAAGAGCAGAGAACCCTTTCGGTCAGCTTAAACTCGTTAATCAGCGCCGCGAGTTTCGCCGGAAGAAGCGGGTAAAGCCTCTCGGTGGTCTTCAGTTCGATGTTCAGCGACACACCGGTCGGCTTTACCAGATCGAAAACCTCGGCGAGGGTTGGGATGCGTGACGCCGCCCGCTCCGGGCAGCGGTGCGCGAAGTTCAGCAATTTAAGTTCTTCCAACGTGCGGTCGCCGACGTATCCGGAACCGTCGCTCGTCCGCTCCAGCGTCGCGTCGTGCGCCACCACAATCTCGGAATCTTTCGTGAGGTGGATGTCCAACTCAAGGAAATCCGCCTTCTGTGCCAGCGCCAGCGAAAAAGCTTCCATTGTGTTCTCGGGCAAAGCCGCCGACGCGCCCCGGTGGGCGTGTATCATCGCGCTCATCAAGCACACCTCTTCCCGCGAGTTTTGTCCCCATTTATTTTATCATATCTAACGCCAAAATCAACGTTCATCGAAGTTGATTGGCAAATATTTTGCATTGCGCTCTCATTATTTGGATGTTATCATAAAGCCGCGCATTGACCAATCAAATGAGGAGGTCCCTATGAAACGCACAAAAGCTCTGCTTATCCCGCTGCTGCTCCTGACACTGCTGACCGCCTGCACCGATGTACCCCCCGCGCCGCCTGTCGTCAGCCCTACCCCCTCCCCTGCAGAACCCTCACCGACGGTCAATCCGAGCGACGCCGGGGAGATCGACAGATCGGGATTGTTCTTGCATTGGGCGGAGACGATTCCGCTCACGGGAGAGGATGGTTACCATCTGGGAACCGTATATATCTACGGCGGAGAACCGCAAGAGGACGGGCAGCGTCTGTGGGCCGACGGTGAGGAATGGGCAGCCTTCCTCGTGTTCCGCGACAAGGAATACCTGCTGTCGAAGCGCAGTATAATCCCCCACAGTTCCGTTTGCGTCGAGGTTTTCATCGACGCGGACAAACAGACACACATCATGGTCTTCAAGGGAAAGTGGGGCGACACAATGTCTGTTGACGACTATCTATGGGATTACGGCAGCAAAACATTGAACCTCGCGACGTCGTTTGTTTTCGGGCATCAGGATGTCGTGCCGGGTATACCGACCGAGCCGATATACCCGGCGGACGCTCCGGCGGACGGAATGGACCTCGTTCGCACCGAACACTCCGGAGGCCACGAGGATTCCAATCCGGTGCTGTCGTTGTTCTGCGGCGGAGGCGAATGGCTGCTGGAAATTGAACAACCCTCCGGAGCGTATCCGCTGTTTCCGCGCGGCGAAACAAACCTCGCGGCTCTCGACTGGAGTATGGTCCGCGATCGCACGGCTGATCACGTGCGGCACGTATTCACAACGCACAGGCCGTCTTCCGACACCTACGAGATGAACACCTTTATATGGAACGCCGAGGACGAAGTCTTTGACCGGTCGGTCGTCTACCGCGCCGACGGAATCCAATATGTCACGCGTTCGCCGTATGACATGAGCGGCAAGCGGTTTGGGTTATTCCCCTTTTGGTAAGCACTCCAGTAAACGGGGGCTGAGGATGTCCTTGATGTCCTCAAGGGGTATGGCGTATATCTCGTAGTAATACCCGTCCAGCACAAGGAAAAAGTCAATCCCGTTCGTATACCAATAGGTGCTGTCCTCCTCCAGATGTTCCCGAAGGTCATCGCGGGATTCTTCATCCACAATTTCGCCGCTCGGGAAGCACTCCCACAGCATCACCGGTTGAAAACTCCCGTTTGCTAAGAGGTCTGCGAGGGTATCGTAGTCGGTTATGGCGTCCTTCAGCGAAATAGTTTGCGCGGTGCGGACATCAACGGTAACCGCTTTCGCCATTGCGAATCCTCCGGGACCGCCGGCAACACCGGCGTATCCGTGCCCTTGGTAGAGTACGCTGACCAAATGATCGGTTTCTGTCATAACCGTGTAGTCAAGCTGAAATATCACTGTCCGGTATTCGGACATCCCAGCGAACCTGTCCAGCGTAGACATGGCGTTTTCTTCGAAGAGCCGGTTCATCTCCGCGACATATTCCCATTGCTCGGTGAACTCCGGGAAAACGATTTCTATGTGCGTATGTTCTTCTTCTTCAACAAACAACTTCTCTATATAAGAAAGCGGAGGTTCGGTTCCGTCCAAACACTCCAGCAGACGCGGGCTGATGATGTCTTTGACCTCTTCGATGTCAATAGCGTACTCGCAATGATACTCGCCGTCAAACACAAGGACGAACCGGCTGCCGTCGGTATACCAATGCGTGTCGGGAAAATCCAGACGCGCCCGGAGTTGCTCGGGAGTTTCATTCTTGAGGTGCCATATGCTTGTCTCGTCGTCAGCGTATTGAGTTTCCCCTTCAAACTTCCCGCCGGTCAGCAGATCGGTGAGGGCGTCGAAGTCGGTAACCACGTCGTTCAAGGCGAGGATTTGCTTGTTTGCTATGTCCACCGTGATTGCGGACACCGGATCAAAATAAGACGTGCTGTCCAGCCCGCGCCCGCTGCAGTACACGCTAATCAAGCGGTCATTCAGCGCTTTTACATCGCTGAAAAGACCCATGTGCAGCCAGCCCTCTCCCTCGGGGCGTTCGTCCAGAATAGCCAGTATCTCGTTTTTGATCAGGGCGTTGACCTCCGCAGCGTTTGCCCAATTTGCCGTGATCTCCGGGTAGAACAGGCAAATGCTGTTGTCGCCGGTCGTGTCGGTGTAGTGCCGCTCTATGGTTGGTAGATGCTGGTCTGTCGCCTGACAGGCGGACAAGGCGCAGAAGCACAGGGCGAGGAGGGTCAGTTTTTTCATGCGAGTTCTCCTTCGGGTTGTTTTGGAAGCCGGTTCATATAGTACCAGCTTTTTATTCTCCTCGCAATGCAAAAAAGTTACCAATCCGCTATACCCTTTTTTGCGTGGTTTTGCCAACATATTCGAAGCTTTTTGAGCCACACTATGACCGGAGCAAAATCGAGGAGGTTCCAAACTGCTATGAAAAAACGTCTATTCGCGATACTCGCGGTTTGCGCGCTGCTGTTAACCCTCTTTGGCTGCACCGGCCGCGGGCACAACAAGTCCAAACCGTCCCCCAAACCCAGCACAACCCCTCAAATCACGGCGTCTCCCACCCCGGTCACCGTGACACCCACCGCAAAACCTAAATTCAATCCTCGTACCCGCAACGGCTGGAATTACAATTTCGGCAGGGACGGCCGCACGGGACCTTACCACGCCCGTTCGAAACCCCGCACCTCCCCTCGCGTGAATCCGGTTCCCCGGAATGCGGTACCCCGGGTTCGGCACTTGGAAGAACCCCAATAAGCGTATTGAAAACCCCCGACGCTATTGACCTAGCGCGGGGGTTTCCTTATTCTCCATCACATTCCGGATCTCGTCGGGCAGGACATCAAAGCGGTTCTTCTTCACCTCCATAGGTTTGTGGAAGGTGAAGGTGATTTTCGCAAAGGGGAGGGGGATGGTATACTGATCCCAGCGTTTTTTGAGGACGATCTTCCCTTTGATCTCAACGGAAACCGGGAGGATCCGCTTCTTTGCCAGCAGTGCGGTGACCAAAAAAAATCTCTGCGGGACATGGTAGGGACCCAGCGGCCCATCCATGCTGTAGCAGATGTGGTTTGCCAACGCGCCGGACAGCATCCGGCGGAGGTCGGGAAGAGTCGCCTCCGGATCGGACTCATCCGGCATATGGAAGGGGACGTAACCGAAGAGCTTCCCCACTGCGGCTATCAGATTCCCCCGCTTGTGCTTCGTCGTGATGATAATATCGCCTCGCTTTTGCAGCTCGGGATAATAGCAAAAGCTCATACCGTGCCAGAACCCGACGGCAAAGGTCTCTCCGGAAGATAAAAGGTCATGGCAACCCAAGCGCGTCACCCGCCCGGTCGCGTGTACCAGACGTATGTAGAACGCGGTCAGCGCCGCCAAAAGTTTACCCACTTCGTTTCCCGATGACAGAGCGGTAGGTACGCTCCGCCTGCTCCGCCATCGCCTCAACCGAATACTGCTTCGCGTGTTCATAGGCATTGTCGCTCAGTCTGCGCATCTCGCCGGGATCGTTCAATAAAGACGCCACCCGTGCCGCCCACTCCTCGATATCCTCATGGGTGCGATAGCCGTTAAACCCATCGATGATTACGTCATCCGCGCCGCTGCAATAGACCGAAACCGCACCGCATCGCGCCGCCATCGCCTCGTAAAGGACGGTGCCCTGTACCTCGGAAGTGGAGGCGAAGACAAAGAAGTCGCTCGCCTCTAGGTAGCGCCCGACCTCAGGCTGGGGAACCTCCCCGATCATCGTGACGACGCCGCTCAACCCAAGGGCGATAATCGCGTCGTCCAGCGAGGCGCGGTCGGGGCCGCCGCCGACAATCAGGCAACGGAAGCGGGCGGGCGTCAGCTCGGTTACCCGTTTGATCGCTTTCAGCATAAAATGAAAGTTTTTTTCGGGCGCGAGCCGTGCCACCGAACAGAGCAGAACCCCCTGCTCGGGCTTATACCGCTCCCGGAAGACGTCGCCCGCCCCTCTTGGGACCATATCCACCCCCGTCGCCATTACGCTGATCGGCTTCGTGACCCCCATCGAGGTGAGGTAGGTTTTGGACGTCCCCACCGGCGAGAAGACGGCGTCGCAGCTCTGCGAAAACTTCCTGATAATTCCATGCGCGATGTACTTCTTGAACAAGCCTTTAAGCAGTGGAAGATAATGGCTATATTGGTCGTACATTGTGTGCTGGGTATAGACCGAAGGCAAGCCGTATTTCCGGGCAAGCTTATGTCCCTTCTTCCCCATCCAGAAGGGATGGTGAGAATGGACAACGTCAAAGCCGCGTCGGAGGAACTCCTTCCGTATACTGCTTGAAAAGATATTGATGAGCGGGAAGTTATAGACTTTTGTTTTATGGTAGCGCAGCAGCTTACAGCGCACAATATCAGGATCGGTGTCCGGTTCCGTCTGTTCCGGATATTTCGGGCAAAAGACGGTCACCGAGTGACCCTTCGCCCGCAGCCCTTTGGACAGTTTCTCAATTGAGTTGGGCACCCCGCCCACAAAAGGATAGTAGTTGTCGGTGAACATAGCGATACGCAAAGGCTTATCGTCCATATGCATCCTCCTTTTTCTTATGTGCCATGGCGAACAATTCCCAATAGAAGGAAACCATCCCGATCAGTGTGCCGGCGTATACGGTGAAGAACCGCCATAGCAGAGTCAGTGAGGTGATGCTTTCGGCGCCGATCTTCCCGGCGACCATCAGGGCGAATCCGAATTCCGCGATCATCGTCGCGCCGGGGGTCAGGGCAAAATACATGATAAAGTTGATTAAGATCTGCATCTGATAGATAAAACCCGGCGGAATGTCCGCGCCCATCGCCCAGACCAGCAGGACGGTGAACGAGAACATCGTGAACAGGAACAGCCCGGTGCAGAGGACCGACAGCGCCAAGAACTTCTTACTGCCGCCGAGGAACAGACGGATCCCGGCGTTAAAATGACGGACCTCCCGGCTAACCGCGAGGAACCCCTTCCGCGCTGTCGGGGGGGTGATCATCTTCCGCCGCCGAAGGGCGCGGAGCAAACGGAGCGCCAGACGCCGAACCCAGCGTTCATTGGCGACTACCCGGAAGAGGGCTGCGACGATGACGATGTAGATGACTGCGGTGAGGATCAAAAGCCACAGGAACCCGCCTTTCAGCAGGATTGTCACCAACGCCGGGTTAACCGTAAGGACAATCGGGAGGGCGAACATGAAGAATACCACCGACAGCAAGGTCCGGATCGAGGTTGCGGCGGTCGCCCGCCCCAGCGGCACCTTTGCTTTTGTCAAGAAGTAGATCTGCGCAAAGCCACCGCCGGTGGCGAAGGGGGTGATGGTTGAGACAAAGACATTGATAAAGGACAGTTTGACGATATACGGAAAGGGCAGTTTATGCCCCAAGGTACGCAGAACAAAATAAAACCGCAGAGAGTCGAAGCAAAAATAAACCAGCAGCAGAGAAAACAGTCCGGTTAGGGATGCCGGGGTAAAGAAGGACAGGTTGAGCGATTGCCCCTGCCCATAGACATTGTTAATGAACAGGATAGTCAGCGCCGCAACCCCAACCAATACAACAGTCAAGAGCAGATATGTCCAGCCTTTTTTCCGAAGGGAACCCGATTCAGTTTTCCCGTTCATTTGCCACCCCATTCCCGATGGAAGTCGCTTAGTAGAATATCACAAACAAGCCTCGTTGTCAACAATCACCGTTTATTGGGAGTGGACTAAAGGCGTGTCTAATGAAAATCGACGCCGCCAAAAGTCGGAGAGCGGTGAGGATCGACCCGACGCATGCCACGGCTTATACGGCGACCGTAAGGTGAAATAGCGAAACTGACCGAGGAGTGCGCCGAGGTACGGGAATTGCTGCGGAGCCGCATTATAAAGTACCACATTTACCGCAGTTCCACAAGAGAAGCACCTTCTAAGTACGAGGTGCTTGTTGCTCGGCATGACTGCGCTGACGGCGAGGTAACGGTGAGGATTCGGGACGGGCGAAGCGTGGGGGTGTAGGAACATTTCGGTGCGTAATAAAGTCCAATCATGGTTATAGCTTTTTGTAGTATAATATATCGAAAAAGGAAACAAATTGCAACACTTTCTTGTTGACAGCCTAACACAGCAGCAGTATAATGTTAGAGAATTTGGCGATTTCGCCCGAAACACTTACTATATCACTATTCATTTGGAGGCATCACTCTATGAAAAAATTGTCTCGTGTTCTGTCTTTGGCGTTGTTGCTTACGTTGCTACTGTCCATAACACCGAGATTGACTGTCTCTGCCGTAGTTTCCAACACGGACTTACCGGCTTCACCTGAAGCCGAATCGTTTGTCTCGGGCGAAGTGCTTGTTGCAGCCGAATCGGAAGACGAGGCGCTACGTATCGCAAACGCCTATAGCTTGACGTTGAAAAGTTACGCCTACGGCATCGCGGTGCTCGCGGCGCCCGATCCGGAAGCGGCGGTGAAACAATCGGCGCAGCTTGCACCGCCGTACGGCGGGATGGCGCTTCCGAAGCTTGGGCTGAACATGCTCTACAGGACCGCTGATGTGACGGAAACCGAGCCGCCGGAGG
>JAISVO010000093.1 GCA_031271525.1 Oscillospiraceae bacterium
GAGGATGTCAATATTTTGGTCTTCGACACCGAAGTGTATTCCAACACCGGCGGTCAAGCGAGTAAGGCGTCCCAGATCGGTCAGGTCGCGCTGTTCGCGGCCGGCGGCAAGACCCAGCAGAAGAAGGACCTTGCTCAAATCGCCATGTCCTACGGCTATGTCTATGTCGCCCAAGTGGCGATGGGCGCGAACTACGCGCAGACGATCAAGGCAATCACCGAGGCAGAGAGCTACCCCGGCCCCTCGCTTGTCATCGCCTACGCGCCCTGCATCAACCACGGCGTGAAAGGCGGCATGGGCAACTCGATCGCGGAGACCAAAAATGCGGTTGAGTCAGGCTACTGGCACAACTTCCGCTTTGACCCGCGCAACACGGCGGCGGGCAAAAACCCCTTCCAACTCGACTCAAAAGCGCCAACCAAGCCGTACAAAGACTTTATAGGCAGCGAAGGGCGCTACAACAGCCTGAAAATCGCCTTCCCCGACCGCGCCGGCGACCTGTTCGACAAAGCCGAGCAAGCGGCCGAAGCGAAATATAAGAAGCTGGAACGCTTCTCGAAGCTGTTCGAGGAGTAAAAACACTAACGGGAGCGGGACACTTCGGTGTCCCGCTCCCGTCTTTAACTATATTCTATCCGTCCGCCGTCCAGCCGTCTTGTGTCACCGTCAAAGTGACGCGTTTGCCCCGGACTGTAACCGGGAAGCGCAGGGTTTGAATCTGCGCAGGGAGACAGGGAGTCAGGGTGATTTCGCCGTTCTCGACCGAAAGGCCCGCGAAACCGAGGGCCGCGATCATCCACGCGCCGCCGTTTGCCGCCGGGTGGGTGCCGCCGATGTAGATCTCACCCGCCCAGTGCTTTCCGCCGCCGGTGAGGTCGATAGACGCTGTCTTTACAAAGTGCTCCCATGCGAGGTCGGGACGGCGGAACCGGCAGGCCATCAGCGCGTACATACAGGCGGAGAGGCTGGAGCCGTGCTCGGTGCGCGGTTCGTAGTACCGCCAGTTGCGCTCAACCGTTTCGTCGGAGAAGTCGCCCGGGAAGAGCGCCATCATCGCGATGACATCCGCTTGCTTGATCACCTGCGTGTGCGCCGCCACCCCGTGGTTGGTGCCCCAATACTCCCGCTCGTCCAGTACGCGGCTCCGCACCGTTTCAAGGGACGCGTCCTCCAGCTTGAAGTACCCGTCAAACTGCTCGACAACGGCTCCTTCGGGGTGCATTTTTTTGAGTTTTGGCGCGAGATCCCGCAGCAGTTCGAGGTCAGCTTGATAAGTAAGTTTTTCAAGCAGGGCTTTGAAAAAATCCGACTCTCTGTACATGTCGGCGATTGTGAGGGCGTTTTCCATACAGAACGCCGCCATCCGGTTGGTGAACGCGTTGTTGTTCACCCGCTCGTGGTATTCGTCCGGGCCGATTACATCCAGCAGCTCAGCCGCACCGCTGTCAGCACGTCGATGGGCGCGGGAGAGGAAGAACCGGGCGCATTGGAGGATGACCTCCGCGCCGCCCTCCTTCAGTAAGCTGTCGTCCCCGGTGATCTTAAAGTACCGCCACAGGGCGTAGGCGATGTCGCCGCTGATGTGGATCTGCTTGTCCCGGAAGTATGTGCGAACCGGACGGTGGGTAAAAACATCGGTGACATTGTAGTCGGTGCAGCCCTCCGCGCCCCCTTCTTGGCTCTCCCATGGATAAAACGCCCCGCGATAACCGTATTCAGCGGCTTTCCGCAGTGCGCCCGGCAGGGTTGCAATCCGGTAGCGAAGCAGAGTTTTCGCAAGCTCCGGTTCGGTGTGGACAAAGACTGGGAACAGGAAAATTTCCGAGTCCCAGAATACCGCGCCTTTGTATGTTTGCCCGGATAACCCCCGCGCGGGGACGGACAGGTTGTCCGCATGGCGGGGAGCGATGCTGTGCAGGTGGTATAAGCTCGCGTTCAGCGCCAACGCCGCGTTGTCGTCGCCGATCAGCTCAATCGCCGAGCCGCGCCAAATTTTGTCCCAAGCGTCCGCATGGGCGGCGAAAAGCGTCTGGAACCCCTGTTCTTCGGCGGATTGGCAGAGGGCGTACGCCCGGTCAGCCGGTTTCCCGCCGTCCAAACCGGTGTAAACCGCCGCGAACAGGTCAACTGTGCGGTGCTCCCCGGCTTTGACGCGGAATCGAAAGGTGCGGAAGATGCCGTTGCCGGTGACTTGTTGGTCCTCTTCACAGGGGAAATTTAGGTTGACCGCCTGCGAAACGGCGACCGGGATGCTCAGCTCTCCGGTGTGGGCAAACGCCGAAACAATTGGTCCCGCTTGGTAATGGTAATGAAACAGGTGCGGCCCGTTGATGTCCCAGATGTCGGTGTCGATGCCGGTTTCGATCGTAACATCGGCATCTGCCATGAAAGTGAGAACCATCTTAGAGCAGAGGAGGTGGGGATTCTCCATCGAGCAGAAGCGCTCACTTTGGAGGCGGACGGGGACGAATGTGGTGTCGCGGCTGTGCAGCCCCCTCGCGAAATCGAGAGACTGAGTGTGCTCAAGGTGGTCGGCGGCGCCTCAGACCATCGGCACGCCGTTGACGGTCAGCCGCGCGAACAGGCCGTTCGGGGCGTTGACCGGTTCCCGCCAGCGGTCCCCGTTTTGGTCGTAGACCCCGGCGAGGTTAACCGCCGCGAGTTGGGCCTTCCCCCACTCGTCCATCGTTCCCCGCAGCCCCATATAGCCGTTGCCGATGAGGAAGCGGTTGCCGTTGGTAACGACATCCTCCCCACGGTAGCCGGTCTGGGTGAAGACAGCGTTACACAGCTCCATCATGGCGTCGGGACGGTCAGGCCGTCCGGGCCGATGATCTGCGTCTCTCCGTGGATGACCGCCTCGACGGGGCTGCCCTGCCGGAGGGTGAAGGTTGTCTCGGTTTGCGCCATCGTGAGTTCGAGGATCCGGCCCTGATAGGTCAGGGAGAAGCGGAGCTTCTTCCAGCGGCTTGGCAGACGAGGGGCGAACCGCAGACAGTCGCCGTCGCTACGCAGACCCGCGAAGCCGTAGACGATATTGACCCATGCCATCGCGATACTGGTAGTATGCAAGCCCTCCCGGGTGTTCCGGTTGTAATTGTCCAGATCGAGCCGGGTGGCGTAGCCGAAGAAGCCGGTCGCCTCTTCCATCATCGAAAGCTCCGCCGCGAGGATCGAGTGGATTGCCGGGGAGAGGGAGGATTCGTGGATGGTGCGCGGCTCGTAGAACTCATAGTTGATCTTCTTCACCTCGGGGGTGAACGAGGAGTTGTAGAGGTAAAGGAACATCAAAACGTCCGGCTGTTTGATCATGTCGGTGCGGTAGATCCGGTCGTACGACCAGTGGTCGTACAGCGGGAACTCGGTCACTGGGATCGCGTGGACGTCAATGTGGGGGAGCCGGAAGTATCCGTCATGCTGCTCGATTAGGCCCTCCTCCGTCGCCGGAAGCGCCATCTTGTCGGCGATAAGCCGCCAACTTTCGGCTTCTCCGTCCTTCAACCCGGTTTTTTTCTTCAGCTCGGCGTATCGAGCCGGGTTGGAAACCGGCAGTTCCAAAAGGACATCCGCCGCGTAGCTCAGCGAGCGTTTTCCCATGTAATTGGTGTAGGCGTTATTATGGACCATCATGTGGAACTCGTCCGGACCCATCACGCCGAAGTAACCGTATTCGCCGGTCTGCGGATCCTGCCCGGCGCGGCTCTTGAGGAACCGGGCGATTTCAATCAGCATCTCGGCGCCATAGCCGGCGACAAACCCTTTGTCGCCCGTCACCAGCGCGTAGTGCCAGATACCGTAAGCGACCGCCGTGCTGGGCTGGAACTGGAGGGACGCATGCTGCCAGAGGTTGCAGGCTTCGTCGCCGTTTAAGGTTGCGACCGGGTAGCAGGCCCCTTCGCAGTCGAGCATTTTGGCACGGTTTTTAGCCTGTTCCAGTGTGTTGTAGCGGAACATCAGGAGCGACTTTGCCGCCGCCGGGTTGGTAAAGAGATAGAAGGGCAGGCAGCACGCCTCGGTATCCCAAAAGGCGTGTCCGTTGTAAGCTTCGCCAGTCAGCCCCTTCGCGCCGATATTGTGGCGGACGCTGCCGCCGTTGTAAGTTTGCGCCATCTGGAAACTGCAGAAGCGGATCCCCTGCTGTTCCTCTATCCCGGTGCCGTCGGCCGGATCGACCTCAATGTCGCTCACCCGCCAGTGCTCCGCCCAGTATGTTCTCTGCTCCTCCAAGGCTTGGTCTAGGGTTACGCCAGCGGTGGCGCGGAGGGCTGCTTCCCCGGCATCCCAGAGGACATCTCCGGTTGAGCCGTCGAAGAGGATGATCGCCCTTTTGTCGAAGGTAAGCGTCTCCCCTTGGGATAGGGTCAGCGACGCGCGCAGGCCGGCGGTCAATTCGCCGCCGACCGGTTCCCCGGCGGCACTGTACAGAGCTGCCGCATAGACCTCCTGCCCCGAGGCGCGGGTTCTCGCCGCCACGGCGGCGTCCGAACGGCGAACCCCCTGCCAGAAGCAGATCCCCCTGCCCTCGTGGACGAGGTTAAAGGCGACACCGGATGTAATCTCAACCGTTCCCGAGAAGTTTAGCGGTTCAAAGACAATCCGCTGATAGGCACGCTCACGGCACCGCATGTCGGTGAAGCGCAGGAAGGTCAGCTTGAGGGATTTCCCCGACTTGGTGTGCCAGACGAAGTTGCGGGTCAGCGTTCCCGCCCGCATGTCAAGCACCCGCTCAAAATCGGTGAAGCGGACGGCGCTCAGGTCGAGTGCCTCGCCGTCCAGCGTAAGGCTTGTTAAAAGCCAGTCGGCCGCCGGGATCATGAAGTGCGTCTTGTCCACAATCCCCCGATAGGACCTCGGGAGGTCCTCCAGCTCGTAGACGCCGTTGCTGTAGGAGCCCCGTAGGGAGTCCGGATAGCCTTCGTCAAAGTAACCGCGAACGCCCAAAGTCTCGTTGGACAAGGAAAAAACCGATTCGCTCACCCGTGCGTAGGCGGGGTTGAAGCCCCGCTCGATCACTTTCCACGGGTCGGCGATGAAATACGGATCGGCAACTTTTGCCACACGTACGCCTCCTAAATGTATAGTAGATCAGCCCTTAATACCCGAAACGACGACGTTTTCGGTCAGTTTCTTTTGGAAGAGGAAGAAGAGGAGAATCGGCGGGATCATCGCAAAGACGACCGCCCGCATCAAGTCGTCCGCATTAACCGTCTGCTGGCTGCTGAAGGAGTAGAGACGCACCATGACAGTCTCCCAGACGGTGCCGTCCAACACCAGATACGGTAGCAGGAAGTCGCTCCACGCGCCGTTGACCGCATAGATCGCGACGACGACGCAGATCGGCTTGGAGAGGGGGAGGACAATCCTGCGGAAAGTCTGCAGCGAGGTGCAGCCGTCAATCCGGCTCGCCTCGATAATCGAGCCGGGGAAGGACTCGAAGAACTGCCGGAAGAGGACCACATAGAAAGCGCTTGCGCCGGACGCCAGCCAGAGGGGGGTGAAGAACCGTCCCATATGGAGGTTCTGGATGTTAATGAAGAGGGGGACGATGCTGATCGTCGCCGGCATCAGCAGGGAGAACATCACAAGGCTGCTCACGATCTTGTAACCCTTCGGTTTCAGGATTGCGAGGCCGTACGCCAGCAGACCGTTAAAGACCAGCGCGCAGACGACGCTCCCGGCCACATGGTAGACCGAATTGAGGTAGTTGTTGTAGATTTTTAATTGCGACCACGTGTTGGTGTATTGCGAAAGGTCCAGCGCCTGCGGCAGCAGGGTGGGGCTGGAGACAAACTCCTGCAGGCTCTTAAATCCCGCGAAAAAGACCCAGAGTATCGGGAAGAGGGAGACAAACGCAATCAGCGCGCAGACGATATAAATGATCACGAGCCCCGTCTTGACCCCGATCGCATGGGTGTCAAAGTCCCGGATAACGCCGGTGCGCAGAATCGCCTTCCGCGGCTTGTTCAAATCCCACATACTTATCCCTCCCAATCGTTCTTCCGACGGTTCACCCGCGTGTAGAGAAGGGTGAACAGGAGGAGGATCAGTGAAATGATGACACCGGCGGCGGCGGCTTTGCCGAACTCAATCCGCCCGCCGAAGGCGTACCGCCACATCAGGTACATCAACGACAGCGAGGCGTTGTCGGGTCCGCCCTTGGTCAGGACCATCGGCTCATAGAGGATTTGGAATACTGTGATGATCTGGAGAATCATCAGGGTGCTGCCCAAGTTGAAGATCGCCGGCATGGTGATGTGCCGGACACGCTTCCAGATGCCCGCGCCGTCGATCGTCGCGGCTTCGTAAAGCTCGGGGTTGATTCCGCTCAGCCCCGCCATGTAGATGAGGGCGGTCGCGCCCGCGCCCTTCCACGTCGAGATGATGACAATCAGCGGGATCACCAGCCCCATCTCGGTAAGGTAGGACTGCCGCTCCACCCCGAACCACTTGAGGATGATGTTGAAGACCCCGGTCTCCTCCGCCGAGAAGAAGGCCGTGTAGAGGATAATTGCCGCCAGACCGGGCAGGACGTTCGGGACATAGGAGGCTGTACGGAAGAAGCCCTTGCCCCGGGTCGTCTCGCCGATTACAAGCGCCATCGCGATCGGCACCAGAAAGCCGATCACAAGCGACCAGACGGTGTACATGACGGTATTGCCGAACGCCTGCCAGAACTCTTGGCTTTTGAAGATGCTGGCGTAGTTTCCGATCCCGACAAACTTATCGAGGCTGACGTTCCGCGTTGTGAAGAAGCTCATGACGATCCCCTGTGCCAAGGGCCCCCAGAGGAAAAACGCGAATAAAAGGATGCTGGGCAGCATAATGAGCCACGAGGACAGGTGCTGCGTCAATTTGCCGCCTCCCCGGCGGCTCTGCCGGTAGGTTACCGTTCTCTCCACCGTCTCATCTCCTTTTCTTTAAGGTACGCGGAAGGAGAGTGATCCCCTTCCGCGTGACGTTGTCTGACCGCTGGATTCAGGTTACTGGCCGAGCTGGTCGTCGATATAGGCTTGAAAGTTGTCCTGTGCGCTTTGGAGGGCCGCAAGGGGGTCGCGGTCCTCACGGACGATGACTGCCTGTACGGCGCGGGTGATCTCGCGGTAGAAGTCTTGGGTCAGCATCGGCTCCTCGCCCTTTAAGGTGATCGAACCGTCCGCGAGGGAGTTGAAGTAGTCGTTGTAGAGGCGCATGTCGACGTTGGAGTATTCTTCAGAGATTTCTCTCTGTTTCGCGACGAATTCCTCGTCGTCCCACGCCGGGACCGGCGGGAGGACCGGGCCGCCCCGATCGCGCAAGGCCGCTTGGGCGGCGCGCATACCGGCTTCGGTGCTCTCGGTGACAAAGGGGAGCAGGCCGTTGATCTTCAAAAGCGCCAGTGCGGCGACCGCCTGATCGGTTGTGGTGTCGGGGGCGAACATATACGCCGTGCCGCCGGTGAGGGCATAGGCTCCGGCGGGGCCTGCCGGGTAGGGCACCATCGCGAATTTATCGACCGCGAGGCCCGCGCCCGCCGTGGGGTTGCTGACCGCATCGTTCGCCGCAAAGTTCATCGCCGCCTCGCCGGTACCGAGGGTTGTGTGGCAGGAGGCCCATGTGGAGGTGGTGGTATCCGCGTTGAGGATGTCATACTCCCACTTGAGCGATTTGACATAGGCCAGCGCTTGTACGCACGCATCGGAGGTAAGGTTGATGATCCACTTGCCGTTTTCGTCTTGGTACTGCATGGCGTTCTCACCCACCGCGCCGAAGTTCCAAGCGAGACAGGTGAACATCCAGCCGCCGAACGAGTCGCTCGCAGGGAAGACAAGACCCGCCTTGCCGGTCTTCTCCTTAATAATCTTGCCCGTCTCGGCAAGCTCCTGCAGGGTCTTCGGGTACATCGGGGTGCCGTCCTCGTTCATCAGCCCGGCTTCCTCAAAGAGGTTGAGGTTGAGGTGGAGGCCCATGACATAGCCGTCACGGGGGAGTCCGTAGAGGCGTCCGTTGTCGTCGCTCAGCATGTCGATGAAGCTTTCGCTGAATTTGTCTACCAACTCAAACTGCTCCAGCGCGTCATGGACGTCCGCGACAAGGCCCTGATCGATCAGGATCGGGGGATCGGTGAAGGGGGGCTGGAAGATGGTCGGCGCGGAGCCGCCCACCGCACGGCTGATATAGGTGTCGAGGGTGTAGTGGTAGTAATCGGGGATAACTGTCACGTTAGGGTACTGCTTCTTCAGGATGTCAATGTAGCCGTCGAATACGGCGATCTCGGCTTCCGGCGCGGTGTCCGCCGGGTAGTTGCCCGCCGTGATCGTGCAAGTGAGGTCAGCATCAATCACCTCGCTGTCAACCTCCAAAAGCTCACTCGGCGCTTCCACCGGAGGCGTCGCGGGCGAGGGGGACGGATCGTTTGCCGGGTCAGAACCCGGGACGTTGCCGGTGGTGGCGCTGGGGCTGGCGCAGGCTGCAAGCAGGATGCTCAGGGCGGCGGCCAAAGCCAAAAGTCGCGTTTTCATGGGATTCCTCCTTTTATTTTTCAAGAACTTCCCCTATCGTCACATTGCACAAGACTGTGCTGAAATATGCGGTAGGTTTAGCGGTCAACCTATAAACATTGTAATCCCCTCGGCTCTGTTTGTCAACCCCCGCCGGAGAGTTTTTTCTCCCCAAAATGTCCGGGTGTCAATGATGGGTGACACAATGTCCGAAAACGCATACGTGGGTGACAGCCCCTGTTTCTTACAGGAGATATAAGTATCTCTCCAACACTTGATTTGGGCTTTGGAATCCCAAGCATATCTTGGGGATGTCATTGGATTTTCGGTTATAAGCCGCCAGTTGCTTTCGTCCGTCCGCCAAGTCACACATCCGCAGTTTACGATAGAAGCGAAGCTCATCACAGCGGTGCTGCCGTTCTACCTTGCCGTTGTGACGGGGTGTCGCTACCCGAATGCGGTGATACAGGATGTCAATATCCAACAGGGCCTGTTCAAACAGCGTCTTGTGCGCCGAAGGATCAGACGCTTTTCTTCCGCCGTATGCTGCTTAGGGTGGCTGTGCGGACGGCGGCGCCCCTCAAGCACATTCTTCCATTGACCGTCCCATTTTCGTCGCCACTCATAGATTGCCTGACGGCTGCGCCGGTATCGGCACGAGGCTTCTGTCACTCCTTGTTTGTAAGAATACTTCACCATCCGTTGACGATATCGCGCTTCTGATGCTATGCTTTGGTTCATGAAGACTGCTCCTCCTATGATATTTCTGTTTGGCTTATCACCTACAGTATATCGTCTCGGGGGCGTTCTTCTTCCCCTACAGTCTCCCATCTATTGTAGCTCTACACAGCGCAACCGGGTCATACCCGGCGACATAGTAACTCTGGTGATTCACCTCAAAGGTGATAAAGCCGGAGTCCTCGTCATACCTGCCGTCCATTCGGGTCAAAGCGGCATTATC
>JAISVO010000114.1 GCA_031271525.1 Oscillospiraceae bacterium
CCGTTAAGTGGTTCGTCGCCAAGTCATACACAGATACCGCCGCTTCTACGGGGGAACCTGACCCGACAGGCAACGCAACTCCTGCCTCCGGAAGGACATATACCTCGTTTGAGCCATACAACCCGCTGGATCCGTATAACCCGAACGGCCCGGTAGCCGTTGTGGATCAAAACGGCAAGGTTACGGCGCTTCGGGACGGCGTCTGCTATATCTACGCCGAAGCGGGCGGGGCTCAATCGGATCCCTGCAAGATCACGGTCACCAAGGTCGCGCCCACGGGGGTTACGCTCAACAAGAAGAAGTATTCGGTGTCGGTCGGCACTTTCCTCACCCTCACGGCAAACGTGAAACCCGCGGGCGCTTCCAACAAGAGGGTCAAGTGGACTTCCAGCGACACGAGCATCGCGAAGATCACAAACGAGAACATCGGCATCATCGAGACAATAAGCACGGGCGTGGTGACGATCAAGGCGACGACACTGACCGGCGGTTTCTCGGCGGAGTGTGTCCTCACCGTGATGGACGCCCCCTCGATCATCAAGAATGGGAAGACGGTCACCCTCTCGGTGCTGGGCGCCGGAGCAAAGGACACCATGAGGTGGACGCTGGCGCCGGTTGAGCCAAGCACCGGCAGAGAGCAAAAGAGCTTATCGAACGGAGTTGAAAACGAGCTTGTCAACGCGGACGGCGACGTCGTCCTTTCGGGGACGCGGAGCGGCGCCAAGTATAAGCTTCGGAGCAGCGGCGTCGGCAACGCGATCGTGACGGGCGAGGTTCTCGTAACCGTTCCCGACCCGGCGGATACGGAAGACGGCGAACAACAAGTTGTGGTACGCCAGCAGTCGTGGTATCTCGAGTCGGTGGTGCCGATCTCCAAGATGGAGTTCCGCGACGAAGAGGGGAACATCGTCAAGAAACTGACGGTCGGCGTTGATAAGAACGGCAAGAACGGGGATCCCGTGATTCTGACGTTGAAGCTTGTGAAGCCGCTCGAAGCCACCCTGCTGGGCTTCACATGGGTCCCCAAGGTGGACCGGGCCACAGGCAAGGAGATGCTGAAGATCGAGCCGGTGGACGAGGCGGATATAGCGGCCGATGAAAACGGCGTGAAGCCGATCAAGATCAAGGTGACCGGATTGATTGCCGGCACCGCCAAGATTACCGGGATCAACGCCAACGGCAACAAGAAGATCAACCTCTCGGTCAAGGTCATGCAGTATCCCTCCAAGGGTCAGATCCAAGTCAAGAGCACGGCGGTGCAGGTGGTGCCGGGTAAGAAGGTAACCATCAAGGGGAAGGTCAGCGACCGGGGCGTCAACAAAGACCTGCGCTACACCCTGTACGACGGCAGCACGATTATCAGCGGCTGGGATCCCATCAACAAAGTGTATGTGGACGATTCGGCTTCGGTCTACGGGTACTTGGAGATTCGGAAGGGCAAGCAGACCGGCAAGGTGATTACCCGCACCCTCCCCGAGGGCGAGAAGTCCAAGACGCTCAAGCTGGAGATCCGGGGCGCGCCCTACGCCGACAAAGGAACGCTCGTCTCCGCGAAGAACGGCATGACGACGGTGACGATAGACCTTGTCCCCCCGCCCCCTAAGACGTAACGCTTTGACCCCCTCGCTCCGGCGGGGGGGTTGACTTTTCCCCGCAAACCCGTCATAATGCAGCCATGAGGGAATACACCGTCACCGAAAACGACGCCGGGAAGCGGGCGGACCGCTTCCTGAGCCGTGCCGCGCCTGATATAACCCCGTCGGCGCTCCAAAAAGCTTTCCGGAAGAAGGATGTCAAGAAAAACGGCAAGCCCTGCCGCGCCGATGACCGCCTCGCGGCGGGGGATACGGTGCGCCTGTACCTTCCCGCGGTCACGGCGGCTCCGCCTGAGGAGCGCCGCTGCCCCCCGCTGACCCCCGGCATGGTTTTTTATGAGGACGCGCATCTGCTGGTCCTGCATAAGCCGGGAAACCTCCCAAGCCAAGCGGATAACGGCGAGTTCGGGATTGAGGACATGGCGCGCGCGTACCTCCGGGACACGAAGCAGTGGTCGCCCGAGAAGGAGAACGGGTTTACGCCGTCCCTCTGCCATCGTTTGGACCGGGGTACAGAGGGCTTGCTCCTATTCGCGAAGACCGGGTGGGCGCTGCGTACCCTGACCGGCCTGATCCGCGACCGCGAGGTGATAAAGACATACCGATGCGTCGTCGCGGGGGCTCCGGCGCGGCCGTCGGGCGAGTGGCGGGATTATTTGTGGAAAGACGCCAAGCAGAAACGCGTTTACGCGCGTAAAAACCCGTCGCCGGGGGCAAAGATGGCGCTGTCGCGCTACCGGGTGCTGGGGGCCGCGAACGGCAAAAGCCTCCTTGAGGTGGAGCTGATCACCGGGAGGACGCACCAGATACGGGTGCAATGCGCGTCCCGGGGCTTTCCGGTCGAAGGTGACGGGAAATACGGAAAAGGCGGCGGAAGCTTGGCGCTTTGCGCCGTGGCGATTGAAATAGGGTCGGGCGAGGTGCCGGAGAGCTGGCGTTCCTTCCGGCTTGATAAAAAATTTCCCGATTTCGATTGACAAAAGCCGCCGTTTGGGATACACTCAGAGTTGTTCCATGAACTGTCCCGTATGGGTCAGTCATGGAACGATTCACCGGAGAGGGGTAGATAGGTGAAAAAAGAGCTCATACGCCTTGTTGACTGCACAATGGCGTTTGACGGGGAGATTGTGCTCAATGCCATCAATCTGACCATCCATGACAAGGAATTCCTCACGCTGTTGGGACCCAGCGGCTGCGGCAAGACGACGACCCTCCGGATCATCGGCGGGTTTGAGACGCCCACCGCCGGCTCGGTTCTGTTCGACGGCGTGAGGATTAATGATGTTCCCCCACACAAACGGCGCGTCAATACGGTGTTCCAGAAATACGCCCTCTTCCCGCATCTCAATGTCTTTGAGAATGTGGCGTTTGGTTTGCGCGTACCGCAGACCCTGAAGGGCGATGACGGCAGGAAGCGGAGGGTCAAGGTGTCGGAGGGCGAGATTGAGGAGCGGGTGCAGGCCGCGCTGGAGCTGGTTGGCTTGAAGGGATACCACCGGCGGCGGGTACATCAGCTCTCGGGCGGGCAACAGCAGCGGGTGGCGATTGCCCGCGCCATTGTCAAGCGCCCTCAGGTGCTTCTGCTGGACGAGCCTCTTGGCGCGCTCGACCTCAAACTCCGCAAGGAGATGCAGCACGAGCTGAAGGAGATTCAACAGCAGGTGGGCATCACCTTTGTCTATGTCACCCACGATCAGGAGGAAGCGCTCACCATGAGCGACACCGTGGTCGTGATGAACCACGGCAACATACAGCAGATCGGCACCCCGGTGGACATCTACAACGAGCCGACGAACGCCTTTGTCGCCGATTTCATCGGGGAGAGCAACATCATCCAAGGGGTGATGCACCGCGACTACGACGTCACCTTCGCCGGACGCCGGTTTCTGTGCGTTGACACCGGGTTCGACCCCGAACAGCCGGTGGACGTCGTCATCCGCCCGGAGGATGTGCGGATCACCGCCCCCGAGGACGGACAGCTTCGCGGCACCGTCAACTCGGTGACCTTCAAGGGCGTCTTCTACGAAACCTTTGTCAACGTCGGTGATTTGGAGTGGATGGTCCATTCCACGGCGGCACCCACGGTGGGCGACGAGGTGGGCTTATGCCTGACCCCGGAGGATATACATGTGATGGACCGCCCCGACCTCTTCCCCAAGGGCGCGGAAGCGCTTACGATCGAGGACGTCGATCCCGAGCCGGAGTTTGAGGATAAATACGCCGACGAAGAGGCAGAGGAGACAGAAACATGAGGCGGGGTTTACTCCGGGCGCTGAAAACGCGTCCCGGAAGGCTACTCGCCGCCCCGTATATCGTATGGATGGCGCTGTTTACCGTCATCCCCCTCCTGCTGGTGGTCTGGTTCTCCTTCACTACTCCGGAGGGCGGGTTCTCCTTTGACAACTTTTCGCAGCTGTTGGGCTACGGCGCTTATTTCGGGCGGAGCTTTTGGCTTGCCGCCCTCTCCACCGTCATATGCTTAGTCATCGGATACCCGCTGGCGTATGCGATGAGCCGGGAGACCGGCGCGATGCGGAACACCGCGATGCTCCTGCTGATGCTCCCGATGTGGATCAATATGCTCCTCCGCACCTACGCATGGATGTCGATCCTAGAGAACCGGGGCCTTTTGAACCAGCTCCTGTCTTTCCTGCGTCTGCCGACCCTCCACATCATCAACACCCCGGCGGCGGTCGCGGTGGGGATGGTGTATAACTACCTCCCCTTCATGGTCCTGCCCATCCTCACCGTGATCCAGAAGATCGACAAGTCGGTGGTCGAGGCGGCGCAGGACCTCGGCGGCAATCAACTCACCGTTTTCAAGAGGGTCGTCCTCCCCCTCTCCCTTCCCGGGGTTCTGAGCGGGATTACGATGGTCTTTGTGCCCGGCGTCTCCACCTTCATCATCAGCCAGACGCTCGGCGGCGGCAACTCGAAGATGCTCGGAGAACTGATCGAAATGCAGTTCTTGGGCGGCACCTACAACCCCTATCTGGGGTCCGCGATTTCGCTGGTTATGATGGTGATTGTCTTAATTTCGATGGCCGTGATGAACCGGTTCGGCGAAGGCGAGGAGGAGGTGATGGTGCTGTGAAGAGGTCCCGCGTCCCGGGGAGGATTCTTCAGATTCTAGTGGCGGTCTTCCTCTACGCCCCTATCCTCGTCTTGATCGTATTCTCGTTCAACTCGGACCGGAGCCGGGTCAATTTCAAGGGATTTACGCTGGATTGGTATCGGAAGCTCTTTGAAAACGATCAGGTTTTGAGCGCCCTCTCCCTCACCTTAATCCTTGCGTTCCTGTCGGCGCTGATCGCGACCGTCATCGGGACCGTCTCGGCAATCGGCTTCTACAACATGAAGAAGAGGCCCCGGAAGCTGCTCCTCGGGCTGAACAATATCCCGGTGGTCAATCCGGACATCATCACAGGCGTCTCGCTGATGCTCGTCTTTGTCCTCTGCGTCAACTTCCTCAATACGCTGGGGGCCGGGTTCAGCTTGGGATTCGGTACCCTCCTGATCGCCCACGTGACCTTCAACATCCCCTTTGTCATCCTGTCGGTCCTGCCCAAGCTCCGGCAGCTGAACAAAAACACCTATGAGGCGGCGCTGGACCTCGGCGCGAGCCCCATCCGGGCATACAGGAAGGTGATCCTGCCCGAGATCCTTCCGGGGGTCGTCAGCGGCGCGATCATCGCCTTCACGATGAGCATCGACGACTTTTTGATCAGCTACTTCACCACGGGCCCGTCGGCGCAGACCCTCCCGATGCGGATCTACGCCATGACCCGGAAGCGGATCAGCCCCGAGATCAACGCCCTCTCCACCTTGATGTTCGTCACCGTACTGGCGCTGCTGATCATCATCAATATCCTCCAAACAAGGGACCAAAAACGGAAGGAGCGGCGGCTGTGACGGTTGACGAACGGATTCATTATATCACAAAGGGGCATTATACCTACTGGAATCTGATCGGAACCCTCCGGGAGGTCGAGGATCACAGGGGGGAGGTTTGCTACTTGAGCGGCGGCGTCTCGTTTATCTACGGGATAAGCTCCGCTCCCGGGCAAGTCAGCGGAATCATCGGGAAGATACGGAAAAAGGAGCTTCCGGGCGAAATTGCCCTCCTGCCGGAATCCGCCCACCTCCTTGAGGCATTCCTCGCGGACGGCGGTTTCACCGCCGGAACCGACTGGGGGATGGCGAAAGAGTTACAATATCAGCCGCTCCCTCCCCCGCCCAAGCATACCGAAGTAATCCGGGTGACCGGCCCCGACCGGCTGCCCGCGTGCGGCGCGATCCTCAACGCGGCGTTCAGCTATGATATATTCTCCCTCGGGGATTACCAAGACCTGTTCTACACCTCGAATGTGCGCTTCTATCTTGCGGCGTTCAAAGGGCTTCCGGTCGCGGCCTGCATGACGATCCTCGGCGAGGATCACGCGGATATCGCTTGGGTCGGCACCCTTCCGGGGTACCGAGGGAAGGGAATCGCCGGGGCGCTGATGCTGACGGCGGAGCAGGACGCCCTCGCGGAGGGGATCGGCATCGCGGTCCTCACCGCGTTTCCGGCCGGCTTCCACGCGTATCAGCGGATTGGCTATGAAAAATGCTGTGACATAACGGTGCTGAGTTATTCCGGTTCACCGATTCAATAATCCAAAAGGAGAGACCCACATTGAAAAAAATGATTATCCTTCTCGCGGCGCTCACCCTCCTGCTGACATCCTGCAAACCCGCCGGGTCACCCAATGGCGGCGGGAACGCCGAGCCGGGTTCCGTCAATGTCTTCAACTGGGGCGAATACATGGACGAGAACCTGAACGAAATGTTTACCCAGCAGACCGGCATTGAGGTGAACTACAACACCTATCCCAACAACGAAGTGCTCTACTCCACCCTCGTGGGCGGCGGCTCCAGCTATGACGTCATCATCCCCTCCGATTACATGATCAGCCGGATGATTGACGAGGACCTCATTCAGCAGCTGGACTTCGGAAACATCCCGAATTTTGAGAACATCGACCCCGACCTGAAGAATCCGGCATACGACCCGGAAAACCTCTACTCGGTCCCCTACGCGTGGGGTACGGTCGGCATCATCTACGACAAGACGCGGGTCTCGGCCCCCGTCGACAGCTGGAGCGCGCTCTTCGACAAGCAATACAGCGGTCAGATCCTGATGTTCGACAACTCGCGCGACGCCTTCGGCATCGCGCTGAAACTGCTTGGCTACTCGTTCAACACCACCGACGAGGGTAAACTCCGGGAGGCGTTCAACCTCCTGCTGGAGCAGAAGCCGCTGGTTCAAGCGCACGTGATGGACCAGATCTTCGACAAGATGGAGAACGGTGAAGCGATCCTCGCCCCCTACTACGCGGGCGACGCCCTCACGATGATGGACGCCAACGAAAACCTCGCCTTCGCCTTCCCAAAGGAAGGTACAAACGTCTTTGTGGACGCCTTCTGTATCCCCAAAGGGGCCGCCAATAAGGCGGCGGCGGAAGCGTATATCAACTTCATGTGCTCCTACGAGCCGGGGTTAAGCAACATCGACGTGACCGGCTATTCCACCCCCCTCCTCGACGTCTACGAGAGTTTGGACGAGGAGATCAAGAACGACGGGATCTCCTACCCGACCGACATGAGCGGTTTTGAAACCTTCACAAACCTTCCCGAATGGACCCTGAGCCTCTACAACGAACTGTGGATTGAACTGTTTAAATAGCCGCCGGAGGCGATTCAAATGCAGAACAAGCGTATACTGCTGATCAATTTCTACAGCCCCAAGTCATTGGGGCTTCGCTTTCTGGAACGGGCGCTGACCGGCGCGGGATTTGACGTCACGGTCCTCTATTTCAAGAACTTCCACAGCACCCGCCCGAAGAAACCAACCGAGACGGAGAGGAAACTGCTGCTGGACTTTTTGGCGCAATACAATCCGCTCTTCATCGGCTTCTCGGTGATGAGCTCCCTCTATTTGGAGGTGGTGGAGGAGACCGCGCGCTTGGTACGGAGCCACATCGCGGCTCCGCTGGTGTGGGGCGGCGTCTACGCCACGATGTTTCCGGAGCGCTGCTTGGCGCACTGCGACTATGTGCTGCGCGGGGAGGGCGAGGGCGCGATCGCCGAACTTGCCAAACGTCTTTACTCGGGCGAAAGCCTCGACGATATGGAGAACCTCGGGTATACCGGTCCCGGCGGCCCCGTCGTCAACCCGGTGCGCCCGCTGGTGACCGATCTGGACACCCTCCCGATGGCGGAAATCGGGTTGGACAACAAATACTTCATCGACGGAGGGGAATTGCGGTTCGGTGACCCGATGCTCTCCTCGGTCAGCTATGAGACGACCTGCTCGCGCGGCTGCCCCTTTGTCTGCTCCTACTGCTCGACGGTGGGGATCAAGCGCGTTTACCGGGATAACCGCCACTTTTTACGGTTCCGCTCTGTGGACAGCGTGATCGCCGAGCTGCTGCACGCGAAGGACAAGATGAAGCGGCTCTCGGTCATCCATTTTTGGGACGAGATCTTCCCGGACGACCAGAAGTGGATCAACGAGTTCACAACCCGCTACAAGAAAGAGATCGGCCTCCCCTTCGAGATTTGGGCGCACCCGTTGAAGACGAGCCACGAATTGATCAAGAAGCTCCGGGACGCGGGGCTGTTCCAAGCGGTGATGGGGATCCAGAGCGGCTCGCCCGAGGTGCGGAAGAAGGTCTTCCACCGCGTGGAGTCGCAGGAGCAGGTGATGGCCGCAGCCAAAGCGTTGTCGGACAACAAGGTGCCCCGGGTGATCTACGATTTTATCCTCCGCCATCCGTTCGAGTCCACCGAGCAGCTCAAGGAGACGTACGCCCTCTGCGACGCCTTGCCCGGGCGGTTCACGCTCCAACTCCATGACCTCAATTTCCTGCCCGGCACCGACATCGTACAGGAGGCACTGAAGCGGGGTCTGTACACCGAGCCGGAGATGGAGAGTATCCTCTACGCCCCGATGGAAAAGCAGTACGCAACTTGGTGGGAGAGCGGCGGCAGCGATCCCGAGACGGTCTTCTGGTATAACCTCATCTATATGACGCAGTTTAAGTCGCTTCGGCGCAAAGCGCGGTGTCTCGCGAAGAACCCCGAAAGCCGGCGCGGCCGGGCGGCGGCGGCGCGAGCGTACAAATGGGGAAAACGCCTCTCAACCCTGCGCCGCTACCGTCAGAAGGGCTGGACGCTGGTCAAAGGTTTTTTTAGGAAATAAATAAACAGGGGAGAACTCACACTATGACAGCATTTATCTTCCCCGGACAGGGCTCGCAAGAACCCGGTATGGGACGAGACCTCTATGACCGCCATAAAGCGGCCCGCGATGTCTTTGAGCTTGGAAGCGACATAACAGGGCGGGATTTAGGTAAACTCTGCTTTGAAACCGACGCCGGAACCTTGGCGCGGACCGAGAACGCGCAGCTCGCGGTCTTCACCGTTTCGATGGCCGCCTACGCCGTTCGGGAGGACGATCCCGCCGCCGTCGCCGGCTTCTCGCTGGGTGAATGCACGGCGCTCTGCGCCGCCGGGGCGTTATCGCTGCCGGACGCTTTCCGGCTGGTGGATAAGCGGAGCGCATTGATGCGGCAAGCAAGCGAGGGAGGCGGCGGCGCGATGTCGGCCCTGCTTGGCGGCGACGCGCCAAAACCGTATGAGGACGGCGTGGACTGGGCGGTCCCGGTCAACTTCAACTGCCCGGGTCAGACGGTCGTCGCCGGGACGCCGGGCGGCGTCGCCGTTCTGGAAGAGCGCGCCAAAGCGAGCGGGAGCCGGGTAACCCGTCTCGCGCTGAGCGGCGCGTTCCACACCAAAGCGATGGCGGGCGCGGGCGCGGCGCTGAAGGAGTTTGCGAAGACGCTGAGCTTCTCCCCGATGAGAATTCCGGTCTATACAAATCTGACCGGGGAGATTCTCCCCGGTACAGACGATCTTCCAAGTCATTTGGAGGCGCAGATGACAAGCCCCGTCCTGTGGCAGAAGTGTGTGGAGAGTATGCTGACCGCCGGCGTCACCGCCTTCACCGAGGCGGGGCACGGCTCAAGCCTTGCGAAGCTGATCCGCCGGATCGACCGCGCGGTGCCGGTGAACCCGATTACACCAACAGGCAGCGTTTGACGACGTCGGCAATCTGCGCGGCGTTGCCGCCGGCTTTGGCGCGGATGAACAGGGCGCGGAGCAGCTGCACCGCTTCCTCGACCTCCAGTTGACCGGCGGTTTCGCCCAGCTCGACGGAGTTTGTGAAGTCCAGCGCGAAGCCGCGCGGTTTCGCGGACGCCGGAGCGGCCGGTGCCGGGGCGGAAGCCGCTGCGGGAGCGGCCGCTTTGTTCACGGAGACATGCTCCGCCTGTTTTGTGTAACCCTTGTTGGCTAGGAACCCGGCGAGCACAGAGTCGTTGAACTCGCCCTTCTCATCCGATTCCCCCGTATAGTAGTAGGGGGAGACGTTGAGGACCTGCGCCATCGCGAGGACGATTTTGGCGCTGATGTTCCCCTCGCGGAAGACACGGTAGATCGAGGTGCGCTTCAACCCTGTCAATTCCACGATGGCGGTCTTCTGCTTGTTGCGGAGGGCGAGGAAGTCGTCCTTCACGCGGGACTTGGTCTTCTCTTCGTCGGCGCTGATGTTGGTACGCTTCAGCGAAGAAATGGTCTCTTTGGTCACTGGCATTGGTATTCCTCCTAATATATTCAATATTTTTACATTCTCTTTTATACCCGCCCGTTGGGGCTCTTATTCCTCAAAAGTGTTCATATCCGCCAGCGCGTTCAGGATATCCAAGGCGCACCGCTGCTGGACCGGGGTGAGGGACTTGAACAGGCTGACCGCTTTTGTGACCCGCAGGTCGGTGTCGTCCCGGAACATGGCGTCGCCTTCCCCTGTTTTCAGCCAGTGTTCGTCTACGTTGAACTCCATACCGATTAATTTGACGGTGCGATCGTTCACTTTTTTGTCCCCCAGCTCCATGCCGGCGAGATAGCTTGTTGAGATGGCAATCCGTTTCGCGAATTTTGACTGCGTGAGATTGAGTTTTTGCCGCACCTGTTTGACTCTCTGGTTCTTCGTCAGTTCTTCCATGTCAGTACATCATCCTTTCTTATGTGAAGCAACCACGCTTGTCTACACTATCTATTTCATTATACATCGCTCCGATATAAATTACAAGTTGGTTTTTGAATATTTTCATTTTATTCACTTAATAGATAGGTAATGGGATTCATTGTCATTTATTATGTGATAGAATTACGTTATAATCCACCGAACCCTGCTTTTATAAGTACCAAAACGGATGCTTTTTTCCCGTTTACCAATACGGGGAACGTTTCCGCAGTCTCCAAAGCAGCGTCTTCCGCGGCGGCAACCCATAATTCGGAGCACGCCGTCAGAAGGACGATTTTCCCGCCGGCCTTCATGATCCTCGCGAATTCCGCCAGCGTCTCCCGGGGCAAACTGCTGTCAATCGGGCTGTAGACCCCCCAAGGCGGATCGGTGACGATCCGGTCGACGCTTCCCGGCCCGATGTGATCCAGTGCCCTCGCGTCGCTCCGACTGACGGCGACCCGCCGGTCCGCGCTCAGGGTCTTCAATAACGTCACCCGTTCTTCGTCGGTATCGCCTATATACAGCCGTGAAAACGGAAAGTGCCTGATCATTTGGGCGGGGATCGCGCCGTACCCTGCGAAGGGATCGCAAACCACGGCGTTTGGAGGGAGGCCGGCGCAGTGGCAGAGCAGATTTGCCAGCTCGGGGCGCAGCTCGCCCCTTCGGGGTTTATGAGCGGTCTGTTTACGAAGGAGCTCCCCGAAGAAGCCGAACCCCTCGCTCCGCAGCAGGAACCAATACTCCGTGCCGGGGTTCACCCGGTCCACCGTCATCCCGGTGTTCCGGACAATGGTCTTCTCGGCGGCTAGCGTCAGGCTTTTCGGCACACCGACGAAGCGGTTCCCTTCGGAGAAGCGAACCCGGAAGCTCCCCCGGCGGTTCCGAAGTTTTGGCATCGACCGGCCGGCCTCGGCGACCATCTTTTCAAAAGCCGCCTGTTTACCCGAGACGGAGGAAAGCACCAAAAAGGTGTTGCTGAAGAAGGGGAAACGGTCCTCCGCCTCGTACAGCGCCAACCCGCCGCACATCCGGAACACCCGAACCCCCGCCGCGGCAAGGCACTTCGCGACAACTCCCTCAAACCCCGCCGGGAAGGTAGACGCCACCATCCGTTATCCCTCCGGCGCGGCCGCTATAAACACAACCCTGTCGGCCCCTTCGGAAGGCGCGTCATAGGTCAGCAGCCCGTATTGCGTCACCGCCGCGAAACCGGCTCCGAGCAGCGCCGCCTCAACGTCTTCAAGGGGGAAGGCCCGCTCGGTGTGTATCTCCCGGCGACGTTCCCAGAGGTTTCCCCGGCGCTTTGTAAACAGGGTGACCTCCTGACGGCAGAAGGGTTCCTCAAACCGGCAGCGCCAAACGCAGTACGCGTCCTTCGAGTCGGACATAAACGCCTCGCCGTCCCGCGCCTTGAGCGCTTTGGGAGTCAGCATATCGAAGATAAAGACGCCGCCCGGCTCGGTGAAGAGCCGAACCCGCCGGAAAGTCTCCCGCAGTTTTTCGGGGGTTTTCAGGTAGTTCAGCGCGTCCAGCGTGCAGAAGGCGGCTTCCACCGTTCCGAACAGGTCAAGCTCCGCCATATCCTGCCGGATAAACTGCACTCCGGGGATCTCCCGCCCCATCGCGACGGACAGCATCTCGGGGGAGGCGTCCACCGCGACGACATCACACCCATGCCCCGCGAGGATTTCGGCGAGCCTTCCCGTTCCGCAGGCGAGATCTAAGACGCGCCGCCGCTCCCCGATAAGGGAGAGGAGATATTCGGCGTACCGCTCGTAGCCGAACTCCTCCATCAGCCCGTCGTAGTGGGCCGCCAAATGACGGTATGGCATCAGCCTTGCCCCGCGAGCTGGGACGCTTGGTCGGCCGCCGCTAGGGTATCGATCAATTCATCCAGATCGCCGTCCATCACGGCGGGGAGTTTATACAGGGTCAGGTTCACCCGGTGATCGGTAACCCGTCCCTGCGGAAAGTTATAGGTCCGCACCCGCTCGCTCCGGTCGCCGGTTCCGACTTGGCTCCGGCGCTCCGACCCCCTCGCTTCATCCAGCTCCTTTTGTTTCTTCTCATACAGTTTCGCCCGGAGCACCCGCATGGCTTTGTCCCTGTTTTTATGCTGACTGCGTTCGTCCTGACACTCGACGACGATCCCAGTGGGCAGATGGACAATCCGGATGGCGCTCTCGGTCTTGTTGACGTGCTGACCGCCCGCGCCGCCCGAACGGCAGGTGGTGACATCCAGATCGTCCGGATTGATCTCGACATCCACCTCCTCGGCTTCGGGAAGAACCGCCACCGTCGCGGCAGAGGTATGGATCCGCCCCTGCGACTCGGTGTCCGGCACCCGCTGCACCCGGTGCGCCCCCGACTCATATTTTAAGCGCGCGTACGCCCCGGTTCCCGCAATCTGGATCTGCAATTCCTTCAAGCCGCCCAGTTCGGTTTCGTTTTGGCTGAGGATTTCAACCTTCCAGCGCTGACGCTCGGCGTACATCGAGTACATCCGCCAGAGCGACGCGGCGAACAACGCGGCTTCCTCGCCGCCCACCCCGCCCCGGATCTCCATGATCACGTTCTTCTTATCGTTCGGGTCTTTGGGCAGCAGCAGTTTCTTCAGCTCCGCAAGCAGCCGCTCCTGCTCGTCCGCCAGCTTGCCGCACTCTTCATACGCCAGCGCCCGTACCTCGGGGTCGTCATCCTCCTGCATCATCCGCGCCTCGGCTTCCTGCTCCTGCGCCTTGATATACTGACGGTAGACCTCGACGACTTCGCCGATCTCCTTCTGTTCCCGCATCAGGGCGGTCATACGAGCCGGGTCCGTATAGGCATCCGGCGCGTTCAGCGCCTCCTCGATCTCCCGGCACCGGGCTTCAATCTCTTTGAGTTTTTCCAGCATTTCTCTTCTCCTGACCTTGTCGGTTCTCGCCTTCTTCGCGTCCCGGACCACCTCCGGCTTTGCGGCTTTCACCGCCGGTGGGGGTTCCGTCTTGCTCAGCTCCAGCCACAGGCGGTATTCTTCATATGTCCCCGCGAAGTCGGTCAAGACCCCGTTTTCGAGCACCCAGATCCGGTTGGCTAGCCGCGCCGTAAAGTAGCGGTCGTGGGAGATAAACAGCAGGGTTTGATCGAAGGACCCCACGGCGTCCTCGATCCACTCCCGGGACTGGATGTCCAGATGGTTTGTCGGTTCGTCCAGCAGGAGGAGGTTGGTCTCCTCCTTCATCAGCAGGCAGAGCGCCAACCGGCTCCGTTCGCCCCCCGAGAGGATGTCCACCGTCTTGAAGACGTCCTCCCCCCGGAAATGGAACCCTCCCAGCCGGTTCCGCGCCTCCTGCGGGAGGTAACCCGCGTGGAGCATCGTGTCGTACAGCGTCCGTTCGGGGTGACGGAAGGTCACCGACTGGGGCAGAACCGCCATCCGCACTTGGGGTCCGGGACGGACCTCGCCGCCGTCGGGGGGGATTTCTCCGGTCAGGATATTCAGCAGGGTCGTCTTGCCGGCTCCGTTCGCCCCCATCAGCGCGATCCGGTCGCCCGGACGGATCGCGAGGGTGGTCGGGTTCAGGATCACCCGGTCGCCGAACCGCTTGCTCACATCGCGGATATGGAGTACGTCGTCCGCCCGGAGGGGGGAGGACGAAAACTTTTGGCGAAGCTCGGCCTGCTTCTTCGGACGTTCGGTTTGGGGGATCCGCGCCGCCCGTTTCTCAATGGCGAACGCCCTTCGGTGGAGCTTCGCGTTCTTGCCGGCGTAATCGTGCATCCGCCGGGCGACGCCGGTCAGCCGGTTGATCTCTCGCTGCTCCCGCTCGTAGCGCTCCAGCGACTCTTCGTACCGTCTCTCTTTCTCCCGCGCGAAAAAGCTGTAGTTCCCGTTGTAGACGGTCGATTTCCCGTCCTCCAGCTCGACGACCCGGGTGACGGTGTTGTCGAGGAAGAAGCGGTCGTGGGAAATGATCAGCGCCGTCCCCTTGTAGTCGGATAAAAACCCTTCCAGCCACTCCGCCGACTGGATGTCGAGGTGGTTCGTCGGCTCGTCGAGGAGAAGGATTGCCGGTTCCTCTAGCATCAGCCGGGCGAGGTTCACCCGGGTCTGTTCCCCGCCGCTGAGCCGTGAAAAGGGGCGGTTGAACAGGTCGTCGCCGATTTTCAATCCCTGACGCACCCGCGCAAGCGCAAGCCCCGTCTCGTAACCCCCGGCGGCTTCATACCGGTGCGCCAGCTCGCCGTACTCTTTGAGCGGCCCCGGCTCGTCCAGCAGCACTTCCAGCTCGGCAAGCCGCCGCTCCATCGCGCGGAGCGGATCGAAGGCCGCCGTGATCACATCCCCCGCGCTGAAGCCGTCCGGCACATCGGGGATCTGACTCAAGACACCGGCGGTTTTGCCGAGGGTAAAAACGCCGCCGTCGGCGCGCTCCTCCCCCGAGAGCAAGCGGAACAAGGTGGTCTTCCCCGCGCCGTTCGCTCCCAGCAGACCGATCTTCTCCCCGGCTTGCACCGTGAAAGTCACGTCGGTCAGGACCGGCTTGTCACCGTAGTATTTTTGCAGATGCTGAATGTCAATGTCAATCATAATTCCCGTTGGGGCGAACCCTATTCGCCCGCCGTTAAACGACCCGCTGCTTCCCCACGAAGAAGACCGCCATGCAGCCCGGACCGACGTGGGTGCCGATGGCTGCCGCCAGCGGGTTGACAATGGCTTCCTTGATGACGAAGTGCTTCTTCACCTCATCCAGCACGAAGTTCGCCTCGTCCTCACAGTCGCCGTGGCAGATCGCGATGGCATCGTGTTCCTTCCGGTCGGTATACTGCTTCATTTCCTCCACAAGACCCAGCAGGGACGCCTTGCGGCCCCGGATCTTCCCGTGGTTGATCAGCTTCCCCTCGGTGCTGACGTGCAGCCGGGGTTTGATCCCCAGCGCGGTCCCTAAAAGGGCGCTCGCGCGGGACACCCGCCCGCCCCGGAACAGGAACATCAGGTCGTCCACCGTGAAGCGGTGGTGGAAGGTCAGTTTGTTCTCCTCGACCCACCGGCAGATGTCCTCAAAGCCCATCCCCTGATCCCGGCGGCGCACCGTCTCATGGACCAGCAAGCCGAGGCCGAGCGACACCGCGACGGTGTGCGGGACGCAGACGGTGCGATCGGGGAACTGCTCTTTGAGGGCGTCCCGGGCGCGGCAAGCGCTGTCGTATGAGCCGCTGAGCCCGGCGGTCAGCCCGAGGTAGAGGATGTCGGTTCCGTTTTGCAGATGGGGCGTGAAGCCGTCGAGATACTGCTGATCGGTCCATTGGGAGGTTTTGAAGACGACCCCCGCCCGCATTTTATCGTAGAATTCGCGGGAACTCATTGAGCCGTTGTCGACATAGGGCTTATCATCCATCGTCGTGTTCATCGGCAGGAACGGAACGTTGTGCTCGGTGTAGTACGACCAAGGCAGATCGGCGCTGGAATCGGTCATCACGATGTACGGCATGGTCTCGCACTCCTCTTCTGTTTGCAGTGCCTATAGTATACAGTACAAGACAGAATTGGGCAAGTATGATTTTAACTGCCATAATGCCCTCCGCATTGAGCGATAACAATCCGGTCACGTTCCACCGTGTACACGACGCGGTCCGCAGACTGCTGATCAATGGATACGCGCGATTGATCACTCCGCCCTAACCGTCTTGAACGCGTTCACCCGTTCCTCCCAGAGCGTTTTGTCCGGCTCACGGGGCGTATCCACATAGCTTTTGACAATCCCCGCGAGGTAGGCTGAAAATGTCTCCGCGCCCCGGGTGTTCAGGTGCTGCGGATCGTAGAAATCGCGGTAGCCGCTTAGTTCTTCCTCGTCAAAGCGTCGGTTAAAGTCAATGAAGTCCGCGCCTTCGATGGTCTTCAGCTCCTCTTCCAGCATCGCCCGGTATGAACCCTCCCACGGCTGGTGGTTCGGCGCGAGGAAGAAGAGCACCTTACAGTCTCGGCTTTTACAAAACCGGACGATCTCCCGCAAGCTTTCGATGTTCCGGTCAAAGACGGCTTGGCTGAACGCCTCCACCGGACGTTCGTAGATACCGCCGATTTGGTTCGCCTCAGCCATCGGCGTATACCCCGCGAGATTGTCGGCGTCATAACGGAGGTTTTGGAAGTGCGGCCACTCATCGTGGTAGTTGACTAACGGGAACAGCAGCCCCAGCCGCTCCTCCGGCTCGGCGGCCCGGAAGGTGGCGAGCAGCCGGTTTAGCGAGGGCGGCATATACCCGATATTCGCCTTGGTATACGCCGTGTACTCAGAGTAGAACGCGCCGTTGACCTCCACCGCGGCTAAACGAGGGCTTTGGGTGCGGAACGCCTCCTTCACGTAGTACTCGGTGGCGGTCAGCGTCTGTTCGGGTCCGGCGAGGACATAGCTCGCGATCCCGGCGCGGTCGTAGATCACCGCCGGGACGACGTCGCAGTAGACGATCGAGCTACCGAAGAAGATCGCGTCCAGACTGCCCCGCTTCTCCTTGGCGTACCCGCCCCAGTTCGCGCCGTATACCTCCCGGTGCGGGATCAGCAGTGCCGACGCGAGCCAGACGAACCCGAGCAGCGCCGCGAGGAAGCAGCAAAACGCCGCCGCCTCTTTGAGCCTATTTGTGTGTTGCCCGGTCAATGGGAAACCTCCCCGTTTTGTCGGTCTTTTCGTTTAATCGGCGCGTACAGAACCATTTGGTGATAGCCCAGACCCGCTTGTATTTCATCGTCAACATAAATCATGTGCCCCATCAGCTCGCGGTCATTGTCAATGGTGAAATCCGTGTTTTCTAACCACTTCGCTGTCTTGCTCCGCACCCTGTCATGACTTTCGCCGTCACCGTCCATACTGACCGCCGCGGCGTACAGTCCGCCGGGGTACTCGGTGATGCCGTACGGATCGGTTTCAGCGGCTGTCACCCCGTCCTTGACCGCCCAAAGCCACTCCGCTCCCCCATCCTTGCCAAGTAGGAAATCGTGGGCGTCGAAGACCACCGGCCTGAAAAGGTGGCTGTGCGCCTCCTGCCACGGCCCGAAATCCCCGCCGAACAGTTCCCCAAACGACATAACCCCCGATGTGACCGCCCGAAACCTTGGGATTCGGATAATAAGGATGTCAGGTACTTTCCTGTCCAGCTTTTCGGTGACCTCCAGCAAGCGGCTCACCGTTGAGGAATTCCCATTGTAATCAACGTTGACTAATTGTGTTTCAATGGCTTTTGCCTGTTCGTACAACAGCTTGACATCCGATTCTTTTGTGAAATCGATCCGCTCAATCTGACGAATGAAGGTCAGGACGATCTCCCTCAACTCACGCAGGAGAGATACCTCCTCGTCAATGGCGGTAACCTTCTTCCTGAGCACCTCCAAAACAACCTCGGAGCCAGATGCGCTAAAAATGCGCTGTATGTCCTTGATGCTGATGTTGAGCTTGCGCAGGATCAAGATTTGCTCCAAGCGCCGCAGGGCGGCTTCGTCGAACAGCCTGTAAGCGTAGTCCTCGTTCCGGGTGCTGGATAGCAGCCCCATGTCCTCATAATAGCGGAGAGTACGGGCGGATATATCGTATCTAACCGACACATCCCGGATTTTCACCAGTTCGCTCATACCAAACCTTCCTTTCTGTTTTCAGGATATTCTCAGTATAAACGATTCCCCAACGGCAAAGTCAAGTAGTCCCGCTCATCAAAACTCCGCGGCCCACTTCCGGTACCACTTCGCTGTCTCCTCCGCGAACACCGTCACCATTTCCTCCGTATAAAACCTCGGCGTCTGCGCTGGATCGCTCTCGGCGTGCTTACGGGCCACCCGGTCCCGATACCAGCCGTTTTCCTCCGGCGTGACTGGCAGCGTCGTTTTGACCGCCGTCAGGTCGGCGTCCCGGATCAGCTCCCACACACCCTTCGCCCACGGCCGGGAGTGGTACAGCCCGTACGACACCGCGCCGATTTCCTCCCGATAGTGGGAGAACCAGTTCCCCCCAAAGTTCGCGGTTGTAAACCACTCGATATAAGCCGGAAGCTGCGCCTCATCCCAACAGGCATCGGTGAACAGGTGCAAAAACCATCCCCGCTCGAAGTCATTCGCGCCCGGGTCGTACATCTTTGCAAGCGCGTCAAAGCGGTTTGGAATCAAACGGAGGTGGATGGTGTCCTTCTTCTCCCGGTCGTTTGTGTAGTCCGGCGCGAAGCTTCCGGCCCAAAATAACCCGGTGGCTTCCGGCTCCAGCTGATATGCCGTTAAAAGGTGGATCATTGTACTGGGCATATCCGGCACCTCCTAAAACTGAAAATAGATAAACTCCTGCGGGTCGTACCCTTCGCCGTAGACGCCGAAGAGCATGATGCCGACCAACAGCGCAAAGTAGACGGCATATTTCAGCCACCGCCGCCCGGCAATCCGCTCCGCAAGGTCGCCCTTTCGCGCTTGCGCGTCCACAGCGAACAATAACACAACGGCACACAGCACGGCGGCGAAACTTCGCCCGGTCACCCCCATCGCCAGCACCGAACCGCCGAGCGGATCGAGGAGGATCCGTTTCAACACCGACAACGCCCCCATCACCGACTTCGCCCGGAAGAAGACGAACGCCCCGGCGACCAGCGCGAAGTTGAACACCACCCGAAAGACATGCAGACCCCTGTTGGCCGGTGAAATACGCAGAGTCGCCAGCGCTTTCGCCCGGAGGTTCTTGGTTAGCCCGGACGCTACCTGAAACAGCCCGTGTATGAGTCCCCACGCGAAAAAGGTGAGTGCCGCGCCGTGCCACAGCCCGCTGACTAGGAAAACCGCCATCAGGTTCAAGTAGCGCCGGAGGGCGGTTTTACTGCGGCTCCCTCCCAGCGGGAAATAGAGGTAATCCTTGAACCATGTGGAGAGGGAGATGTGCCACCGCCGCCAGAAATCCTTGATCGATCCCGCCAAAAAGGGCGCGTCAAAATTCCGCATCAAAGTGATCCCCATCATCCGTGCGGAGCCCCGCGCGATGTCCGAGTACGCCGAGAAGTCGCAGTAGATCTGGAGGGAGAATGCCGCCGCCGCCACCGCGTACTGCAACCCGCCGTATGTCCCCGGCGGCGCGTCGAACGCGAAGTTCACCATGATCGCGAGCCGGTCAGCGATGACCAGCTTCTTAAACATCCCCCACAGGAACAATGTAAAACCCTCGAACAGCGCTTGCAGGCAGAAGGGGTGCGGCTCCTTCAGCTGGGGAAGCAAATTCCGGCTCCGCTCGATCGGACCCGCCACCAGCTGGGGGAAGTATGAGACGAACAGCGCGTAGTCGATAAAGTTCCGCTCGGCGGGAAGCTCCCCCCGGTAGACATCCATCGTATAGCCCAGCGCTTGGAAAGTGTAGAACGAGATCCCCACCGGCAGCAGAAGCCCCGATAGCGGCGGCGTGAACGGCACCCCCAGCAACGCAAACAGCCGCCCGGTCAAGTCGGCGGTAAAGTTATAGTATTTGAAGAAGAACAGGATGAGGAGGTTCAGCGCCAAACTGAGGATCAGCCATAACCGGCGGCGGCCGAGGAACGTCACCGCCATCAGCCGCGCGCACAAATAAGTCGCGCCCGTGCTGGTCAGCATCAGAAGGGCGTATTGCGGCTCCCAGCACATATAGAAGAAATAACTCGCCGCCAGCAGGAAGGGGTTCTTCACCCGCTTCGGCAGGAGGAAGTACAGTATCAGTGTGACGGGGAGGTAGAGGCAGTAGCTGAGCGAGTTGAAGTTCATCCGCCGAATGCCGCCTGTGCCTGATTCGGGCTTTGCCTCGGGGGAACCCCCGGGAACCGCCGCTCCAGCGCGGCGCGGGATATTTCCAGCACCTCGGCGGCTTCGTGCTCGTCGAAACAGCCCACCGTCACCATATCGCAAGGCCGCAGTGTCGCCCAAGAGAAGTTCAGCCCCACATATGGCGTCACCCGTCCGGCGGCCATCGGCTTGATCGTCATCACCGGTTTCCGCGCGTTCCAAATGATGTTTGCCACCGTCTCGATCTCCACCTGCATTAAAAAACCCATGCAGTTATAAATCTGGATATATGTTTCCACGTCGTAGCCGTTTTGGTCGCTGTAGACAATCAGCTCGGGCATATGCGCCGACAGGCCCGGGATCAGCCCCTCGTCCCGGATCATCTTGGTGTAGTCGTCTAAACGGTCGATGATCCCCTTGTTCTTGTTGACCAGCTGTTCGGCGCTGGAGTGATGGAGAAAGCAGAAAGTCGCGCCCAGTTCCCGGCTCCCGCGGATCGTCGCGGCGGCTTCCCGCCGCCCCTCGGCGGTGTCGTCGACATTGACCACCGGCGTATCCACCCGGATGATCGCCTTTCCGAGTTTCTGTTCGGTCTCCCGCACGGCGTCGGCCAGCTGCGGCACCCGCCCGAAGGGCGCCATCACAGCGTCCACGCCGCCGTTGACAAAGGCCGTCAGCAGCGGAATGATGCTAGCCGCCGTGTTGTGGTGGAGCTTGATCCGCTCGTCCGCCGCCGGGGTGCGATGGCTCCACCCGGCGAGCCAGTTTGTGCCGACGATCAGGCGGGGCATCGACACCCCCCCGACGGTCGTGCGGGGAAACATCTGCATTCGGGACACCTCCTTGTCAACGATCCAACACCTTTACCATAAATAAACACGGATTGGATTCGTCCCACAACAGCGGGAAAACCTCCAGCGGTTTGAACCCCATCGACATATAGAACAGCCGGGTTTTAGCGTAGCTCTTACTCTCATGGGCTTCGGCCAACGTCTTGACGGTGAGAAACTCTGTCTTCCGTTCCCGGCAAAGCTCTTCACAGGCTTCGATCAGCCGTCTGCCGATCCCCTGCCGGTGATACTCCCGCAAAACCCCCATGACGCAAATTTCAGAGGTGATCGGGTTATGCCCTTTCAGAGCAGCGAACCCCACTGGCGCTTCTCCGTCATACGCCGCGAAAAACGGCATAGACCGCACTTCGTCCACATAGCCGACGATCGAGCTTTCGATACCGAACCAACTGGGCAGCGCCCGCAGGATGGCGTCGCAAATGCGCGACTTCTCCTCCGGGGCAGAAATATTTCTAATAGGAACCATACATCCGCCTCCCCGCTGTTATCTGTTCACTGCCTAAAAACATGCCCCACCGCCCCCGGCGGCGCGACGTTCAGGATAATATCCTTGCCCGGGGCAATCCCCTCGGCCGCGAGCCGTTTCGCGGCCGCCGACTCGGCGAGCTCAGGCCGGTTGTTCTCCTTGGAGAGGTGGCAGAGGGTCACGTGGCGCGTGCCGTTTTTCACGGCCGCGAGGGTCACCTCGGCGGATACCTCATTGCAAAGGTGTCCGTTCGGGCCGAGAATCCGCGTCTTTAAGAAGTGCGGATAGGGGCCGGTCCGCACCATCCGCTCGTCGTGGTTGCTCTCGATCAGCAGATAGTCGGCGCGGCGGGCGTGGTCCAGCACGGTTTGGGTCACGTGTCCGAGGTCGGTGCAGACGCAGACGGCGAAGCCTCCCAGATCGAACAGATACCCCATCGAGTCGGGGGTATCGTGCGGCGTCGCAAAAGGCTCCACGCCGATATCGCCGACGCCGAAGCTGCCCGTGACCTCGGTGATATGTAGGAAAGGGGCGGTGTTCCGAACCGCTCTCGCGGTCAGCGGGGGCGCGTACACATCCCGACGCAGGACCGCCAATCCCCGGGTGTGGTCGCCATGCTCATGGGTGAGAAGCACGCAGGACGGCTCGGGAACCCCCAGTCCCCAAACCGCCTGTTTGATCCTTTTCGCGGAGATGCCCGCGTCCACCAGCAGAACCGTATTCTTATATCCGATCAATACGGCGTTCCCGTCACTGCCGCTGGCCAGTGTACAGACAATCAACCGGTCGCCGTCAGCGGATCGGGTTCGTCCACCTCTTCAACCCGGATGTCCGCGCCTACGCCCCGCAGTTTTTGCGCGACGTCTTCATAGCCGCGCTCGACATGGTATACGCCGCCGATCTCGGTCAATCCCTGAGCGCCCAGCGCCGCGACAATCAGCGCCGCGCCCGCGCGCAGGTCGCACGCTTGCACCGGAGCGCCGGTCAGCCCGCCGACCCCCTCGACGACGGCGAGTTTGCCGTCCACCTGAATTCGCGCGCCCATCCGTTTGAGCTCGTCCACATATCGGTAGCGGTTATCGGCGACGCTCTCTGTGATCATACTCGTCCCGGCGGCATAACTGAGACAAGCCGCCATCTGAGGCTGCATGTCGGTGGGGAACCCGGGGTAGGGAAGGGTTTTGATGTTGGATTTTTTAAGCCCCTTCAGGCGGCGGACCGTTACCGCGTCATCAAACTCCTCGACCTCGACGCCGATCTCTGTCAGCTTTGCCGTGATGCACTCCAAGTGTTTGGGGATGACGTTGTTCAGCGTCACTTCCCCGCCGGCCGCCGCGACAGCCGCCATATAGGTACCCGCCTCGATCTGGTCGGGGATGATAGTATACATCCCGCCGGTTAAATG
>JAISVO010000124.1 GCA_031271525.1 Oscillospiraceae bacterium
CCTGTTCGGAGTGAAGAAATTTCGTTCCCAAAGAAAAAACAAAAAAATCGAAAAATTGTTCTTGACAAACGGACGGGCCTGTGGTAGACTGGGATTGTCGGCGGACGGCGTAACTGTCCGTTGACATCCCCCGGCCCCGATGGTATAATCCCGGTATTGCTTGCGCAACAACAGGAGGAGGGAAACCATGATCAAACGAATCGCAGGGATCGCGGCGGCGGCGGCGCTGCTGCTGGCGGCGGCGCTTCCCGGGCCGTCGTACGCGGCGGTCGAGGCGATGAACATCCTGAGCTTCGAGACGGGCACAAAGCAGGGCTTCGTCGGGCGGGGCGGGGCCGAGTTCCTGTCGGTCACCAGCACCGAGGCCTACAGCGGCGGGAACTCGATGCAGGTCAGCGACCGCACGCAGACATGGCACGGGCCGATCCTGAACGTCGCCTACTACGTCGTCCCGGGCGAGCTGTTCGACGTCTCGGTCTGGGTCAAGTCCGCCGTCCCGGCGGCCTTCCGGCTGGGGGTCCAAACCGGCGAGGGGGACGCCGCGAAGTATTACACCGTCGCGGAGGGCGAAGTCTCGGGCGATTGGACGCAGCTTGCCGGAAAGATCGCGGGGGAGGAGAGCGGGATGTTCGGAATCTATGTCGAGTGCGACGACCCGACGGCGGAGTTCTGCCTCGACGACGTACTGTTCCGACGCTCGGCGTCGGGCAGCCTGCAAAAATCAATCGAGCTGCCGTCGCTGAGCGAGATCTACCAAGACATGTTCCTGATCGGCACGGCGTTCACCCCGAGCGACTTGGAGGGCGACCGGTACGAGCTGATCAAGCGCCACTTCAACGTGCTGACCGCCGGCAACGAGATGAAGCCGCAGAGCATCAGCCGCGCCCCGAACGCCTATCGCTATAACCACATCGACCCGGCGATCGAAAAGCTCGCGGCGGACGGGATCCTGCTCCACGGGCACACGCTGGTCTGGCACAGCCAGTCGGCCGACTGGCTCAACATGAACGCGAACGGCGAGGTCCTGACCCGGGCCGAGGCGAAGGCGAACATGGAGGCGTACATCAACGAGGTCGCGGGGCACTTCAAGGGGAAGGTCATCTCGTGGGACGTCGTCAACGAGGCGATCGCGACCAGCGTCGGCTCGGTCCCCGCGAGCTGGAAGGACGTCATGCGCGAGAGCGACGCCCCGTGGTACCGCGCCTATGAGAACGGCGCAGACACGGCGGCGGGGGAGAGCGGCGCCGACTACATATACGACGCGTTCGTCTTCGCCCGGCTCGCGGACCCGGGCGCGGAGCTGTGCTTCAACGACTTCAACGAGGAGTCGCCGGGCAAGCGGGAGGCGATGGCGATGATGGCGGAGGAGCTGAACGCGCAGTGGGAGAGCGACCCGCGCAACACCGAGCCGGGCCGGAAGCTGATCGAGGCGCTGGGCCTGCAAGCCCACTACAACGTCAGCGGACTGCGGACCTCGGACGTGGAGGCGACGATCCAGCGCTTCATCGAGGCCGGCGTGGACGTGATCGTCACCGAGCTGGACATCCCGGGCGGCGGCTGGCCGAATTACACGCCGATCGAAACCGCCGAGCAGGAGAAGGTCCAAGCGACCCTCTACGCCGAGCTGTTCCAGATTTTTAAGAAGTACGGCGACAACATCTCCCGGGTCACCGTCTGGGGGATCGACGACCCCACCAGCTGGCGGAGCGAGGGCGACCCGCTCCTGTTCGGCGAGATCACCGACGCGAAGCTCGCCTACTACGCGGCGGCCGACCCGGAGGGCTTCCTCGCCGGGGACTACGACAACATACGGTCGGAGAACGCCGGAGCCTCGACGGCGGTTGAGGTCGGCGCGCCCGACATGACTGCCGCCGCAACGGAGCCATCGCCGGCCGCCGAAGCGCCGTCCCCGGTGGCGGAGCCGTCCCCGGAAGCCAGCCCTGCGGAAGGGAACGGCGGGGCCGGCACATGGCTCGGGGTGGTCGCCGGCTCGGTAGCGGTCGCGGTTTTCTTCGCCATCCGGAAACGGAAGAAAAAGTAACGAATTACTCCGCTGCGGCGGCGGCCTCGCCGCCGCCCTCGGCGGACGGAACGGAACCTTCCACACCGCCGCCGCCCTCTCCGCCGCCCCCGTCGGAAACCGCCGCGCCGTCCGACGCCGACGGCATCCCCAGCGACGCCGGGGTGTAGACCTCGGCGAGGGCTTGGGCCAGCGCGTTGACCTTGGCTTCCAGCTCGGCGCGGCTCATCGGCTCGAGGCCGCCGCTCTCGATGTCCTCGTCCCGCAGCTCGCGCGCGTCCTTCAGGTAGGCTTTCTCCCGCTTCTTACGCTCAAGGATATGCCGCTCCAGCTCGGCCTTGATCTGCTTCGCGAGGAACTCCTGCTTCCTCTTCTCGGCGCGTTTCTGCTTCTGCGCCATCACGACCTCTTCGCCGAGATCCTTCATCTTCCGCTGGGCGCGGGAGATCAGCTTGTTCAGCCGCTTGATGATCGCGAACGCCTTCTTGGCCTCCTCGCCCTCGCCGGTGGCGGCCGCCATCCGCACGGCGCTCAGGTTCTTGAACGCCTCGCTGATGACCGACAGCACCTCCTCCTGCGAGAGGGCCGAGACGAGACGCCTTGTCAGCATCCCCGAGTTGTCCTCCAGCGGCTTCTTCCCGGCTTCGGAAACCCCGGTTTTCTCGGCTTCCTGAAGCATCTTCTTCAGCCCGTACGGATCCTTCTCCGCCTGTTCGCCGGACAGCTCCAGCACGGCGGCGAGCGGCTCCTCCGCCGGGTTCGGTTCCTTCTCTTTCTCGGCCGGCGTCGGGTTCAGGGCCGTGTAAACAGCCGTCCGCGCCGCCGCGTGTACGCTTGTGACCAGCATCGCGCTTCCTCCTTGCAAACCCCTCCGCCCGTCCCTGAGCGGAGTCCTCTTAAACCGTTTATCGAAGCCCGGGGGGATAGACTTAACATCCGGGAGCATACTACCCCAAAGAAGCTCAAAAAAAGATCGAAAGGTCGGTACAACCATGACAAACCGTATCGCGGCCCTCGCGCTGGCCGCACTGCTTCTGCTTGCCTGCATCGCCGGCTGCGCGACGCCGAAAGCCAAAAACGTCGAGGGGACCTTGGAGGAACTGATCCAGAAAATTTACGACAACTTGGGCGACGCGGAATCCCTTCCGCGCGGCGTCGCCAACCTCCCGCTGAGCGAGGACATGGGCATCAACCCCGACGGACGGAAAATCGACTATTATATCGGTTCGACCGGCATCCCGTTTAGCGAGGGGGTCGCCTCCGAATCGCTGATCAGCGCGGTGGCCTACTCGCTGGTCCTGCTGCGGATGCAGGACAACGCCGACATCGAGGCCGCGAAGAAGACGATCAAGGACACCGTCGACCCGGCGAAGTGGATCTGCGTCGCGGTCGATCCGAGCAACGTCATCGTGGACAGCATCGGTAACCTCGTCTTCTTGGTGATGAGCGACAACGCGGCCCAAATCCACGAAAGCTTCCTCAAGCTCGCGGAGGCGTGACAATCACCCAATAGGAGGAACAGATGGCGAACCAACAAAAGACACCGATGCCCGAACTGAAACCGAACGAGCGCCGCCGCAGCTTCTCGGAGGCGGCGCTCGGCTATACCCCGGAGCTTGCGCGGAAGGAGGCGGGGCGCTGCCTGAACTGCGCCACCCGTCCCTGCGTCGCCGGCTGCCCCGTCTCGGTGCCGATCCCGGAATTCTTGGCGAAGGCCGCGAAGGGCGACTTCTTGGGCGCGTATGAGACGGTCTACGCGCAGAACGCCCTCCCGGCGGTCTGCGGGCGGGTCTGCCCGCAGGAGCGGCAGTGCGAAGCGCTCTGCGTGCGCGGCGTCAAGGGGGAGCCGGTCGCGATCGGTCGGGTCGAGCGGTTTGCCGCCGACTATTGGGACGAGGCCGAGCGGGAGGAGGAACAGCCCGGTCCGGCGAAGCCGGAAAACCCGGATAGGGCGGCGGTGATCGGCTCGGGGCCTGCCGGGCTGACCTGCGCCGGGGAGCTGGCGCGGCGCGGCTATCAAGTGACCGTCTTTGAGGCGCTCCACGAGCCGGGCGGCGTCCTTACATACGGGATCCCGGAGTTCCGGCTCCCGAAATCGGTCGTGCGCCGCGAGATCGCGAAGCTGAAGTCGCTCGGCGTGGAGATTTCGCTGAACGCGGTGATCGGGAAGCTGTTCACCCTGCCCGAGCTGTTCGGGCAGGGGTACAAAGCGGTTTTCCTCGGCGTCGGCGCGGGGCTTCCCGTCTTTATGGGCATCCCCGGCGAGAACCTAGTCGGCGTCCACTCCGCGAACGAGTTCCTCACAAGGGTCAATCTGATGAAAGCTTACCTCGGGGAGGCCGACACCCCGGTGCAGAAGGGGAAGCGGGTCGTCGTCGTGGGGGGCGGCAACGTCGCGATGGACGCCGCCCGGTGCGCCCTCCGGCTCGGCGCGGAGGAGGTGCGGATCCTCTACCGCAGGGGTCCCGACGAGCTTCCGGCCCGCGCCGAGGAAGTCCGCCACGCGGTTGAGGAGGGGATTCTGTTCGACTTCCTCTCGGCCCCGACCGAATACCTGCCGGATGAGTCGGGACGGCTGAAAGCGGCGGTCTGCCAGAAGATGGCGCTGAGCGAGCCGGACGGCTCGGGCCGGCGAAGCCCGGTCCCCATCCCGGGGGAGACGGCAACCATACCCTGCGACATGGCGGTCGTCGCGATCGGGACCACCCCCAACCCGCTGATCGCGCAGATGACCGAGGGCTTGGAGCTGAGCGCGCGCGGCTGCGTGCTGACCGATCCGGTGACCTGCGCCACGTCGGTCCCCGGCGTCTACGCGGGCGGCGACATCGCGACCGGCGCCGCGACCGTGATCCTCGCGATGGGCGCGGGCAAGAAGGCCGCCGCCGCGATGGACGGATACATGCGCGGGATATGAGCGAGGTTGTCCGGGCGCTCGGCGTCCTTGTCACGGACGGGAGGTTTTTGGTCCTCGCGGCGGTCGCGGCGGTCTGCGGCATCTCGCTCAAGGGGAACCGGCGCGGCCTCCCCAAAGGCGCGAGGATCGCCCTCTGGGCGGCGTTCCTCCTGTTCGCCGGGCTGACCCTCCTGCTGGCCGCGCTGGTCGTGGCGGGCGCGCTGGTCGCCTCCGGCGGCTAAAGAATTTTTCCGGGGGGAAAAAGCCGTCGGGGATCCCCGAAGCGTCTCTTTAACTTCCCAAGAACCCCTGCACGTCCTCGATTGACATCTCCGGGTGGAGGGCGACGCTCAGCGCGTAGCCGATGACCTTCGCCAGACTTTTCACTTGGGTGTCGATCTCCTTCGGGGTCACCATCAGCCCGCCGGAGAATTTGGAGATCTCCTTCCAATCGAGGTTTGGCTGGCCCGCCTGTTCGGTGAGGTCCGCCATCAGCGTCACCGCGTCAACGACGGTGGGCACGCCGACCGAGATGACGGGGACGCCCAGCGTCGCCCTGTTCAGAGCCGCCCGCGCGTTCCCGACGCCCGAGCCGGGGACGATCCCGCTGTCCGCGAGCTGCACGGTGGAGCAGAGCCGGGAGAGACGGCGGGAGGTCAGCGCGTCCACGATGATCACGGCGCCCGGACGGATATGGTCGATGACGCCCGAGATGACCTCGGCGCTCTCCATCCCGGTGGTGCCCAGCACGCCGGGCGCGATGGCCGAAACCGGGCGCATGTGCCCGAACTCCTCGGGCAGCTTGTCCACCAGATGCCGCGTCACGACGCAGTCCCGCATCGCGAGCGGGCCGATCGCGTCGGGGGTGATCTCCCGGTTGCCAAGCCCCGCCAGCAGGACGCCGTACATCCCGCCGACCGGCAGCAGGGGGGTCAGCTCCTCCGCGATCGCCCGCACCGAGCGCTTGAAGGCGTCCTCCTCGTGGCGCATCAGCCCCTGCATCTCAACGGTGACATAGGTTCCGACCGGCTTTCCCAGCGCCTCCTGACCCATCTCGTTCTTGACCTCCACACGGGTGACCGGGCAGCCCCGCCGCTTGTATTCCCGCGCGACGACCCCTTCGATCTCGGTCGTCTTCCCGGCGCTCTCCCGGAGGATCTCGCGCGCCTCCATCGCGAGGTCTGTGCGCTTAGCCGTGGACATAGTAAAAAACCCCCAGCACAAAAATAGGACACCCTATTGTGCCCTAAATCCGCCCGGAAATGCGGCCCCGCGCGGGAAGCCGGAACAAAGGACAACGCGGCCGAGCGCGCCGGCGGCATCCGGGACGAGGAGAGACCGGTATGACAATCGACTTCCACACCCACATCTTCCCGGACGGGCTGGCGGAGCGCGCCATGCGGTCGCTGACCGAGAGCATCGGCGGCCTGTACAGGCCGGTGCACGACGGCACGCTGGGCGGGATGCTCGCGCGGATGGACGAGTGGGGGATCGGCCTGTCCGTCGTCCAGCCGGTGGTGACCAAAGCGTCGCAGGTGCGGAAGACGAACGAGTG
>JAISVO010000142.1 GCA_031271525.1 Oscillospiraceae bacterium
TCCGCGCCGGTGAGGCCGGCGGTCTGCTTCGCGATGATGGAGAAGTCGATCGTGTCGTCGCAGGGCTTGTTCTTGCCGTGGAGCTTCAAAATCGCCTCCCGGCCCCGGATATCGGGATAGCCAAGATAGACTTGGCGGTCAAAGCGTCCGGGGCGCAGAAGCGCCGGGTCGAGGATGTCCGGGCGGTTGGTCGCCGCCATGACGATAACCCCTTCGTTGCTGGTGAAGCCGTCCATCTCGACGAGGAGCTGGTTGAGGGTTTGCTCCCGCTCGTCGTGGCCGCCGCCCATCCCCGCGCCGCGATGCCGCCCGACGGCGTCGATCTCGTCGATGAAGACGATGCAGGGGGATGATTTCTTGGCTTCGTCGAAGATGCTCCGCACGCGGGATGCGCCGACGCCGACATACAGCTCGACGAAGTCGGAGCCGGAAATAGGGAGGAACTGCACCCCGGCTTCCCCCGCGACGGCTTTCGCGAGCAAGGTCTTTCCGGTGCCCGGAGGACCTACCAGCAGGACGCCGCCCGGAATCCGCGCGCCGATCTCAACGAACTTTTTCGGGCTTTTGAGGAAGTCCACAATCTCTTGCAATTCCTCTTTTTCCTCCACCGCGCCCTCGACGTCGGCGAAGGTATACTTCCGCTTGTCGTCCGGGTTGGTGCGGGGATGAATCCTCTTAAAGTTCATCGTGCGGCTGTCCCCCGCCCCGGTACGGTTGAACATAAAGATCCAAAGCCCGATGATCACCGCGATCAGCACAAGATATGGCAGCGACATCAGCCACCACGGCGCGACAAAGCCGACGTCGTAGTTGTAGTCAATCAGTCTCCCGCTCGCGAACATCGAGTCGACCTTCTCCTTGGTGTCGTTGTAGAAGACATCGAAGGAATAGAGCCGGTGGATCATCGTGGTGTTATTTTGCAGCACCAATGTCAGGGTGCTGCCCTGTATATAGAATTCCTTCACGTTCTCGTTGTTGAACTCCCGGATTACCTCACCATAGGTCGGCTCCTCCGGCTTATTCAGCTGAACGATCAGCCAGACCGCGCTCAGAACGATAAAGCCGAATGCCAAGTAAAACAGAATGTCCTTCGCGCCGTATTTTCTCAAGCGAACATCATCTCCTATTGATATACTGTATCCTTCAGCGCCCCGATATAGGGCAGGTTGCGGTATTTCTCCGCGTAGTCCAGCCCGTAACCGACGATGAAGGCGTCCGGAACGGTGAAGCCCCGATACCGGCACTCAACCGGGCTTACCCGCCGCGAGGGTTTGTCCAGCAGGGCGGCCACCGCGAGCGACGCCGGGGATTTCGATGCCATCAGATTCATAATATACCCCAAACTGACCCCGCTGTCAAGGATGTCCTCAACGATCAGTACGTCTTTTCCGGTGATCGGTCGGTCGGTATCTTTACGGATTTCCACACGCCCCGAGGTGGTGCTGTGGTTTCCATAGGAAGAAACCGACATGAAGTCGATTTCCAGAGGGGCGTCGATTTCCCGCATCAAGTCGCTTAAAAAAATCGCAGAACCCTTCAAAATACTAACGAGCAGCAGGTTTTTCCCGGCGTAGTCCCGGGTGATTTCCGCTCCCAGCTCTTTGACCCGTCCGGCAATTTGCTCTCTTGTGAACAACACCGTTTCGATGTCCGGATGCACGGCAAGCCCCCCCTATGCAAAATGTAAACTTTATATGAATCGGTCGGTTTTCCGCGTCGCCCGTCACGCGCTTTGCGCGCGCCACTCCCTTCCGATGGAAGGGGGCTGCGAGGGATGTCATTCCTTCCGCGTGACCACCAATCTCCCCCGAATCTTCGCGGCGGTCAGGTTCCCGGCGAGGTCGCGGCGGCGTCCGTTGCCGCCGGCCGCTATATCCAGCATGGCGTCCACCCCTGTCAGCTCGGGCGGGTAACCGGTCAACGCGGAAACAAGCAGGCGGCAAACCCGCGACGCGACGGGCTTCGGCATACTCAGCAGAAACTTCGCCGGAAAGGTGGAACCCCTGCCGTGCAGTTTCAGCGCCTCCGCCGCCATTGAGGTTAAAAACTCCTCGTCTTCCCGCAAAAATCCGGTCAGGCGGGTAACCGCGTCGGTCAGCGCCGGATTGAGCGTCTTGAGCAAGGGGATGACCTCACTCCGGAGGAAATTGCGGCGGTAGATAGGGTCGCGGTTGCTTGTGTCCTCAATATGACGCAGGTTGTGCTCCCGGATATACGCGGCAATCTCCGCTCTGGACAGGCGCAGGATCGGGCGGACGATAGGTCCCCGTTCGGGCGGGATGCCGGTTAAACCCAGCGTCCCGGCTCCGCGGATGAGGTTTAGCAGGACAGTCTCGGCGTTGTCGTCGGCGTTGTGCGCCGTCGCAATTTTGCCGAAGCCCAGCGAAACGCGGGTTTCCTCTAAAAAGGCGTACCGCATTGCCCGGGCGGTCTCCTCAATCCCGGCGCCCCTCTTGTCGGCTTCGGCTGCGACGTCCCCCCGCCCGACCGCAAGGGGGACTCCCCAATCGGCGCAGAGTTCTGCCACAAACGCCTCGTCGCTGTCCGCTTCGGAGCGCAGCCCGTGGTTGTAGTGCGCCGCCGTAACGCCGCTGTCCCGCAGCATATGGAGGAGCGCCACCGAATCGGCCCCGCCGGAAACCGCAACCAAAAGTTGTTCGTTGTTCATTGTCAATACGCGGACGTGAAGGTCGTCGTGTCGCCCGACCAATACAGCTCAATCGTACGGGTTTCGCCGTGGCGGTTCTTCGCGACGGTGAGGGTAGCGGCCGACTTATCCACATTCTCGTCGTACATCCCCTCGCGGTGGAGGAACATGACCACGTCGGCGTCCTGCTCGATCGCGCCCGACTCCCGCAGGTCGCTCAGCATCGGCTGCTTGTTGCCCCGCTTTTCGCTCTCGCGGGAGAGCTGGGAGGCGCAGAGGACCGGCACGCCCAGTTCCTTTGCCATGATCTTCAAGCTCCGGGAGATGTCGCCG
>JAISVO010000178.1 GCA_031271525.1 Oscillospiraceae bacterium
CGGGTACCCCCCGCAGCAGATCGGTCAGATACGGCATTTAGGTTCCTCTCTTCTGTCATGAAAAAGAGCACGGCAGTCACCTTGCTCTTTTTGAACGGACCGTCGGGGCTAAGATTTGATGTCCAATGCGTACTCCAAATGGACAGGCTCTCCGTTCAGCCACGGGATCAGGCTGTCGTAGACCTTGTAGCGGCTTCCGGTGATGGGGTTTTCGTGTTCCCAGACAATTTCACGCTTTTCCGGGTTCTTCAGCAGACAGCCAACCTTGCAGAAGGGGCACTGCCCTTCCCGCCCTTGAATGACCTCCCAGCAGGGTTTGCCGACGATGTCGCGGCCCAGAAGCGACTTCACATACTCGTTTGCGAAGAGGATCTCCCCGGTCTCGGGGTCCGAGACATAGACGATCATGTTGGCGTGGTCGAGGATACTGCTCAGGACATCCCGGCGGCGGTTGATCTCGTCTTGCAGGCGGGACCGATGGACGACACTTGCGATGATGGTGCACAGATTGTGCAGGATGAGGATCTCCTCGGCACGCCAGTCGCGGTAGTGAAAACAGTCGTTGAACCCGATGAAACCGCTTAAAATATTTCCGTCCCATAGCGGAATCACCGCGATCGACTTTGCGTTCCGCACCGGCAGCTCACGGGACAGCTCGGGATTCATCTCGGCGACATCGGTTGCCGAAATGAATCCGTCCTCACTCAAGGTTTCGATCCAGCGGGCGGACAAACTGACGCTCTGTCCAAGCTCCTGCAGGGGTTCGACTCCGTTGGCCAGCCACTCGTGGGTGTTTTGGTAAGTGCTCGTCCCCGCTTTTTGATACAGGTATACGCGGCTCACGTCCATATGATGACCGATCAGCTCCAGCGTTTGCTGAATCGCGCGCCCGATGTTCTCATCGTGCAGGAGGATGTGAATGCACTGGTTCATCAGTCTGTGGAGGGAAGGGGAGAAGACATAGTCGCTTTCGGACTGGAAGAGGCGGCCGAGGTCCACCTTTTCCTTTCGGATCATATTGAAGGATTGGTCCAGCTCGTAGAAGCGGGGGAGGAGGGCTTCCATATCCTCCGGCTTGATCGGTTTTGAGAAGAGGTACCCTTGGAGGAAATCCGCGCCGTTTTTTAGGAGGATTGCCATCTGCTCGGGTGTTTCGACCCCTTCCGCGACCACCATCATGTCGGATGCGTGGGACAGTTCCGCCATCGCCCGGAAGAGGTAGCGGAGGTAGCTGTCCGTTTCAATGCCGTTGACGAAGGCGCGCTCCACCTTCACGATGTCCACCGGCATGTCCTTGAGCTTGTTGAAGGCGGAGTAGCCGGTGCCGAAATCGTCCAAGGCGACCTTCACGTTCTCGCTCTTGATCTTTTCAATCGTTAGGAGGGAGAGACCGTCGAAGGTAAACTGGGTGCTCTCGGTAATTTCAAGACAGAGCTTTTCGCCGGGGAAGTCACAGTCTTTGAGAAGCTTGATGATCTTCGGCGCGAGCATAGCGTCTGTGAACTGCGCTGCCGACACATTCACGTCGAGGATAAATTTCTTGTGCTTATCAAGGCCCCACTCTTTGCACTTCCGGAGCGAGGTTTCCAGCACCCAAAGACCGATGGTCTCAATCAGGTCGAGCCGTTCGGTTTCGGGGATAAAAACGGAGGGGGGTACCGGACCCAGTTCGGGGCTGTTCCAGCGGCAGAGCGCTTCCAAGCCGCACCATATTCCGGTGACGGGATCCGCAATGGGCTGGTAATATACGTCAAAACCATCCATATTGTTCGCGATGCAGCGCTTGATGCTGACCTCGAAGTTCCGTCTCTGCCGGAAGTCCTTATCCATCTGCTCGGTGTAGACGATAATCCTGCTGGTGTCGGTGTGCGCGTGCTTCAGCGTCCGCTCAATCATGTTCAGAAGGTCGACGCTGTTCATAACGAAATGGCTTTGAATGACGCACATCCGAAAATCGCAGAAGGTATTGAGGGCAGTCCCGTCAAGGTTTAGGTTCCACAAGAGAGTGAAGCGGTTCGCGATTTGGGCTGCGAAGTCGCTCACGTTGGCGTCTCCTGTGACCGCGACGCAGAACTTGCCCCCGCCGATACGGTAGAGGACGGCGTTCGGGATATTCAGTGTTGCGATATAGTCGCGGATCGCTTCAAGGAGGCAGTCGCCCATCCTCCGGCCGCAGATTTCATTTATTTCGCGTAAAGACAGAGCGTCCACCACAATCAAGGCGGGCGGCGAGGTCAGGACGTCTTTTTGCAACTGCAGACTGTTCGGCAATCCAAACTGCCAGTCTATGTAGGCAAGCGATTCCGGACGGGTCAGCTCCTCAGTCCGTTTTAACGGCTTGTAACCGATCTGTTCAGGCATTTTCATAATACCCCCGGCGGTAAGCGGGGTCTTCCAAACCCCTCTCGAAACGGCGGCCGAAGAATCCGGCCAGTCGTGCTCACCATTCACTTAAAGTATACAACATGCGCCGCGTGATTGTCAATCACCAACCCCCGCAAATTCGCTTTTTTTTCAAAAAGTGCGAGGTGCCTTTGTGACGCAAAGGGGTCGGTGAGGGGAGGAAATCTGGCTTCCGAAAAGTTCTAACGGAGAAAGTTGCGAAATTCTCAAAAAAAACTTGACAGGGCGGACGCGAGGGGTTATAATAAGGGCAAATGCCCCATTGACCCCCGCTTTGAGCTTCCATATCGCTGTTCGCAGCGACTGCGGACCATCCAAGCGCACCCGGTTCTTGGGCAAAAGTCAGAAAGAGGGAAAACAATGTACGAAGACAAAACCCTGACATGCAAGGAATGCGGCGAAGAGTTCGTTTTCACCGCAGGTGAGCAGGAGTTCTATGCTGAGCGCGGCTTCCTCAACGAGCCGCAGCGTTGCAAGAATTGCCGCGACGCCCGCAAAAACGCTTCCCGCGCTCCGAGAGAGTACTTCACCGCCGTATGCGCTTCCTGCGGAGGCGAGGCGAAGGTACCCTTCGAGCCCAAGACCGACCGTCCGGTCTACTGCAGCGATTGCTTCGCTCGCATGAGAGAAAACGGCTAATCAACGATTGACGGGCAGGGGCGAAAGCGGTACGCTTTCGCCCTTACTTTATAAAAACAAGGAGGAAAGAATCATGCAAATTACAAAGGACACCATCATTGGCGACATTTTGGACGCAGCGCCTGAAACAGCCCCTCTCTTTATGGAGATTGGGATGCATTGCTTGGGATGCCCCGCTTCTCGGGGCGAGACCCTTGCGGAGGCTTGCGAGGTTCACGGCGTTGACGCCGACGCGTTTCTTGAGCGTCTCAACGGCAAATCCGCGTAACATCCGGCCGTTAGCCCTCCGGCCTCGGCTGCTGGCGGTCGCCGGTTTTGTTCGCCCGGACGATCGGGTGCTGGACATCGGGACCGACCACGCCCGTCTGCCGGTCTATTTGACCGAGCGCGGCTTGTGCGCGTCGGTGACTGCCACCGAACGCGCCGAAGGTCCCTACCGGCGGGCGGAGCGCACCATCCGGGTTCACAGGTTGGAGGGGAGGATCCCCCTCCTTCTCTGTGACGGCGGTGAAAATCTGGATCCAAGTTGCTATGATACCGTCGCAATTACCGGGATGGGCGCGGATACCATCGCAGACATCCTTCGGAAGAGCCCGTGGCTTTCCGAAAAGCGGCTGATCCTTCAGCCGCAGACCCGGGTAATCGGCTTTGCCGAGCTGACGGGGCTAACCCCGTCAGCTCGAATGACCGTCGCCGAGGGGCGGCGGAGCTACACAATCTACCTAATGGGAGGCGATGCCGGTTGATCACAGTACATGACATCCTAAAAAAACTGGAGGAGTGGGCACCGCTGAATCTGGCGGTCAAGGACGACCCGGTCGGCCTTCAAGCGGGGGAGCGGTTCAAGTCGGTGCGTAAGGTCGTCATTTCCCTCGACATCACCAAAGCTGTTATCGCCGAGGCGGTGGCGGGCGGTGCCGACCTGATCGTTACCCACCACAATATTGTGCGGACCTACGAGCTTCGCCCCACCGACGAAACCGACGCGGGCGGGGTTCTTCTCGCGCTCTGCCGCTCCGGGCTTGCGTCGGTCGCGATGCACACTAACCTCGACGCCGCCCCCGGCGGGATCAACGACGTAATGGCGTCGCTGATCGGCTTGAACGATGTCTCGGTCTACGACCAAAAAGAGGGGATCGGACGGATCGGGACCCTTCCGGACCCGACAGATACGCAAACCTTCGCGAAACACTGCAAGGAAGTCTTCCGCTCGGGCGTCGTCCGCTACCACGACGCGCAAAAACCGGTCAGCCGGGTCGCGATCTGTTCGGGCGGCGGTGGTTCCCTCTTCTTCGACGGCATCAAGGCGGGCTGCGACACCTTCGTAACCGGCGACGTCGGGCACCACTACTTCCTGACGGCGGCGAACCAAGGGGTGAACCTCCTTGATTGCGGTCACTTCGCGACGGAAAATATCATCGTTCCGGTGATCGCGGACTTCCTGCAAAAGGCTTTTCCCGAGCTGACGGTCATCTTGTCGGGCGAGGAAAGCGAGCCATTCCGATGCCTGTAGACGCGTTCGCGGTGGGAGCGCTTGCAGCCGAGCTAACGAGCGCGCTGGATGGCTGCCGGATCGACAAAGTCCAAATGCCCTCCCGGTATGAGGTTCACCTTTCGGGCAGAGGTCCCGGTGGTCCCTACCGGCTCCTGCTGTCGGCGCACCCGCAGCGCGCCCGAGTCCACCTGACCAAGGAGAGTTTTGAGAACCCCGCGTCGCCGCCGATGTTTTGTATGTTTCTGCGTAAACACCTCACCGGCGGCCGCTTCCTCGGGCTGGAACAGCCTTCGTTGGAACGGATCCTCCGCCTCCGCTGGAGCACAGCCGACGAAATGGGAAATATTTCAGTCAAGACGTTGGTGACCGAGATGATCGGGCGTCACTCCAACCTCATCTTGACGGATGCCGACGGTCGGATTCTGGACTGTCTCCGCCGGGTCGATCCTGAGATGTCCCCCCAGCGTCCGGTACTCCCCGGGCTCTTCTACCGCGATCCGCCGGGGCAGGGGAAACTCAGCCCCCTGACCGTAACGGAAAATGAATTTACAATGCTGTGGAAGCTAAAGCAACCGGAACTCTCTGTTGATGACTGGTTGCTCAATACGTTTACAGCCCTGCCGCCGCTTCTTTGCCGGGATATTGCCGAATCGGCAGCAGACTGCGGTGCTGTCTTTTCCCGCCTTTCCGACCTCGCGGAGCGTGTAAGGGGAAACCTTTTCATACCGATGATCATTAAGAACGGGATGGACTTTGTCAGTCTTCCCTTGAAATCAATCCCACAGGAGCCGTTTCACGGCTCCTTCTCGGCGTTGCTGGACGCCCTCTACACCAACCGCGACCGCGCCGAACAGCTCAGTCAACGCGCCTCGGGGCTGCAGAAGACCGCTAGGAGCAACCGGGAGAAGCTGCGTAAGAAGCTGGGGTATTTACGTCAGGAGCTTTTGGACGCGCAAAACAGGGAGCACATACGGGAGAAGGCGGACCTCTTGATGGCAAACCTCCACAGAGCCGAGCGCGGCGCGGAGGCCATCACGGTAGAAGATTTTTACCACGACGGACATGAGCTGCGTATCAAGCTTGACCCCGCGAAAAGTATCCAGCAGAATGCCGCCGCGCTGTATAAGTCCTACGCGAAGCTGAAGAACGCCGAGACGGCGCTCGCGGCGCAGATCAGTCAAGCGGAGCGCGAGGAGGAGTACTGGGAGAGCGTGGGCGACCAGCTGACGAGGGTCGCCAACGAGCGCGACTTGGACGAGATTCGGGACGAGCTTCACCCAGCGAAAGTTCAGGTCGGCGGTAAAAATCGAAAAAGAGAAAAGCCGGTTTCTCAACCGACAAAATTTCGTTCAACGGCGGGCTTTACCTTCCGCGCTGGGCGGAATAACCGCCAAAACGACCTGCTGACGATGCGTTTGGCGGGCAGGGGAGACGTCTGGCTGCACACCCAAAAGATACCCGGCTGCCACACCGTGATTGAGACAAACGGCGCTGAGCCGGACGAACAGACGCTGCTGGAGGCCGCGACCGTCGCCGCGTGGTTCTCGCAGGCACGCACCAGCCCGAAAGTTCCGGTGGACTATACCGCCGTGCGGAACGTTAAGAAACCGTCTGGCGCGCGTCCCGGCATGGTGATCTACGACCGGTTCAAAACCATTCTGGTTGAACCGAACGAGGACTTGGTCAAGCGACTGTCCGTATAGCGAACGCGAGACAGAACCCCAGCGCCACGATCAGCCCAGTGACCTTCCCGCTTTCGCGGTAGGCTTCGGGGATCATCGTGTCGGTGAGCATCGTTAAAATCGCGCCCCCGGCAAAGGACAGGATAAGCGCCTTGGTCACGCCGCCCGTGCCGGCAAAGACCGCGTAGCCGACGACAGCCGCCAGCGCGCTCACCGCGATAACGGCGCACCACAGCCCCAATCCGGCGCGTTTTTTCCAGCCGTTCGCGATCAGCCCGGAGGAGGACGTCAGCGCTTCGGGGATGTTAGAGAGGAAGACCGCGACGATCATCGCGACGCTCACGCCTTCGCCCGCGACGATAGTCATACCGATGACGATCGATTCGGGGA
>JAISVO010000091.1 GCA_031271525.1 Oscillospiraceae bacterium
CATGGTCCTTGAAAAAATCGTCGCAGGCTTTTTCGATATACGCCTTCACCCGGGCGCTCGCGACCGGGAAATTCCACCGAACCCCGTCGGTATACAGCCGCCCGCGCTGCGCCTCTGCGGAACAGACGACGTGCCCGCGAAAGACGAAGTCCCGCAGACGGAACTCGTATGTTTCAAAATAGCGGCGGCAATAGGCAATGAACTCCCCGGAGTATTTCAGCCGGATCGCGGCAAGGCGCGGGTCGTCCGCCGCCGCGCCGGCTAAGAACGCCGCCTGCTCATAGTACCCCCCGTAGCCTTTGGGCAGGAAGGGCGCCGTCAGCTCGTCAAAGACGACCCGCCGCACGTCGTTCTCGCCCAATTCGGGAAGGATGTCGGCTATATACGAGCGGAACACCTCGCTTGCCGAGACGACGACGCAATTTTGGGCGGTCAGTTTGTCCCGCCCGTTATACAGAAGGTAGGCGAGCCGGTGCATCCCAACCGATGTTTTCCCCGAACCGGCGGGTCCGGTCACTACCAGATGCCTGTCGGCGCGGCGGCGAATGGCGTCATTCTGTTCCCGCTGGATGGTGCTTACGATCACCTTCAGCCTGTCGCCGCCGCTCTCGGCGAGCGCCCGCGCCAGCAGTTCGTCCCGGACGGCGACGTCGGTCTCGAAGAGGTAGAGCAGCGTCCCCTCTTCGATCTTGTACTGCCGCTTCAGCGTGACGAACCCCGCCCGCTCCCCGTCCGGCGTGAGGTAGCGTACGGCGCCCGCGTCCTCATAGTAGACCGACGCCACCGGGGAGCGCCAATCGTAGACGACGCCCCGAAACGACTCCCCATCCATCAGGGTGAACCGCCCGATATAGATGGTTTCGATCTCCCCGCCCTCCCGGAGGTCGATCCGTCCGAAATACGGGCTGTCCCGCTGGATCTTGAGCCGCTTGAGCGCCGTCGCCGCCCTTGCGTAGGTTTCGTGCGCGTGCCGGACATCGGCTTCCACAGACGCCAGCGTAAACACGTCGTCGAAGTCGCGGATAAACAGCGTCTCGGTGTCCCGCAGGGTTCTTCGCAGCTCGTCCCGTTCCCGCGCGGTATCCGCTTCAAACGCCGCGATCTGTCTGTCCAGAAGCCGTAAGGTTTCGCCCAGATAGGCGGTTTCCTCGGCGTAGTGCTGTTCCATCGCTCATCCCGCTCCCTTCATACCGTACACCACAGATTGTAGCAGAAGAAAAGCCGGAAAAACAGTCTTGAAATAGGGTTGGAATTATGATACAATATAGGCAGGGAAGGGGGATGGGCGAAGCGCCCTGCCGATCCCTATGGGGAACGGTTCCAAACCGTTCCGATATAGCGGCAAAGCGGTCGGGTGAAAACCCGACCGTTCACTGTTTACCGTTCGCCGCTATCTGTCCGTCCGGCACGGCGATACCCAGCCGCATTTGCAGAACCGTTCCGAACAGGCCCTGTTCGGAACCGCAGAGCGAAAAGCCCATCCTTCGATAGAAGTTGATCGCCGGCGTGTTTTGGTGGAACACACGGAGGGTCAGCCCCGTCTTGCCCAGCGACCGGGCGACGCTGACCGCCTCGCCCAGAAGCTGCGCGCCAAGCCCTTTCCCGCGCTTATCCGGGTTGAGGTAGAACAGCGCGACGTGCCCGTCCGTGACGGACAGACGCCCGCCGTCCCGCATGTGCAGCAGCCCGATCCGCTTGTCCCGGTCGGTCGCGAACTGCAGATAGCGCGGGTGTGTCTCGGCGGATTCCGTCAGGGCGCGTTTGGCCCGGTCTTCGGCATACCCCTCCGTGGTCCCATATACCGCCATCCACGCGAGGCGTCTGATTTCCAGCACCTCGGGGAACTCCTCCGGAAGCCGCGCCGGGTCGAACCACAGCTCGGCGTCGTGCGCCCGGCGCGGGTCGTCCCGCCACCACGCCTGCTTCGCGTGGGTGGATAACTCCCCAAGGAAACGGTTCTCGCCAATCCCCAAGACCCGGGTATCGTCCCCGTCCCACTCGATACAGGACACCGAGGCGTTGTCCAGATGGGGCACAGCCGCCCCGCCGGACAGCGAGATCAGCAGGGAGCGGAGGACGCAGCCGTGCGATACGACCGCGACGTCCTGACCGTCGTGCTTGCGGGCGATCCGCCGGAGCGCGCCCCGGAGCCGTTCCCGGGATTCTATGTAGCTCTCCGCGCCGGGCACCGTGATCCCGCTTTCGCCGTCAAACCACCGCATATAGTCGGGGCGGCTCTTCGCGATCTCCCCCCATGTCAGGTCCTCCCATTCGCCGAGGCGGATCTCCCGCAAGTCTTTGTCGGTGGTCACCGGTTTCCGGCAGGCGGACGCCACCGCCTCGGCGGTGCGGAACGCCCGGAACAGGTCGCTCGCGTACACCGCGTCGACCGGACGCCGGGAAAACCATTCCCCGAGCAGTTCTGTTTGCAGGATCCCGTTTTTCGTCAGCAGACTGTTCAGCTGCCCGTGCGCCCGCCGGTAGAGGTTTCCCTCCGCTTCGGCGTGGCGGATCAAATACATCCGTGTCAATATGCCCGAACGCTCCCCGTCAACCCGCTTACGTTTTCTATGCCGTGTCTGCCGCACCATTCGGTGAGTTCCCGCAAAATCCGCACCGGCGCCGCCGGGTCGCCGAACAGGGCCGTCCCGACCCCGACGGCGGAAGCGCCCGCGATCATCATCTCGGCGGCGTCGGACCCGGACGATACGCCGCCCATGCCGATCACCGGAAGCCCGGCTGCCGCGGCGGCTTGCCACACGCACCGGACGGCGACCGGGAAGATCGCGCTGCCCGAAAGCCCGCCGGTGTTCATCCGGAGCACCGGGCGGCGGGTCTCGATATCGATCCGCATCCCGAGCAGGGTGTTGATCAGGCTCAGCGCGTCCGCGCCGGCGTCCCGGCAGGCGACAGCCACCGACGCGATGTCGGTGACATTGGGCGAGAGTTTTATACACACAGGCACCTTCGCAACCTTCTTCACAGCTTCCGTGACTTCCGCCGCCGCCTTGGGGTCGCTCGCGAAATTGACCCCGCCGCACTTGAGGTTGGGGCAGGAGATGTTGACCTCCAGCATGTCTGCCGAGTCGCCCAGCATCCGGGCGGCTTCGGCGTACTCCTCGGCGGTGCCGCCGAAGATGTTCGCGATTACGGTTATGTCTTTTGTACGCAGGAAGGGAAGGTCCTCCCGTAAAAACGCCTCGATTCCCGGGTTTTGCAACCCCACGCTGTTCAGGCAGCCCCCCGGCGCTTCGGCGATCCTCGGCGGCGGGTTGCCGGGCCGCCCCGAGACGTTCAGTCCTTTGACGCAGAGACCGCCCAGCAGGGAGATGTCGAAATACTCGTCGTATTCCCGCCCGAAGCCGAAGCAGCCGCTCACCGCCACCAGCGGGTTCTTCATCGGAACCCCCGCGACGGATACCGACAGATCGGTCATACTGTCTCCCCCCATTCGGCGGCATCAAAGACCGGACCGTCCTTGCAGACCCGCTTATATGTCCCCCCGGCGGCGCAGACACAGACCAAACACGCCCCGACGCCGCACCCCATCCGCTCCTCCGCCGAGACGAAGCAAGGGGTGCCGAACTCACGGCAAACCTTGGCGGTCGCCTTCAGGAGCGGCTCCGGACCGCAGGCGAGGACACGCGCCACCGGCTCGCGGTTTTTCAAAAGCTCCTCCAGCCGCTGATGGGGATACGACGAAAATCCCGCCGAGCCGTCGTCGGTGCAAAGCTCAAGGGAGGGGAATTCGCCGGCCAAAATCACATGGCCGGCTGACCGGAAACCCGCGATGCAATGCGTATCGGGATGCGTTTTGGCGTAGTACAACAGCGGCGGCAGCCCGATCCCCCCGCCGACCAAGACTGTCTTTCCGGCTCCGCCGTCCGGCTCGGGGAACCCGTTCCCGAGGGCCCCCAGCAGGTCAACCGTGTCGCCGGGCCGCCACGCCGCCATAGCGGCGGTGCCGCCCCCCTTGACGGCGAAGACAAGCCTCGCGACGCCGTTTTCGCAGCCGCACAGGCTGATTGGGCGGCGGAGGGGGAACCCCGGCACCGCGAGATGGACAAACCGCCCGGGCGCGGGATTAGTAAGCCCGGCCTCAACGCGGAGGTCATAGACCCCGTCGGCCAGACGGGCGACGCTCCGTACCGTCCCCGTCATCCGTTTGCCCATTCGGGAGGGAGCACCTCCTCCGGCAGTTGGCTCAAGACCTCCGGCAGGGTCGTGCCGGCAGTCAGAACGCCGTTCACAAGCGCCCCCGAACGGGTCAGCTCCTGTAGGAAGGGGGGCGTGTTCCCCTCGGCGGCAAAGGCGTTCCCCCAATCGGTCAGCCCCCGCAGCTCCAGCAGAACGTCCGCCTCCCGGGTCTTTTCCTCCTCAACGGACAGCAGCGCGAAGTCGGAGCCGTCGGTCTGCTTGACAAACCGCAGGGTGAGGAACCCGATGCCGTCCCACATCCGGGCGAGCCCCAAAGCGGCGGCGAGCATCCGCTCCATCTCAACGGCGTTGAGAGTTTTCGGGGGGAAGAGGGTTATCTCCCCCCGGCGCTCGAAGTCGCCGATCGGGTACAGCCCGGCGTTGTCCCGCCCCAGCGCGAACCCGTATTCGTTCAGGCCGGGAAGGCGGTCGCCCTCCATCACCCGGACACCCTGCGCCTGACAGCGTTCTTTCCAAACCTCAAGCATAGTGCCGACTTCCTTTCAGCAGCCCGAAGAGGATCGCGCACAGTTCCCCCGTGCCGCCCACCCGAAGGTCGGAGCAAGGGAGGAAGTGCACCGCCGCGACGGGGCCGTCCTCGGCGGCAAAACCCTCGATCGTGCCGTCCAACGGGTTGCGGTGGGTGACCGCCAGTCCTTCCGGGATCACGTCCGGCGTATGTCCGTGCATCTGCCATGTGTAGAGGAGCGCTCCGGTGCGGAGGTCGGTCACCGGGATCCACGCGCCCCGGTGGGGGGACTTCATTTGGGTGAACCGCGCCCCCAGCGCCGCGCCGATATAGCGGAAGCCCAGCCCGAAGCCCAGCATCGGGATCCCCGTATCGAGCAGGTCCCGCACCCCTTCGGTGATTGCCGGATGGCTTCGGGGCTCGCCCGCGCCGTCGGGGTAGATCACGCCGTCGTAACCCCCACGGGACAGGATGACGGAGGCGTCGTAGGGCGGGAGGAGGGTCACCCGCACCCGCAAGGAGATGAGGAGGCGGGTCAGGGCGCGGGAGGAGCCGAAGTCGCAGACCGCCACGTGGGCGACCGCGTTCTTCGAGCCGAAGGACGATACCGTCTTGACCGCCGCGGGGAACGGCTTCTTATCGGCCTTGTGGGAACGGATCTGTTCCCGCAGGGCGTCCCAGCCGTTGAAATCGGCGGAGTTCACAATGGCGCAGCGCTTGATCTTCTTCTCCTCGGCAAGGCTTTGGAGGGACGGGACATCAATTCCCTCGATCGCCGGGATGAGGTGCCGCCGCAGATAGAAATCCAGCGTCTCGGCGCTCCGCCAATTGCTCGGGTCGCCGCACAGCTTCCGCATAACGGCGCCGCGCACCCACGGCGTCCCGGTCTCGCAATGCTCGGTATTGACCCCCCACAGCCCGACGGCGGGTTGGGTGAAGGCGCATATCTGCCCGGACGACGCCGGGTCGGTCAGCCGCTGGACCGGATCGTGCCCGGCGTACACCGTCAGGTCCCCGATGGCGACCCCCGGCGCGCCGGCGGCGACCCCGGGAACCTTGGTTCCGTCCTCTAAGAATAAGGTTGCTTGCATGGTAAGCCCCCTATTTATATTGTATACTTCTCAAATCGTCCCGCATGGCGAGGGCCGCTTCCCGGGCGGCGTCCCCCAGTGACTTTCCGGTCTTCTTCCAAGCGAGGCCGATCCCCCGGGAGTTGTTGACGACCGCGCCCCGCCCGTCCCGGTCAAACGCCGCCGCGAGGCCGCTTGCGCTCCCGCCCTGCGCGCCGTAACCCGGCACGAGGAAGAAAAGCTCCGGATGGAGGGCACGGAGCTGCCGAATCGCTTCCGGCTGGGTCGCCCCCGCGACGATCCCCGTGTTCAGGTAGCCGTACCGTCCGGCGAGGGGCCGTCCCGACGCCGAAACCTGATCGGCGATCACCTCATACAGCGGGCGGCCTTCCACAATCTGCTCCTGCACCTCGGCAGCCGACGGGTTGGAGGTTTTGGTCAGGACAAAGACCATTTTTCCGTATTTCTCGCAGTCTTGGAGGAAGGGGTTTAGGTTATCCGAACCGAGGTAGGGATTGACCGTCAGCGCGTCCGCGTCGAAGACGGGGAGCGGGACCCCGGCGAACTCGGTCCGCCCCAAAAACGCCGCCGAATACGCCTTCGAGGTCGAGCCGATGTCCCCCCGCTTGGCGTCCGCGATGACGTACAGCCCATGGGCGCGGGCGGTTTGGATCCCCCTCCGGAACACTTCCATCCCCTCGGGGCCCAGCGCTTCGTAGCACGCGCTCTGGAGCTTGACCGCCGGGACGATGTCGCTCGCCGCCTCGATCAGCGCGGTGATATACGCCTCGTACGCCCCGCACAGGGCGGACAGCGTCTTCCCCCGCTCCTCGACGAATGTATCCAGAATGCCGGGGGGGATGTGGTCCGGCTGGGGGTCCAGCCCCAGCACGGTGGGGTTTTGCTTTTCGTCAATCGCTTCGATGAGCCGGTCAACCGACAAGTTGCCTCACAACCTTTCCGCGCAGGGTCAACCCCTTGAACGGGGTGTTCCGCGCTTTGGACATAAACTGTTCGGGTTCAACCACCCACGCGGCGTCGGTGTCCACCGTGATCAGCCCGTTTGGCGCGGGGACGCGCAAGATCGCGGCGGGGGCGTCGTTTAAGAGCCGCAGGACGGCGTCTAACGGCATCCGCTTGCTGTGGAACAGCGCTTCCAGCGTCACCGCCAACGCGGTCTCCAGCCCGATCACGCCGTTGGGAGGGTTTTCACCCTGTTTTTCGGTTTCGGTGTGGGGAGCGTGGTCGGTCGCGACACAGTCGATCACCCCGTCGCAGAGGGCGTCCAGCACCGCCGACACATCGGCTTCGCTCCCCAGCGGCGGGTTCATCCTCCCAACCGCATTCGGCGTCATGTAGTGCGGACAGGTCTCGGCGGTGATCGGCGCGCCCTCCCGCTTTGCCCGCCGGAGCGCCGCGACGGTGCCGACCTTGCTGACGTGGCAGATATGGGCGGGACAACCTAATTTTTTGCTGTAAAACGCGGCCTGTTCCACCTGCTCGGTCTCCGGTTCGCAGTGGAGGAGGAGAGGCAGGTTGACTTCGTCCGCTCTCCGCAGGGCATCCTGTAACAAAGCCTCGCTGACAATCGGAACGCCGTCATCGCTGAGCGCCGCCGCTCCGGCTTCTTTCAGGGCGGCAAAATCGGTCAGCTTTTCCCCCCGCAGTCCAACCGTGACGGCCGCGACTGGGTAGACAGTTACCCCGTGCGCGGCGCCGTTCCGGACGAAGCGCACCAGCTCGGGGGCGTCGATCACCGGCAGGGTGTTCGCCATCGCGGCGAACGCGCGAAACCCGCCCGCGAAGGCGGCGGCGCAGGCGGTCGGGAGCGTCTCCTTATGCGTCTGCCCGGGTTCCCGGGCGTGGACATGGAGGTCTAGGAAGGGGCTTGTTTGGACGGTCATGAAAACTTCGCCATAAACAAACCGGTGATGACTTTCGGGTAAAAATAGGTGGATTTCTGCGGCATCTTTTCCCCGGCCAGCACCGTATCCCGCAGCTCGCCCATCTCGGCCTCCGGCAGCAGGAAGGCGCACTGCGCCGCCCCGCTCCGCACCAGCCGTTCGGCTTCCCTTGCGTCACGGGTGTAGCTCAAATTCGTTTGGTTTGCGAGCTTCGCGGCGTCGATTCCCAGCAGCGGCTCGAGCAGCTCGTTGTGCAGCGACGCCACCGCCGACTTTTCCCCGCTCGGCTTCTTCGGTTTCAGCCGATAGCTCCCCGTCCCGGTGATCCAGACAAACTCGCCCCGCTCGGGACGGCTTCCCTCGGTCAGGATGAATCTTTCCTCCAGCGCTTCCTTCAGCGCTTCTTCACGGTAATCTTCCAGCGCGCCGACGACCCGGTGGGTCTCCCACATCTCCACCCCGGCGTCGTTCATATCGGCTAAGAAGATCATCGCGTGCCCCGGCGTCCCGGCGTCCTCTTGGAGTTTCAGCAGGGTTTCGTAGCGGTGGTGCCCGTCCGCGATAAAGATCTGTTTGTCGCGGAAGGCGTCGGTCAGCGCGGCGCAGGTCGCTTCATCCGAGAGGACCCGGAGGGAGTGGCGCAGCCCGTCGTCTGTGTCAAAAGCCGTATCGGCGTCCGTCCCCAACGCGTTCGTAAGGAGTTTCGCGATTCTCCCCTCCGGGTCGTTGTACAGGCCGTAGATCGCGCTGAACTGGCATCCGGTGGCGCGCATCAGAAGCCGGCGGTCTTCCTTCGCCGCCGACAGGGTGAACTCATGGGGCAGGACAATCCCCTCCGAGAAGGGGGAGAGTTTTAATAAAGCCGCGAGTCCGCGCAGAACGCGCTCCTCCCCGCCCCGCGCTTTGAAGGTTACTTCGTAGAGATAGAACGCCGGGGCGTCGTCTTCTCTTAAGAACCCGGCGGCAAGCCAAGAGTCCAGCGTCTCCTTCGCGTCCCGGTAGGGGTCCGCTGTGCCGAGCCGCTCGCCGCCCTCCAGAAAAATCGCGTTGCGGGGGCTTTTGCCCGTCCAAACCGACGGGTCGGGGATGATGTCGTAGGGGGGGCAGCAGACGGTTTCGGGGGCTCCGGCTTTTGAAAAATGATAGCGAAGCGCGCGGAAGGGGGTGACAACAGCCATAAATTACATCCTCACAGTACGGTAAAATCGCGCATACTATCCCCAAACTCCTCAGAAAGGATGGGTTTTTATGCAAGCCAAAACATTGATCAAGGGGATCGGCATCGGAATCCTCGCCGGATCGGTGATCACCGCGGCGATCGTCCCGGTGGACAAACGGCGGATCGCGCACACTAAAGCGGGGCGCGCCTTCCGTGCGGTCGGGCAGGTCGTCGGCAATCTCTACGATGTTTTTACCTGAGTCAAGGAAGCCCTGAGAAACCGATAAGCCTGCGGCGGCGGCCGCAGGCTTTATTATATCACAGAACGCGGAGAACATCAACGGGGCCTGTTTAGAAAAAAACCTTTTTCATCAGATTCGCGTAGTAACGGTGCGGATAATGGTCCAGCGCGCGGACGACCGCCGGGAGGCGCGGGGCGCCGACGTGCAGCTTCGCGCCGACGTGCCGGAATCCGAACAGGGCGGGCGGTACCTTGGTGACGATGTCGTTGCCGTTCTCAACCCGTACCGTCTTGTCGACCCGTTTGTTGTAGGACAGCATGAACGCCTTGTTGCCCACCCGGGGACAGCCGAAGAGAACGACTTCAAGGTCGGTGCCCGGGCGGTTGTACTGCACATCCACCGCGCAGAGGACGGCGAGCGCGGCCCCCAGCGAGTGCCCGGTGATCTTGACAAAATGGATGTCCCCGGTGATCTCCCGCAGAATCCGGTCGCGGACCCCGGGGGCTTTGTAGTCGTCCAAAAAACCGCTGTGCACCCGTACCTTCGACTCCGTGTTGTCGTACGGGATGCATTTCCGCCAGAACCGGAGGTTGTGTTTCCAGTCGATCGGCGAATCGGAGCCGCGGAAGGTGATCCAGAGGGTGTCCGCCTCCTTCCGGAAGAAATACTGCACCCCGGAATCCGGGTTGTCGATCATCGCCGTGCGGATGTGCGGCGCGTAGGGCTGTATGTTCCGGTACGCCGCCGACGAATACTCCAGAGAACGGATAAGCTCCGCGCTGTCCATAACGCTACCACCTCCCCCTCAGCATACGCGGGGGGTCCGCGGCGGGTGACACCGGCGGCCGCTATACGGTGCGTTTTACGCTGCGCTCCGTCTCAAACCCATCGGGATAGCGCTTCCGCAGCTTCTCAATGTTCCGGACGGCAATCTCGTCCAAGCTGACGCCCAAGCCCTCGGCGAGGTTCGCGAGGTACCACAGGCAATCGCCCGCTTCGCCGATCAGCTTGTCCCGATCCAGCCCGTGCCCCTGAAAAAGGTGCTTCTTTACAATGTCAATACACTCGCCGGCTTCTCCGCACAGCCCCATGACGCCGTTCTGCAGCAGCGTGCCGCTGTCGGTACGGGCGGCGGTCCGGAGCGCGAGGGCTTGATATTCGCTGAAATCCATATGAAGCAATCTCCTATGAGGTTTTTTACACCGCCATATCCACATACTGACCCAGAAGCCCGGGGTCGAGTTTCGCCGGGTTCGGCGCGAGCCGGGTCTGGGTCACGCCGCCCGACACATATACCCGCCCGCATTCGGGACAGTTCGCGGTGAAGAGGCGCACCGACGAGAACGCCACCCGCGCGCCCTTTTGCCGCGCCTCGGCATGGGCGTTGCCGACATGCTCCCGCTCGTGCGCCGCGACGACCGCCGCCGAGTTCTCCGGGGCGATGTGCGCCGGGGCTTTGAACGATACCCCGGCGTCCCCCGAGCCGTCCTGATATGTACGGGTGCGGCAGGTTTCGCACATTTCGGCCCCGTTCGTCTTGGCGGCGGCTCCGGCGCGGGCGCGCCGGCCCATCCGGGGGTCAAAATACATCGTGTCCGGCTTCCCGTCCGAACGGTACAGCGTTAGCTTCGGAAGCTGACCCTCCTCCCCCCGCCGGGGGGTTATGTAGCCGTACCGCTCCTGCGGCAGGGGCCGGTTGAGCCGCCGGATCGACGGCTCGGCGACCGCCGCCACACGCGGCATAATCACCCCGCGCAAAAACGTGTATCCGACAGGCTGAACGGTCATTTTAGCCACCTCCGGTGACGACGAAACAAGGAACAACTAGGAGAACGATTCCGTTGTTCGCTGTTAATTGCTATTTGATTGCCGCGAGCAGCTGCTCCGTCCGGTCGGTCGCCTCCCACGGGAATCCGGCGCGCCCGAAGTGACCGTAGGCGGCGGTGGGCAGATAGATCGGGCGTCGCAGGCCGAGCGCTTTGATGATCTCTGCGGGGCGCAGGTCGAAGACCTCGGTGACCGCTTTGCCGAGCAGTTCGTCGCTCACCGTCCCGGTGCCGAAGGTGTCCACCAGTACGCTGACCGGGCGGGCGACGCCGATGGCGTAGGCCAGCTCGATTTCACACTTCCGGCAAAGCCCCGCCGCGACAAGGTTTTTCGCGGCGTACCGCGCCATATAGGCGGCGCTGCGGTCCACCTTGGTGGGGTCCTTCCCGGAGAACGCGCCGCCGCCGTGCCGGGCATAGCCTCCGTAGGTGTCCACGATGATCTTCCGTCCGGTCAGGCCGCTGTCGCCCTGCGGGCCGCCCACCACGAACCGTCCGGTGGGGTTGATGTAGAAGAGGGTGTCGTTGTCGGTCAGGTTCTTCGGCAGGGCCGCCTCGGCGACCCGCTCCCGGATCCCCTTACGGAGGGTCTCGATAGAGACGTCGGCGCTGTGCTGGCTGCTCACCACCACGGTATGGATCCGTTCCAGCTTACCCTCGCTGTCATACTGTACGGTGACCTGCGCCTTGCCGTCGGGGCGCAGATAGGGAAGGTCGCCGCTCCGGCGGGCCGCCGCAAGCTCCTTACAGAGCGCGTGGGCATAGACGATGGCGGAGGGCATCAGCTCTTCGGTTTCGTCGCAGGCGTAGCCGAACATCATCCCCTGATCGCCCGCGCCGATCAGGTCGGCGCTGTCGGTCCCCTCTGCTTTATATTCGTAGGAACGGTCGACGCCCATCGCAATGTCGGGGCTTTGCTCGTCGATCGAGGTCATTACGGCGCAGGAGCGGGCGTCGAACCCGTGGGCGGGGTCGTCGTAGCCGATCCCCTCGATGGTCTTCCGCGCGATGCCGGGGATATCGACATACGCGTTCTCCGTCGTGATCTCGCCCATCACGAACGCCATCCCGGTGGTAACGATCGTCTCGCAGGCAACGCGCGCGGTCGGGTCCTGCTCAATGATGGCGTCCAGCACCGCGTCGGAGATTTGATCGCAGACTTTATCGGGATGCCCCTCGGTCACCGATTCGCTTGTGAATAACTTCATACTATTTTCTACCCTTTCCGTTGTTATAGCGTGTTCATATAGTCCCGCTGTTCGGGGGTCAGGCGGTCGATCGTCATCCCCATCGAGAGGAGCTTCAGCTCGCTCACCCGTGCGTCGATTTCTTTCGGCACCGGGTAGACGCCGGGGGCGTGCGAATGGGTCAGCATATGCTCCAGCGCCAATGCCTGCACGGAAAAACTCATATCCATAATCTCCACCGGGTGTCCGTTTCCGGCGGCGAGGTTGCAGAGCCGCCCTTCCGCGACGAGGTTGAGGGTCCGCCCGTCGCTTTGCTTATAGGCGACGATGTTGTCGCGGCGGGGGATTGCCTCGACCGCGGTTTCCCGCAGGGCCGCGGCGTCCACCTCCACGTCGAAGTGTCCGGCGTTCGCGAGGATCACGCCGTCCTTCATCGCGGCGAAGTGCCTCCCAACGATCACGTCCTTGCATCCGGTGACGGTGACGAAGAAGTCTCCGAGCGGCGCCGCTTGGTCCATCGTCATGACGGTGTGCCCGTCGTTTGCCGCCTCGATGGCCTTGACCGGGTCGATTTCGGTGACGATCACCCGCGCGCCGAGCCCGGCGGCCCGCATCGCGACCCCCCGTCCGCACCAGCCGTAGCCCGCGACGACGACCGTCTTGCCGCAGACTTGGAGGTTTGTCGTGTGCATCAGGGCTTCCCACGTGGATTGCCCGGTGCCGTAGCGGTTGTCGAAGAGGTGCTTCATATCGGCGTCGTTGACCGCCATCGCCGGGAACAGCAGTCCCCCGGCGGCATGGCGGGCGTGGAGCCGATGGACGCCGGTGGTCGTCTCCTCGGTGATCCCCTTTATATTTTCGCCGCTCCCCTTCGCCGGACCGTGGAGCAGTTCGGTCAGGTCGCCGCCGTCGTCCAGCACGAGATGGGGCTTACAGCTCAGCGCCGCCGTCAGGTGCTCGGCATACTCCGCCTCGGTGCAGCCGTGGACCGCGTAGACGCTGACGCCGAGCGAGAGGAGGCCCGCCGCGACGTCGTCTTGGGTGGAGAGGGGGTTGCATCCGGTGGCGTGGACCTCCGCGCCGCCCTCGGCGAGGGTCAGGGCCAGACAGGCGGTTTTTGCTTCGAGATGTACGCTGGTGGTGATTTTGACGCCCTTAAAGGGTTTACGCGCGGAAAAATCCCTGCCGATCGCGGTCAGGACCGGCATATACGCGCGCGCCCACCCGATCTTGCGAAGCCCCGCTTCGGCGAGGGAGGGGTCCCGGATGATGCTCATCGTGAAAAACACAACCTTTACAAGTTACCTGATTCTATGATACCATAGGGGGAACTTGTTTGACAAGAGGGGGAGGGCATTATGGAAGAAATAAAACAGATCGCGGCGCGGATCCGGGAAGCGCGGGAGATACGGGGGCTGACTCAGGCCGAAATCGCGGAAAAGCTTGGAATCGGCGAGGAGCAGTTTGCCCGGTATGAGGCGGACGGGGAGGACATCCCGATCAACGTCCTGTTTCGGCTGTCCGCCGAGCTTGGTGTTGACCTCAACGAGCTGCTGACCGGGCGCGCGCCCCATCTGGACTCATACTGCCTTGTGAAGCGGGGCCACGGGAAGACGGTGGACCGCTTTCCGGGCTACACCTTCCAGTCGCTCGCGGGAACCTATAAAAACCGGGTGATGGAGCCGCTGCTCGTGACGGTGGAGCCGGACGGCAAGCCGGTGGAGTCGGTGATCCACGCCGGGCAGGAGTTCAACCTCTGTCTGGAGGGGACGATGGAGCTTCTCTTCGACGGCAAGACGGTCCGTCTTGACGCCGGGGACAGCGTCTATTTCAACTCGGGGCGTCCGCACGGACAGCGGGCGGTCGGCGGCCGGGCGCGGTTCCTGACCGTCATCCAACTGTAGGGGGGCGGGGGACAAATGGGTTTGCTGGAACGGTTTTTGCCCCGGATCGAGTTTGACAGTTATGAGGATTTTATCGAAAACTACCGCTTGAATGTCCCCGAACGCTTTAACTTCGGGTTCGATGTGGTGGACGCGTGGGCGGAGCTGGAGCCTTCGAAGAAGGCCCTTGTCTGGTGCGACGATAACGGGGGCGAGGAGGTTTTCACCTTCGCCGACATCGCCGAGAAAAGCGGCCAAGCGGCGAATTGGTTTGCCGCGCAGGGAATCCAAAAAGGCGACGCGGTGCTGCTGATTCTGCGCCGCCGCTGGGAGTACTGGGTTTGCGCCGTCGCGCTGCATAAGCTTGGGGCGGTGGTTGTCCCGGCGTCTTTGCAATTGACGTCCAAGGACATCGCCTACCGTTTGGAGGCGGCCCGAATCAAACTCCTCGTCTGCGTCGCCGACGAGGGTCTGCTGAAACAAGCCGACGAAGCGAACACGCCGGTCAAGCGCGCCGTCGTCGCCGGGGAGCGGGAGGGCTGGCTCCCCTTCGACATCGGGGGATACCCAAGCTCCTTCCCCCGCCCTATGGGGGAGGGGGCGGTCGGGAACGGCGACACGATGCTGGTCTACTTCTCCTCCGGCACCACCGGGATGCCCAAGATGGTGCGGCACACCTTCATCCATCCGCTGGGCCAGATCGTCACGGCGAAGTATTGGCAGCGGGTGCGGGAGGACAAGCTGCATATGTCGGTGTCGGACAGCGGCTGGGCGAAGTTCGGCTGGGGGAAGATCTACGGGCAGTGGATCTGCGGCGCCTGCATCTTCGCCTACGACATGGAGAAGTTCGTGCCGAAGAACCTCCTGCAAAAAATGCAGGATTATCGGCTGACCACTTTCTGCGCACCCCCGACGATGTACCGCTTCATGCTTCAGGAGGACATCGCAAGCTACGACCTCTCGTCGATCGAGCGGTACTGCAACGCCGGGGAGCCGCTCAACCCGGAGGTGTTCGAGCGGATGCGCGCGCTCACCGGGCGGGAGCTTGCCGAAGGGTTTGGGCAGAGCGAGTCCAGCGTTTTGATCGCGACCTTCCCGTGGCTCGCCGCGAAACCGGGCAGCATGGGCAAGCCCTCCCCGCTGTATGACATCGACCTTGTCAACGAGGAGGGCGAGAGCTGCGAGACGGGCGAGGAGGGCGAGATCGTCGTCCGCGGGCTGCAAAACCCGAGCGGCCTGTTCACCGAGTATCTGGGCGACGCGGAGGCCAACGCGAAGGCTTTCCGGAACGGCTGCTACTACACCGGCGACGTGGCGTGGCGGGACGACGACGGTTACTACTGGTTTGTCGGGCGGAACGACGATGTCATCAAGTGCTCGGGCTACCGGATCGGCCCGTTTGAGGTGGAGAGCGCGCTGATCCAGCATGAGTCGGTGCTGGAGTGCGCCGTCACCGCCGCCCCCGACCCCGTACGGGGCCAAGTCGTGAAGGCGACCGTCGTCTTAAAGCGGGGGTTTTCGCCGTCGGACAAGCTCGCTAAGGAATTGCAGGAACATGTAAAACGGGTCACCGCGCCGTATAAATACCCACGGATTGTGGTGTTCAGCGAGGAACTGCCCAAGACTGCGAGCGGGAAGATCAAACGGGCGGAGATTCGGAAAATCACAGAGCAAAATAGCTAAAGCCGGCGGTTGAAAATACGATATATCTATTGAATTGGAGGGATCCAGAATGAATATATCGGGTGTCCACGCGACACAAGCTGTCCAGACAGCGCAGACGAAGGAACCGTCGGCGTTGCAAATTGTCACCGCGCCGGAGCACGGACAGCCGGCCGATACGGTGGAAATCAGCCCCCGCCGTTCCCATCAGTCCTCGATGTACCAAGACACCGAGCGTACCATCGGCATGAAATCGTCGGTTCTCCGCAGAATGGCGGAACGGATGATCAAAGAGCAGTATACAAAGGGGAACCACCTCTTTATGCTCTTCTACGGCGGGACAGCCGTCCGGCTGGACCCGTCGCTCCGCCCCGATTACCATCTGCCCGAGCTGGAGATTGACAGCACCCAGCGCGAGGTGGTCGAGAACGCGAGCGAGTATTTCGGTCCGGAAGAGACCAGCGGGCGGATCATCAACGCCGCGATGGATATCGCGGGGCCGGACGCCCTCAATCCGCCCAAGGAGATGGTCTCCTCCTTCCGCCGCTCCGTCTCGGCGGCGTTCGACAGCGTGAAAGCGATGTTCGACGGCGTGATGCCGGAGCTGACCCAGCGCACCTTTGAAGCGACGATGCGGCGTTTCGACACATGGGGCGGCGGCTCAACCGCTGCGGCCGCGCCTGCGGCGGACGAAGCGTAACACAGGCGGAGAGGTCCTCCAAACGCCCCGGAACGGGGTGTTTGGAGGTCTTGCGCGTTGATAGCCCAGCATCCAATATAGGGGAGGTATCTTTTTTGCGGCTTACCCTCAGCGTCACCGGGATGACCTGCGCCGCCTGTTCGGCTCGGATCGAGAAAGCCGTCGGCAGGATGGACGGCGTCTCGGCCTGTGCCGTCAACCTGACGGCGGCCCGTCTGACGGCGGACATCGACCGCCCGGCGCGTATCGCAGAGATCAAAAGCAAGATCGAAACGCTCGGCTACGGCTGGGCGGAAGCAGCCGGCGAAAAGCCCGACGAGGCGAAGGCCCTGCGGCGGAAGCTGATCCTCGCGGCGGTGTTCGCCGTCCCCCTCCTATACCTCGCGATGGGGCACATGCTCCCCTTTGGCTGGACCCTCCCCTTGCCGGCAATCCTGCACCACACCCACAATCCCCTCGGCTTCGCGCTCGCGCAGTTCGCGCTGACCGTCCCCATCCTGATCGCGGGGGGGCGGTTTTACCGGGTCGGCTTCCGCGCCCTCTTCGCCGGCGCGCCCAATATGGACAGCCTGATCGCGCTGGGCACGTCGGCCGCCATGCTGTACAGCGTCTACGGAACCGTCCGGACGGCGTTTGGGGAAGCGGGTCACCTCTATTACGAGTCGGCCGGGGTGGTGATCACCTTGATCCTGCTGGGCAAGACGCTGGAAGCCGTGTCGAAGGGGCGGACGGGGGCCGCGATCGCGAGGCTTGCGGAGCTTCGCCCCAAGACCGCGACGATACTGATCGGGGGCGTCCCGACCGAGATACCGATTGAAAAGGTCGCCGCCGGGGACCTTCTGCTGGTGCGTCCCGGGGAGAAATTTCCGGCGGACGGGGTCGTCGCCGACGGCGTCGCCGAGACGGACGAGTCGATGCTGACCGGCGAGAGTTTCCCGGTTACAAAGAAGCCGGGTGACCCGGTCTATGCCGCCACGATCAACCAAAACGGCGTGATCACCCTCCGGGCGGAGAAGGTCGGCCCGGATACCGTCTTGGCGCAGATCATCCGGTTGGTGGAGGACGCGCAGGGCGGCAAGGCTCCGATCGCCCGCCTCGCCGATCGGGTGGCGGGGGTGTTCGTGCCGGCGGTGCTCGGGATCGCCGTCCTGTCGGCGGCCATCTGGTTATTCGCGGCGCGGGACCTGTCCTTCTCGTTAAAAATCTTCGTATCGGTGTTGGTCATTGCCTGCCCGTGCGCCTTGGGGCTGGCCACCCCCACCGCCATCATGGTGGGCACCGGGAAGGGCGCCGAACGGGGGATCCTCATCAAGAGCGGGCTGGCGCTGGAGACGGCGCACACGGTGCGCGTTGTTGTTCTGGACAAAACCGGCACCGTCACCGAGGGGAAGCCCGAGCTAGTCGGCGTCGAGGGGGATATTTTGCAGATGGCGGCGTCGCTGGAGCGGTATTCGGAGCATCCCGTCGCGGGCGCGGTGCTGCGGGCGTACGGCGGCGCGTTCCTGCCGGTCGAGAACTTCCGGGCGGTTCCCGGGGAGGGGGTCGAGGGGGACGTCGGCGGCAGGCGGGTAAAAGTCGGGCGGGTTGTCACGGTGGACGGCGAATACGCCGGACGCCTGACTTTCCGGGACCGTCCGAAGCAAACCAGCCGGGAGGCGGTGGAGACTCTGCTGGGGATGGGGCTGCGGGTGGTGATGATCACCGGCGACAACCGGGAAGCTGCCGAGGAGACCGCCCGCGAGACGGGGATTCCCCGCGTCCTATCCGAGGTGAAGCCGAAAGAGAAGGCGGAGAAGGTCAAAGAACTGCAAGCCGAGGGCTTAGCCGTCGCGATGGTGGGCGACGGGATCAACGACGCGCCCGCGCTGGCGCAGGCCGATCTCGGGATTGCCGTCGGCACGGGGACCGACGTGGCTGTCGAGAGCGCCGGTGTGGTACTGATGCGGGGCGATTTGCGGGATGTCGCGGCGGCGATACGGCTCTCCAAGGCGACGATCCGGAACATCCGGCAGAACCTCTTTTGGGCGTTCTGCTACAACATCTTGGGGATCCCGGTCGCGGCCGGGTTGCTCGTCCCCTTCGGCGGACCGACCCTCTCCCCGGTCATCGCCGCCGCCGCGATGAGCTTATCCAGCGTCTCGGTGCTGGCCAACGCGCTGAGGTTGAAACGGTTCAAATAAATGAGGAGGATTCTTTGATGCAAACGGTATTGAATGTCGAGGGGATGTCCTGTTCCCACTGCGAAGCGGCGGTCAAGAAGGCGGTGGGCGCTCTGCCCGGCGTCGCCGAGGTGTCGGTCAGCCTCGCCGGGAAGACGGTGACCGTCGCCCACGGCGAAGGCGTGGGCGAGGCGGAATTGAAGCGGGCGATTGAGGATATCGGGTACGACGTGGTGTAGAGCTGTTCGCTGTTACCTGCTCATTGTCAACTGTCCGTCGGGGTAGGCCCCGCCGGCCCGCAGGGCCGCGATGGCGGCGACGACCGCCGGTTTGTCCTCCCGGTAGGTGACGCCGAACCATTTGTCGGCGCTCTCCAGCACCCGGAGGGTGGCTTGACCCTGCGAAATCAGCTCCCCGACCCGTTTGGGAAGGAAAAACTCCCCTTTGAGCGGGTCGGGATTGTTGCGCAAAAATGTCTCAAAACCCGTCTCCAAATGCCCGAAAAAGTCGGGCAGGAACCCGAAAAGCTGCATTGAAACAATGGTGTCCAGCGGCAGCGGCACCCATGTTTCGCCGTCCTCGGTATAGGCCGCCCCGTCCGGCGTCTTGACAATTTTTGTCCGCTCGGTCAGCGCCGTCAGGAACCCGTTTTCCGTCGAGCAGACGCCCCGCGCCACGCTGCCGTGCTCGGAGAGGGTGTTGCCCAGCCGGTAGCCAACCATCGCGTATCCGGTCGGGGAATCGCTCAAAAACTCCGCCATGACGGCAAAGGCGTCCCGCCCGTAGAAGTCGTCGGCATTGATCACGGCGAAGGGGACATCCCCCACGGCGCGCCGCGCCGCGAGAACGGCCTGCCCGGTGCCCCACGGCTTTACCCGGCCTTCGGGAGGCACCCGGCCGCCGGGCAGGTCGGTCAGCTCCTGATACGCGTAGACGACGTCCGCCTGACGGCGCAGCCGCGCCCCGACGGCCTCCTCGAAGTCCGCCTCGATGGCTTTTTTGATGACGATGACGATTTTGCCGAACCCCGCCCGGAGCGCGTCGTATACCGAGAAATCGAGCAGCGCTTCCCCGTGCTCGGAGATTGGCTCCATCTGCTTCGCCCCGCCGAAACGGCTCCCCATCCCGGCCGCCATGACGACCAATGTCGGTTGCATACATCTTTCCTCCCAATTTCGTATTGTCCAATGTCAAAACTCATAAAATCCCGTAATAAACCGGCGCTTTTCAAACTCTCGGACGAGCGCCCCGGCCGGGATGGCCCCGTCCCGGAACCGTCTTACGCCGCATTGCGCAATTACCTTAAGGGTTGTAAATCAACTTCAATTGATGTAGAATGATGCGGGCGAATAACAGATACAGTTTACTACAGGAGGGCGCGCAATGGAAGAGAAAATTGCCCCGCAGGCGTATCGGTTCCAAATCGGCGGGAAGCCGGTTTCCTGCAAACGCTATGGCAGCGGGCATATCAACGGGACCTTCCTGCTGGAGGATTCCGCCGGCGCGAAATATATCCTGCAGCGGATCAACAAGAATGTATTCCGGGACCCGGCGGCGCTGATGGGAAACATCGCGGCGGTGACCGAGCATCTGCGGTCGCGCACGGATAACCCGCGCGAGGTGCTTTCGCTGGTTCCGACGGAGGACGGGAAGCTGTGGCTCACCGACGCCGGGGGCGAGACATGGCGGGTTTACCGCTTCGTCACGGGAAGCTTGAGCTTGGATAAAGCCGAGACCCCGGACGATTTCCGGGAGAGCGGCTTCGCCTTCGGACGCTTCCAGCGGCTCCTCGCCGATTTTCCGGCGCACACCCTGACCGAGACAATCGTAAAATTCCACGATACGCCGAGCCGCTTCGCAGCGCTGCGGGACGCGATCGGGAAGGACACGCATCACCGGGTTCGGGACGCCGGGAGGGAGATTGAGTTCGCGCTGGGGCGGGAGAAATACGCGAAGACGCTTGTAGCCCTGCAAGATTCGGGTGATCTGCCCCTCCGCGTCACCCACAACGACACAAAGCTGAACAACGTGCTCTTCGACCGGGACACCCGGAAAGCGCTCTGCGTCATCGACCTCGATACGGTGATGCCGGGGCTTTCGGTCAACGACTTCGGCGACTCAATCCGGTTTGGGGCGTCCACCGCCGCCGAGGACGAGCGGGACTTGCGTAAAGTGAGCTTCTCGCCCACGCTGTACCGCGCCTACGCCGGCGGGTTTTTATCCGCCTGCGGGGAGAGTCTGACGCGTTGCGAGATTGACAGTCTGCCGGACGGCGCGAAGATGATGACGCTGGAATGCGGCGTGCGCTTCTTGACCGATTATCTGTCCGGCGACAGCTACTTCCAAACCCATCGGGAGGGGCAGAACTTAGACCGGTGCCGCACCCAGTTCAAACTGGTGAGCGAGATGGAAGGTTCTTGGGACACGATGAAAAAAATCATAAAGGAGGTACTCGCGGAATGACGGTGCTGGTAACGGGGGGCGCGGGGTATATCGGCAGCCATACCTGCTTGGAACTGCTGGGGCAGGGATATGACGCGGTGGTCGCGGACAATTTCTCCAACAGCTCGCCCGAGGCGGTGAGGCGGATGAAGGAGCTGTCCGGGCGTGACTTCGCGTTTTATGAGACAGATGTGCGGGACGCGGAGAAGATAGATGAAATTTTCAGGAACCACGACATCGGCTGCGTCATCCACTTCGCCGGGCTGAAAGCGGTGGGCGAGTCGGTGCGTATCCCGCTCGCGTACTACGCGAACAACTTAGAGTCCACCATCGCCCTCTGCGGGGCGATGAAGCGGCACGGCGTGAAAAACCTGATTTTCTCCTCCAGCGCGACGGTTTACAGCGGGGATAACGGGATGCCGCTGACCGAAAGCTCCCAGACGGGGAACTGCATCAACCCCTACGGCTGGACAAAGTATATGTGCGAGCAGATCCTGCGGGACACCGCCTTTGCCGAGGAGGACTGGTCGGTGGTGCTGCTGCGGTACTTCAACCCGATCGGGGCGCATCCGAGCGGGTTGATCGGCGAGGACCCGGCGGACATCCCGAACAACCTGATGCCCTACATCGCGCAGACTGCCGTCGGGCGGCGGGACTATCTGCGGGTGTTCGGCGACGACTACCCGACGCCGGACGGCACCGGGGTGCGGGACTATATCCATGTCACCGACCTCGCCAAGGGGCATGTCGCGGCGATACAATACTGCAGGGAGCACGCCGGCTGCGAGGCCTTCAACCTCGGCACCGGGAAGGGCACAAGCGTGCTGGAGCTTTTGAAAGCCTTTGAGCGGGCTGCCGGGAAGACAATTCCTTTCAAGGTCACCGAGCGCCGCCCCGGCGATCTGCCGGTTTGCTACGCCTCCACCGGCAAAGCGGCCGGGGTTCTGGGCTGGCGCGCCGAAAAGACGGTCGCGGACGCCTGCGCGGACAGCTGGCACTGGCAGAGCCAAAACCCCAACGGGTTTAACAATCAACCATAGCGGTTTGCCCCGACTGTTATCTGTTCATCGGTAACCGCCATCCCCCTTCGGACCCGGAGGGGGATGACTCATATCGGCTCCCAGCCGGCGTTGATCAGGCGATCCATCTCCTCCAGCGGCTTCAGCCCGCTCAGGGTGTCGTAGGCGGTCACACAGCAGGCTCCGGCGGCGGCGGCCAGCCGGGCGGCGTCCGGGAGGGCGCTCCCCCGCAGGGCCGCCGTCAGGAATGCCGCGATGCAGACATCCCCCGCCCCGGCGGTTGACGCGATCCGCGAGGGCCGGAAGGATCGCTGGAATCCCTCGGTACCGCCCGAGCGGTAGTACAGCCCCGGCGCGCCGCACTTGATCAGGACCGTCTTCGCGCCCATCGCGATCACCTCGTCCGCCATCGGCTTTACATCTTCGCCGAGGCCGGGGCCGCCCCACCGCGCGAAGCGGGACGGGTTGAGCATCGAGCAGAGCTCGTCCGCGCTGGGGACAAAATAGTCGGTGAGGGGCAGCACCTTCGCGAGGATCGCCCTCCAATCGGCTTTCCCGGCGTCCGAACCCGGATCGACCGCCGCTAAGTCCAGCGACGTCGTAACCCCCCGGTTTTTGGCCCGCGCGAAAATCTTCACCAGCTCTTCGCCGCCGTCCCCGTACATCCTCCGCATCAGGGGCGGGTAGCCGAAATGGAGGTGGGCCGCTCCTTCCAGCGCCCTCTCCGGGATGTCGCCGGCGGAGAAGGCGTCGTTCGCGCCGGGGTGATGGAGGAAAAGCCGGTCGTGGCCCGGAACCGCCAGCACGACGGTATAGGAGGTACCGGCGGCATCGTCCTTGATGAGGACCGAGGGACAGCCGTCGAGCCGGCGTTCGACGGTTTGCCCGAGCTCGTCGGCGCCGATCTTTCCACAAAGGAGCGCGTCCGCGCCGAAGAAGCGCATGGCAAGCCCCGTGTTGCCGACGGCGCCGCCCAAGTGGATGTCGCACCGCCCGACCTGCGTCAGCCTCCCGGGGCTGAAGACTTGCGTCAGGTCCGGTACCCCGCCGCCGTGGAAGACCGGGGTGATGTCGAGGCAGAGATGCCCCGCGCACAGAACTTTTGGATCCATAGGTTCCCCTCCCTCGAAGCTATTCTACCACATAAACAAGCAAAGAGATATGGATTCAAAAACAGGAGGACATAATAAGACACAGTTATCCAAAGATAACACACCACGGAGGTCGGGGATTCTGTTATAGTGGGACTGTGAGAAATGATCGCGCGCAACGGGAAGGGAGCGGACTCAGCCAATGAAAAGCCCATTGTTTTCCTCGGCGGAGCAATTTAAGAGCAAGGTTTTGTATTACCCGGAGAAACGCCCGGGTTATTGCGGCTGGGCCAGCTTCTTCCCCTTCGGGGACGACGCCTTCGGGCTCGCGTTTAACGAGGTGTGCTGCGCGTCGGGGGACTCCGCTTCCGCGCGGATCACGCTGGAGGACTATGAGGCGGCCGCTATGCCGTATTCCTATCAGGACATCACCTATCCTTTCGCCACCGGGAAATACACCAATGAAACGGTCTACATGCTCTCGGAGGACCGGGGGCAGTCTTGGAGACAAACCGCCCGCGTGCCCGCCCGCACCCGCCATTACTGGCATGTGGGTTTCGGGGACCGGAGCATGGTGCGGATCTATTCCCTCAGTCCGGCGGACGGCGAGCCGTTCGGCGTCTTTTCGGAAGTCTCGGCCGACCTCGGGAAGACATGGACCAAGACCGCCTGCCTGATGGACGGGTATTTTGTCTTCATCCATAAGCTGAAGAAACTGTCGAACGGCTGGATCATCGCGTGCGGCCCGGTGTTTGAGAGTTTCGGGCCCGGCTATACCCGCCGGGGACGCCACGATGTGAGCGAGGATGTCATCGAAAATATACAGACCTGCTTCTTCTGCTCCAAAGACCG
>JAISVO010000109.1 GCA_031271525.1 Oscillospiraceae bacterium
CTCAAGTCGATTCCGTATTTTTCAAACGCCGCCAGCTGCAGCTCCATCTCTGTCCGCTCGTGCTCGGCGGAGGCGTGCTCATGGGTCATAAAATGGACGCCCAGCGAGTAATGGTTTTCCTCCAGGTAGTCAACCAGCCGGGTAATCGCCTCGGGGTAGGGGAAGTAGGGCGAGTCGATGGGGTAGGCCAGCCCAACCTCCAGCTGCCCGACGATCAGGTCAAGCGCCCCATCGCCATTGATGTCGGCGAAGCGCGGGACGCAGTTGTTCCGAAACAGCAGCCGGGCGTTGCCCTTGAAGCTATTCTCCGATCCCTCGAAGTAACCGTCAAACGCGTACTGTTGGCCCTGCCAAGGGAGCTTCGCGATATACCCCTCAAAGGTACCGACAGCGAGGTCCGCCGTATAATCTCCGTCCAAATCGACGGCGCACGGCGCGAGCCACAGGCCCAGCCCGGCTTCCTCGCAGATGCCGGTCAGATCGTACGATGTGAGCCAGACGCCGTCCCGCTGTTTAGCAAACACCGCGAGGCGTCCGTTGTTCGAGCCGACCGCGAGGCTGTCGCCGACGACCGCCGGAAAGACCTGCGTCTCCCCGAACCCGGGGTTGAGCAGCGGTTTCTCCCGCTCAAACGACAGGCCGCCCAGCCCCCGGAACCAAACGAGATTGCCATCCGCGCCGCCGCTCACGATGTCGTTGACCCCGTCGCCGTCGATGTCCAGCATCGCCGGCGCGGAGTAGCCGCTTGGCACATACAGAGGCTTGCCGTCGGAGTCTGCGAGCGTCACGGGCTTGCCCACTGTGAAGCGCTCGCGGTTCCCCGTCCCGGCATAGAAGCGGAACAGTCCGTCGGCGCTGCCCGCGAGAATATCGGCGTTCCCGTCGCCGTCGAGGTCGCCGACATGCGGGTAGGCGCGGTAGTCGTATTCGGGGATGTCGGCGAAGCCGGCCCCCGTCTCGGTCAGCTTGCCTATGCTGAGGAATTCGCCGCCGCTGACCACATGGATCCCGGTGTTGTAGGCGCTCTCAACCGGGTCCGTCTCGTAGGTCAACCCGCCGTTAGGTGTGCTTGCCTGATTGGGCAGATAGGTGACGCTCTCAAAGCGGGTCGCCCAGTGGACCGCGTTCCGCACCAGCGTCACCGAGGAAGGCAGGTCGTACTTCTTACTCAGCTCGGCGAAGAGGATCGCGGAGTCGTTCGCGATCCCGTCGATTTCCTCGTAGTGGTGCTCCCACGCCATCGAGGGGCGGCCAAACGCGCCGAAGACGCGCTGCGCGCTGAACCCGAACTTTTCCCGGGAAACCAGCGCCGCGAATTCGTTCCGGATCATTTGGTTCGCCGACGCCGTCGAGTTGATGAAGTAGGGCACCGGCTCGCCGTCGGGGAGCATGTCCAAGCCGTTGACCGAGAAGGCGTTGGGCAGGAGGGGGTTTGTGAACAGCACAAGCCCCTCGCCGTAGCGGTTCAGGGCGTACATCGCCGGGTCAATGTCTTCTGTGTCGGCGGTCTGGACGCTGACCAGCGGCTCGGCCGTATCGCAGAGCAGCATGACCCCGTAATCCTGCCCGGCCAGCAAGGGAAAGTCCTTATACCCCTTATACAGCGCGTAAAAATCGTTGACGACGGTGCGAAGCCCGTTATAATCCTTCCGCGCGGTACTCAGCGTCAGCGCCGCCGGAAGGGCTTCCAGCTTGACCGTCCCGACCGCGCCGAAGAATTCAAGGCTGAAGAAATCGTGGAACGCGTTGTCCGCGAAGACGGCCCCGCCGCCGCGGACATAGGCGTCGATCGCGTCTGGAAGCATTGGGTTTCGGGAGGTGATCAGGGACGTATCGAGGTAGAGGATGTCGTAGCCGGTGAAGTCGGGCACACTCTCGCGGACCTCCACCGCCTGCACGGTGAGGTTCGCGACCAAAGACTGTTCCAAGTGGGAGTAGCAGTCCTTCCATGTCTCGTCCTCACCGCTGTACAGCACGGCGGCGGCGATTTCGTAGGGACCCGCAACCTCGGCGGCGGCCGGGCCGGAACAGCCGGACAAACTCAAGGCCGCCGCGATCAGCAGCGCGAAAACAGAGTTTTTCTTCATAACAGGTTCCTTTGTCGGAGGTTTTTTCACGGTGATATTATATGACTTGTGCCGATTATTGTCAACTGGTTTTTGCGGACGGGTCCGCGGTCCCTATTTGTGAACCTTCTGTAATATTTTCACGTCACGCATTGACACCCCTCCATGCCGGGCGTATACTAGTTTTTGCGCCTGATATTTCCTTTGGCAGCTTTGGGGGAGGGTTTTCCTTTGTTCGAAAAATTCAGCGTCCGCAAACCGTTTACCGTCTTGGTCGGGGTCGTCTTGGTAATCGTCCTCGGCGCCGTCAGCTTCATGAACACCCAAACCGACCTTCTGCCCAGCATGAATCTCCCTTACGCCGTTGTGATGACCACCTATCCGGGGATGACGCCCGAGCAGGTGGAGGCCGACGTCACCGTCCCGATTGAGGGGCGGATTGGCACGGTCAGCGGGATCGACCGGATCATGTCGGTCTCAAACGAACATTTTTCGGTGGTCATTCTGGAGTTTGTGGCGTCCACCAACATGGACTCCGCCTCCTTGGAGATGCGGGAGCTGCTGGACCAGACCGACCTGCCCGACGGCGCGGGTAAACCGACCATCTTAAAGCTCAACCCCAACATGCTGCCGGTGATGGTCTCGGCGGTCTATTGGGAGGGGAAGACCATCCATCAGCTGTCGGCGCTGGTCAGCGACAGCGTCGCCCCGGCGATGGAAGGGGTGGCGGGCGTCGCCTCGGTTTCCTCGTCCGGGCTGATCCATAACCAATTGAACGTCATCCTGCGGCAGGAGAAGATTGATCAGGTCAGCGCGGCCCTCGCGGAAACCTTGGCGGGGTTTGCGCAAACCGGGATGCCGGGGATGGAAATGCCCGCGCTTCCCGAACAGCTGCTCACCGTCGAAACGGTCACCGGCTTCCTGCAGGGGCAGAATTTCTCGATGCCGGCGGGCATCACGGCTGAAGACGGCGTTGAGTACATGGTCCGGGTGGGCGACCGCTTTGGGTCGGCGGATGAAGTCTCGAAGATGGTCCTGTTCGACCCGGGGATCGGGGAGCCGATCACCCTTGGCGATGTGGCGGAGGTCTTCGCGTCGGACAACAGCGCCACCGAGTACACCCGCGTCAACGGCGCGCCGGCGGTTATGCTGACAATGCAGAAGCAGTCCGAGTTCTCCACGTCGGACGTGACCAACAGCATCCTCGCCCGCATGGATGAGCTGAGCGAAGAGCAGGAGGGCTTGTCATTCGCCGTCCTGATGGATCAGGGCGAATACATAGACCTGATCATCGACTCGGTGGTCAGCAATCTCCTCTGGGGCGGGCTGCTCGCGATCCTCATCCTGATCCTCTTCCTGCGCGACCTCCGCCCGACCCTGCTGGTGGGAGTCTCAATCCCTGTCAGCCTGATGCTGGCGTTTACCGCGATGTACTTCACCGGAATCTCGCTGAACATCATCTCGATGTCGGGCTTGGCGCTCGCCGTCGGGATGCTGGTGGACAATTCGATCGTCGTGATCGAGAATATCTACCGGCTCCGCAGCTTGGGCGTACCGGCGAAGCGCGCCGCGATAGACGGCGCGAAGCAGGTCGCGGGGGCGATCGCCGCTTCCACCCTGACGACGATCGCGGTCTTCTTACCCATTGTCTTCACCGAGGGGATCACCCGCCAGCTCTTCACCGACTTGGCGCTGACCCTCGCCTATTCGCTGCTGGCGAGCCTCGTGGTGGCGCTGTCGGTGGTTCCGGCGGCCTCCAGCGGCATCTTCCGGAGCATGAAGGAGAAGGAAGATAAGCTCTACAACCGCTTCCGCGACTGGTACGGGCGGCTGCTCGGCGGCTCATTGAAGGTTAAGTGGCTGGTGCTGTTGATCGCTGTCCTGCTGTTCGTCGGTTCGGGCTACGGCATCCTGCGTAGTGGCACCGAGCTGAGCCCGGCGATGGATTCCCCGCAGCTTTCGGTTAGCGTCACGCTTCCGGAGGGGACCGAGTTTGAACAGACCGTCCAAGCGGCGGAGGATGTTACCGCCCGGATCCGCGAGATAGCGGACGTCGAGACGGTCGGCGCGACAGTCGGCGGCGGCGGGATGGCCGCGATGATGGGCGGTTTGACGGGCGGCGACGGAGCCACCGAGGTTTCGATGTACATCCTCCTTGAGGAGCAGCGCACGCTGACAAACGAGGAAGTCAGCCAAGAGATACGGGATCGCACGGCGGACTTGGGCTACGAAGTGAGCGTACAGGGCGGCAGCACCGGCGACTTGAGCGCTCTGATGGGCGAAGGGGTGTCGGTCAGCGTCTCGGGGCGCGAGCTGGACGGTCTGCGGGACGCCGCCATCGAGGTGGCGGACATCATCCGCTCGGTGGAGGGCACGGTTGACATCACCGACGTGGCGCGCCGCGCCGCTCCCGAGTGGCGGATCCATGTGGATAAAGACGCCGCGATGGCAAAAAACCTGACTGTGGCGCAGGTGTATATGGCGGTCAGCGAAGCTCTCACCGAGCCGGAGGGCACGGTGTCGATGGTTTTATCGGGGGTCAGCTATGAGGTAATCGTCACCGGCGGCGACTGGGAAGCCCCGGACCGAAACGGTCTCCTCTCGCTGCCGATCAGCACCCCCGCAGGCGGGACGGTCCTCCTCTCCGACATTGCGGAGATTGCGGAGGACACCGGGTTCACCTCGATCAACCGGCAGGACGGCAGCCGGTACATCACGGTCAGCGGGGAAGTCGCCGAGGGCTACAATGTCGGTCTGGTCAACGGCGAAATCGAGCGGCTCTTAGCCGACTACACTCCGCCCGAGGGCTGTGCGGTCACGATCGGCGGGCAAGCCGAGGCGATCAGCGAATCCTTCAACGACCTCTACCTGATGCTGGCCCTCGCGCTGGTTTTCATCTACCTGATCATGGTGGCGCAGTTCCAGTCGCTCCTGTCGCCGTTTATCGTCATGTTCACCATTCCGCTGGCGTTTACCGGCGGTTTCGCGGCGCTGCTGATTGCCGGAATGCCGTTGTCGGTGGTGGGGATGGTCGGGTTAATCCTGCTGAGCGGGATCGTCGTCAACAACGGTATCGTCTTTGTGGACTGCGTCAATAAGCTCCGCAGCGAAGAGGGGATGGGCAAGAAGGAAGCGCTGGTGGAGGCGGGACGGATCCGGCTCCGCCCGATCCTGATGACGGCGCTGACCACCATTGTCGCGATGAGCACGATGATGTTCGCCGTGGGGCAGGGCACAGAAATGATGCAGCCGATGGCAATCTCCACAGTCGGCGGCCTGCTTTACGCCACCTTGATGACACTCTTTGTCGTCCCGGTGATGTACGACTTGTTCCATAAGGACAAGGACCTCCGTCCAGAGGAGGATTCCGTGGACGGCGACGAGGACAAATAGGGCGGTTTGCAATAGGCAAAAGGGGGGGTAAAATGCGATCCAAATCAATTTTCCTTTTGGCGGCGCTGATAACCCTAACCGGCTGCGCGGGGCAGCCGGCTTCGCCGTCTCCGAACCCCGACGGTTCGGCGGACGCGGTAACTGTGTCGTTTGACTTCACGAGCCAAGGCGGTTACGCGTCCAACCAATTTGCCGTCTGGGTGGAGGACGGAAACGGCGCCCTGATCAAGACCCTGTACGCCGCCGAGTTCACGGCGGACGGCGGTTATAAAGCGCGTCCCGACTCGATCCCAGAATGGGTGGCAAAATCGGGGCTTGCGTCAATGGAGCAGACTGAGGTTGACGCCGTTTCCGGCGCGACGCCTAAATCCGGCCGCGTTTCGTTTGTTTGGGATATGACCGACACGGGCGGTGACGCCGTACGGCCCGGCAGTTACACAATATACGTGGAGGGTAGCCTGCGCTGGAAGAACCGGGTGGTGTATTCGGGAGTCATCGCGACTGACGGCGCCGCCGTGACGGTACCGCTCACAGCCGAAGTGTTCTATGAGGCGTCGGACGTTCAAGACGCCCTGACCTCCGATTCCCCTGAAAACAACATGCTGTCCAACGTGACCGCAAAGTTTGCGCCGAAGGCGTAGCTTATTTGCCAAATTGCCTTATAACCGGCATATCGCAGGTGTGCAGGATTCCTTTGGACGCCCAGAACAGGATACAGCCCGCGAGCAGCTCCCAGACGCCGAGCAGTCCGACCGCGACGGCCGGCGCGGCTCCGGCGAGCGCCGCGAAAACCGCCGCCAGCACGCCGGGGACCATGAGCACGATAACCCCCAGCATATAGAGCATCACCAGAATGCCGGCGTTGATGTTGGTGCCGGCAAAACGCATGGAGAGGTAATTGATCCCGATCAGCACGAAACAGAACAGGGCGTAGCAGAGCACCGAGATGAGGATCAGCGCGGCTCCGACCCCTGCGACGACCCCTGCCGCGACGAAGATCAAAAAGCCTTCCCCGGCGGCTTTGATGACGATCTCCAGATTGCTCCAGAGCATCTTTCTGTACGGCGGCTCGGGAATCAGATAGATATAGTGCACGAGTGTCTCCCGAAATCCCCGCCCCATCCCGACGGTGAAGAATTGCAGATACAGCATGATCCCAAGCGCCGCGACAAACGAGATGACCGGCGCGTTCGGGCCGGCATCGGACGAGTGTACGACGATTTGGGCGAACAGCGCCGCGCCGGCGGCTTTCGCCAGCGTCGGGATGCCCCATAGGCCGAAACGGCTTGCCCGGAATGTTTCGCGCAGATGCTTCCGGAAGAGGGCGGAAGCCCCGAAGCCGCCGATCCCCGTCGCTTTGACCCTTACGCGCTTCTGTTGGTGATCCAGACTGACCTTTCCTTCGGCGGCCTCGCGCTTCCGCTCGAAGGCGGTTTCGCTTGCCACCAGCACGTCCTCATAATAGTCCGGCTTTCCGATATAGATAACCGCCACCAGCGCCCCGCCGAGCAGAATCAGCAGACCGAAATACAATACCCCGGCGGCGATCTGCCCCCCGATGAAAGCGACGACCCCCGCCGAAGCCCAACCGAGGATCGGGGTGAACGCCATCGCCGGAGATTTACACAGCGCCAGCAGGGATGCCGGAAGGTTCCCCCCCGTATCCGCGAGCTGCCAGACGGCGGTTGCGATAAGGGGGAGGAAGAGGAGAACGGTAAGGGCTTTGACCAGTGTTTTGCGCCTCGGCTTGCCGTTGGTCAGACTGTAGATGACAAGGCCCATAATTTGGGTGACGACCGTCGCCAGCAGGTAGCCGCCGTAGAGGATGGCGACGCCGGAGACGCCCACGCCGAAGCTTTTCAGCGTATTTGTCTGAAAAAAGATAAAGACGCTCGCCAGCGCCATATTCCGCATCACCCGGGCGACGCCGTAGAGGAGCACCGAGCGGGGATCGACAGGGGAGACGAAGAGGAGGTTGACGTCCTCCATCTCAAAGAGGGTGCTGCCCTGCGACAATCCCTGTGACACCGCGATGACGAAGAAGAGGAGCAGATAGCAGAAGATCGCCCCGGTCAGCCAGCCGATATCCGCCGGACCGCCGCCCTCCCCGTTATTGGGAAGGAACGAGACGGCGGTGACCGCCGCCAGCAGGACGAGGAAGAGGATGTACATCGTGAGCTTTTTCTTGTTCCGGAGTATTTCTAAGAGGCTGTTGCGGAACGTACGCAGGAGAAGGAAGGCAAGACTGTTCATGTCCCCTGTCCCTCCGCCGCAGTGTCCCCGATGATGGAGAAGTAGGCGTCCTCCAGCGATCCGATCGCTTGGTCCCGCCGCACCTCGCGGGCGATTTTACCGTCCCGCATGATAAAGGTGACGTCCCAGTTCTCCTCCATACTGTCGATAATATGGGTGCTGATCAAAATCGCAATCCCCTCCCGGCGCAAGGAGAGGATGACGTTTTTCAGCTCCCGGATACCATGCGGGTCCAGCCCCACCAGCGGTTCGTCGAAGACGACCGCCTTTGGCTCCGGCAGAAGGGCACAGCATACGGAAATCTTCTGCTGCATCCCCTTGGAAAGTTCCTTGCCCAGTTTGTTCCGCTTGTCGTCTAAGTCAAAACGGCGGAGCAGGCCGTCGGCCCGTTCCCGCCATGTCCCGTCGAGCCGGTAGGCCTTCGCGATGAATTGAAGGTGCTCGTCAATGGTCAGCATCGGATAGGGCGCGGGTATCTCCGGCACATACCCGAGGAGCCGCTTGGCCTCCTCCGAACGGCACTCGTGCCCGCCAATGGACACCGAGCCTTCGAAGCGCAGCAGACCGCAGATCGATTTGATCAGGGTGGATTTCCCCGCCCCGTTGGGCCCCAGCAGGACGCCGATCTCCCCCGCGCTGACGTTCAGACTGATGCCGTCGTTCGCGAGCAGCTTGCCGTAGCGCTTGGTGAGGTTGAAAACCGTGATCACGCGCATTCCTCCCATGGATAACAATGCCGCCCTCCGGCACGTCGGCATAAGGCGGCAGGGGAGGGCAGGGAATTGCCGTCCCGTTCCGCCGAATAGATGTACAGTCCTCAATATACACCCAAATTATGCGCCTGTCAAGCGGAAAGAGGTAATTACGTAAATACGAAATTCCGTATTGACACAGTCCTAAGATTATGATATTCTGTAATTACGGAATCACGTAATAGAAAAACAATGTGAAGGAGGGAATCCCGTGACCAGAGATTTTGCCTATGAGATCGATGAACTGCGGGCACAGATTGACGAACTGAAGGCGCGTTTGCCCGGCAACACAGGCGGGGGCGCACTGTGCGCGCCCGCCGGCCAGAACACACCGCCCGTCTGCGTCGGGGAAATCCGGAAGAGTGGCAAGGCGCGGTTTGACCCGGCGCTGAGGGGCCTTCTCGACCGCTTGGAAGACGAGTGCGACGAGAGCGGGGATACAGGGCGGGTGAGCTATACCGGTGTCTTTTCCAGCGGCGGGCGCCAATCGGTATGGAATTCAAAGAGTATTAGCGCGGACGCGCTGTTGAAGCTGATCGAGGACAATACGGCGGAAAAGGTATTGCGCTGCATCGGCAGCAGCGACAGGCTGAATATCTTGCTAGCGCTGCTCAAGGAGCCGATGTCGGTCGCGGCGCTTGTTGAGAAGCGAGGCTACAACACCACCGGACAGGTGTACCATCACCTGAAGCCGCTGCTGGCGGCTGACTTAATCGCGGAGGACAAAAACGCCGCCAAGGGGACGTACCATGTAAAACCCCACCGGGTGCAGGGGATTATCATGCTGCTGGCGGGGATCCGGGACATGACCGACACACAGTATACAAAAGGGGACTGGGACGCCGAGATCCACAACGGCGCGAAAATGGTGGACGAGCGCTATATGTCGAGCGCCGAGGAGACGCAAAAGACAATCGAGACATTCTTTGCCACGCTGGAACCGCTGACGCTGAAAGAAATGCCCTCCCGGGAGAAGCGGAAGCTGGTCGTCCTCCGAGTGATCGCCGAGCGGTTTGAGCCCGGCCGGCGGTACGGCGAAAAAGAGGTCAACGAGGTGCTGAAGAGCATCCATGAGGATTTTGTCTCGATCCGCCGCTATCTGGTTGATTACGGGTTTATTGGCCGCACGCCGGACTGCGCGGAGTATTGGCTTATCTAGCTCCCCGAGCGTGCCCTTTAGGCGCGGTGAAAGAGGAGGATATATTTTCCTCATCTTTGAAACCGCTTGACAGGCTTGACCTTTGCGTGGTATCCTACCAATAGGATTGATTCATGAGAACCGGGGCTGTTTATGAGATACTGCACAATGACATTGAGAACGCGGGAAGCCCCGCGTTCTATTTCCGTGGTGATTTATGGACGCTAAAGATGTTCTGCTGGGGCACGCCGAGGACCTCGCGAAGAAAGCCGCCAAAACCGGCTGCGCCGCGACGCGGTTTTTGACCCCTGCCGAGGCGCGGAGGATTACCGAGCGGTTTACAAACCGCCGGGACGTCAACCTGACGCTGAGCGGCGGTTTTTCCGGCGCGGAGCGGGTCCGCGGTATATTCACCAACCCGGACTGGGGAAGATACGGGCAGGAAGACCTGTTCGCGGCGCTGAAAATCTCGGCGTACGAGGAGCTTGGGCATCGGGATGTGCTCGGTTCGCTGATGGCGCTCGGGATCGAGCGGGAGGTGATCGGCGACATTCTTCCGGGCGGTTATCTCGTCTGTCTGCCCGAAATGGCACCTTTCATCACGCAGAACCTAGAACGAATCGGGCGGCTTCCGGTGACGGTAGCCACAGCCGAGCTCGGCGCGCTTCCGGTTACGGAAGAAGCAGTTCAGGAAAAAACCGACACAGTGGCGTCGCTGCGGCTGGACGCGCTGCTCTCCGCGGCTTTCGGCTTGTCCCGGGGGCGGGCGGCAGAATTGATTGAAGCCGGACGGGTCAGCCTCAACCATATGGAATGCCTGCAGCCCGACAAAACCGCCGAAGAAGGCGCCGTGCTGTCGGTTCGCGGGATGGGACGGGCCAAGCTGCTGGAGATCGGGGGCGTTTCCAAAAAGGGAAGGGTTTTTGTCAAGCTTGGGTTGTACGGACGGTAAAGCTGTGCTATACTCACAGCATCAAGCTGAAAGGGGCGAGTGACATGAAACATACAGCCGTCAACATGGAAAGCGGGAGGGTGACGATACTGTAGCCCTCCCGGAGGGTACGGGAGGTTTTCATTCTTGGGACTTGGTTGGATTAACCCGGAGGAGTACTCTTTCAACAGTTTTCTTCTCATGGAGCGGTTTCAAATCCGTCTGATCATGCGTTCGGGCGGGTGGCGCAACGACAAAGCGGAATGGCGGCGCTGCATGGGTGTCGCGCTCAACGCCAATCCCGCTGTACGGTGGTTTTTGGAGCGCAAATGCCCCGAGTGCGTCGATTTCGTTCGTGATGTCGCGGAGAGCGCGCCCGCGCTGGCAGACCCTGCGGAAATCCGTAAAGCGGAAGTGTACGCGCTGGCGTCGGCGGAGGACTTTGTGGTTTACACCACGCCGGAGGTCATGGCGGAGAAATGCGATTTCATTCGCGGCTGGAGCGCGGAGCGCTTATATGCGCTTGTTGGGTTAGCGGGCAAGACTGTTCTGGATATCGGCGCGGGTTCGGGCCGATTGACCTTCGCGGCGGCGGAAAAAGCCGCTTGGGTTTACGCCAGCGAGCCGGTGGACACCCTGCGCGAATTCATGCGCGGCGAAGCGGCGCGGAGGGGACTTCAAAACATCCGCGTTTTGGACGGATATGTCACGGAACTGCCCTTTCCTGACGGTACCTTTGACGTTGTGATGAGCGGGCATGTCGTCGGCGACGACTGGGACACGGAGATTGCGGAAATGACGCGTGTCTGTAAGCCCGGCGGCTGGCTGCTGGACTGCCCCGGCGATTCGGCGGGGGACATGCGCCCCAAACCAGAGCTGATTTCGCGCGGATGGGAAGAGGTTTACTACGTCGGATCCTTTGGCAAAGACGTTTATACCTACCGCAAGCGGGTTCATCCGTAGGCGCATATAAATCGGGCGGCGCAAGCAGTCCTCCAGCCTGAATCCCTCCCAACCGGGAGGGATTCTTCAATCCACAAACAAACTTTCTAAAAACCCTTTGAGCTTCTGGCCATATACTTCTTTTGTCCGCTCACTCAGGCACCATAAGTCGCCGTACAGCCGCTCCTTGACATACTCCCGCCCTTCGTCGAGACCCATACCGAGGATTCTGTACGCCAGACTGAACAGAGAGGGGATCCGGTCGAAGTGGGCGAGGGCGTCCGCGTCCGCGATGCAAGTTTCCTCGATCGTCGTCCGCAAATGCCGGTTCGAGTTTGGATGGTTGAATACGCAGTCCCGTACCCGTTGGATTCGGTCCGGCGGGTAACGCAGGCCACCCAACAGCGTTTCGGTCATCTTCGCGCTGAAGCGGTGGTGTTCGCCCCGGTCGCCGAATTCGGCGGGCATCGACACATCATGCAGCAGCGCGGCAAGCGCCGCAATCTCTTCGTCCGCGCCATACTCTTTCGCCAGAACGGCGGTATGGTGCACGACCCGCTTGATGTGGTCGTTCCAGTAGTCGTAGAACCCGAATTTCTCGTTTTTCTTGTGCTGTTCGCAGTGGTTGAGTACGATTTCCCGGATTGCCTCGACGACGCTGTTCATACGGTTATCCCTCCCTCATATACCCCCGGGCTTTGTCAATCAACCATCCATACTCCACCGCGTCAAAGTCGGTGGTATCCGCCTCGACAACCTCGCCGCCGACTGAAAACGTGTCCAGATTCCGGCACCAAGTATCGAACTCGCTGTATGTAGGCGTATAGCCCATCCGGTTCACCGACTCGCGTTCGGGCGTCCCGTCGCGTGTGACAAACCGCTGGTATAAGACATATGTGTCACCGGAGAACTTGTACGTGAGCGCTTCGCACCCATAGCGATCCAGCAGCGCTTTGACAGCCCCGGCTTCGTCGGTCTTTTTCACACCGGCCGGCGTGAAGTTCCCCTCGAGGATGACCGGACACCCGTTTTCGATGAACCTTTCCGCGATATACAACATCCCGTTGAAGGTGATTTGCGAAAACCGGCTGCTTTCTTCGCGGCTTGCCACGTCCACACCGTCGCAAAGGGCGCTTTTGAAGGTGTCCTTGACAATGCAAGGCACACGCAGCTCCGCAGACAGCCGCCGCGCGAAAACAGATTTACCCGCTGCGAGGTATCCCGTGATGAGGATGAGTTTAGGGCGCATGATGATCGTCACCGCTTTGTGCCTAAGCATTACCCATATCATAGGTCACGGGCTGCCGCTTGTCAACGGGGAAAAATCACTTCTTCTCCTTCGGCTTGCTCACCACAGCCGCCAAAAACGCTGCTACGACGGCGGCGGTGACGCCGCCCGCCGTACCGGCAATGCCGCCGGTGAAGATACCAAGCCAGCCGTCCTTCGCGATTGCCTTGCTGACCCCCTTCGCCAGCGCGTGACCAAACCCGGTCAGCGGCACAGTCGCGCCAGCGCCCGCCCAATTGACCAGCGGCTGATACAGTCCGACGGCGCTGAACGCCACCCCGGCGACGACATACAAAACCAATATCCGGGCGGGGGTGAGCCGGGTCCGGTCTATGATCACCTGTCCCATAGCGCAGAGAAACCCGCCCAGCAAAAAAGCGTTGAGATACGTCATTGTTTTCCTCCAACCAATCGTACGGCATGGCAGACGGACGGGATACTCTCGCCCTGCTGCGCCGAGAGGGGAGAGAAGAGCGCCCCGGTGCCGCAAAAAAGCGTGTTTTTCCAACGCCTCGCACGGAGTCCGCTTACAATATAGCCGCACAGAGTAACGGCGCTGCACCCGCAGCCCGAACCGCCGGCGCTGACGTCCGGTTCTGTCAAACCGTAGATCAACGCGCCGCAGTCGGTGTAGTTTTGACCAAGCGTCACGCCGGCGTTGGCAAATAACTCCCGCAGAATGTCCGACCCGGTGACGCCGAGGTCGCCGGTGACGATGAGGTCAAAGTCTTCGGGTCCGGTTCCGGTATCCTGAAAGTGCGCCGACAATGTGGAGAACGCGGCCGGAGCCATTGCCGCGCCCATATAACTGACGTCTTTGATCCCCATGTCGATCACCTTGCCGAAAGTCAGATGGGTGATCAAAGGGTGGTCCGGTTCGCCGCTCAGCGCGGCGCGTTCCAGCACCGCGGCGCCCGCGCCGGTCACCGTCCACTGCGCCGTCGGGGTACGCTGCCCACCGTATTCCAGCGGCAGACGGAACTGCCGCTCCGAAGCGCAATAATGGCTGGAAGTCACCACCGCGATCCGGTCGGCAAAGCCGCCGTCGATCAGCATCGCGCCGAGACCCAGACCCTCCGCCATCGTAGAGCACGCGCCGTACAGCCCGATAAACGGTATATCCGCCGTACGGGCGCTGAACGCGCTGCCGATGCACTGGTTCAGCAGGTCGCCCGCCAGCAGGTACCGAAGGGATTTTTCGGGGAAATTACCCTTGCTCAAGGCGAGGTTGAGCGCGTCCTTCTGCATCGCCGACTCGGCTTGCTCCCAGCTCTTGACACCGCCGGTCAGACTGTCCTCATAAATGCTGTCGATGGTGTGCCGCAACGGCCCTCGTCCCTCCCGACTCCCCGCGACACACGCCGAGGAGGGGATTGCGACAGGATTCGCTAGCTCTACCGTTTGTTTACCGCGTTGCTTCGACATAACATACCTCCGGGCCGACCTATTTTGTCACCTCGGAGGATTGTTTATGCGGGTTGACAAGGGGGCAAAAGAACGATAAACTGTCACGGGATTGAAAGTTTACACAGAGGAGCCTTCGATTGAAAACAGCGGACTTTTCTTATGACCTTCCGTCCGAGCTGATCGCGCAGTCGCCGTCGGAGCGCCGCGACCACTCCCGGATGATGGTGATCAACCGGGCGACCGGCGAACTGCTTCATCGGAAATTTTATGATTTACCCTGCTTTTTACGGGCGGGGGATTGCCTTGTCCTCAACAACTCGCGTGTTATCCCGGCGCGTCTGCTGGGGCACCGTATCCACGGCGGTGTGGCCGAAATTCTCCTCCTCGGCGATTTGGGCGGCGACCGATGGGACTGCCTTGTGAAGCCGGGGAAGAACCTGAAGGTTGGCGCGCGGGTTTTCTTCGGTGGCGGGAAGCTGACCGGCGAGATCGAGAGGGTAGGGGAGAATGGGGAGCGTGTCGTGCGGTTCACTTATGACGGCATGTGGAACGAGCTGCTGAACGAGCTTGGCGCCATGCCGCTGCCGCACTATATCCGCGCCATGCCGGTTGACGCCGAGCGCTACCAAACGGTGTACGCCGATCCGCCGGGTTCGGCCGCCGCTCCCACCGCCGGTCTCCATTTCACCCCCGAGCTGCTGGACGGTCTGCGGAAGCAGGGGATACGCACCGCCGAGGTGACGCTGCACGTCGGGCTGGGTACCTTTCTGCCGGTCAAGGCCGAGGAAATCACTTCTCACAGGATGCACACCGAACGGTACGAAATCGGCGGGGAAGCGGCGACGTTGATCAACCGGACACGCCAAGAGGGGGGACGGGTTGTCGCGGTGGGCACCACCTCCTGCCGCACACTGGAATCGGCCGCGGGGAAAGACGGCCTTGTCCGGGAGGGCGGGGGAGAGACGGATATCTTCATCACTCCCGGCTATACCTTCCGCGCTGTTGACGCTCTGATTACCAACTATCACCTTCCCCGTAGCACGCTGCTGATGCTTGTGTCGGCGTTCTACTCGCGAGAGGGGATACTGGCGGCATACCGCGAAGCTGTGCGGGAGCGCTATCGGTTCTACTCCTTCGGGGACGCGATGCTGATACTATAACAGAAAACTTTTGCGGAAAGAAAAGACGGGAATCACTTGTTACAAGGGACTTCCGGCTTTTTTGGTCTTCCGAGTCTCGGTGGACAAACCCGGAGAAAATTCTCCGGGTTTTCTTTTGAAAACCTCTTGACATATACTCTTAACTCGTATAGAATGGCAG
>JAISVO010000130.1 GCA_031271525.1 Oscillospiraceae bacterium
CCCGCCTTTGCCACTACGATGTGGGACAAGGCAAACGAGATTATGAAGGATGTCTACAACCAAATCCTTCTGATCTCCACCATCGCGGCCATCGTTACGGCGGCGGTCGCGCTCCTGCTGATGAACTTCTCAAAGAGCGGGAAAACCGTGGACGAATCCCGGTCGTGGCTCAAGCGGATCATCATCACATGGGTGATCCTAAACGGCTTGGGCTTCATCATGGCATACGTGTCCCCGTTCTTCACCGGGGGACAGTGGAATTCTCCGTGACCGAACGCCGAGCTGAACAGGGGGTGATTCTCAAATGGGCATTCTGGACGGAATCGTCGGCTGGATAGCCGAGCAGATCATGCACGGCCTGGATATGATTACGACCTCGGTTCTGGGCGCGCTGGGCTGTGACATGACGATCTTCACCCGGTATTTCCCGGCAGCCGAAACAATGTACGGCATCTTTGTGGCTCTTGCCATCGGTATCATACTGCTGAACTGGGTTTGGCAGCTCTTCAAAAACTACGGGCTCGGCGCGGGCATTGAGGCAGAGGATCCCGTCAAGCTGAGTATACGCTCGGTTCTGTTTATCCTGCTCGCGTACTTCGCGGACGAAATCATCGCGATGGTACTTAAAATAGGCGGTACCCCCTATCACTGGATCATGGATTCGTCCCTGCCGCCGCTGAATTTCTCCAACTTCAGCTCGGTCGTCACCGTCATATTGGGCGTCGTCTCAAGCGGTGCGGTCGCGATCATCGTGCTGATACTGGTGCTGATCCTCGCGTGGAACTATATCAAGCTGCTCTTTGAAGCCGCCGAACGGTACGTTTTGCTCGGCGTCCTCGTCTTTACCGCTCCCGTCGCGTTCAGCATGGGCGCGTCCCAGACGACATCCAACATATTCAAAAGCTGGTGCCGGATGCTCGGCGGGCAGTTATTCCTGCTCGTGATGAACGCTTGGTGCCTGCCTGCTGCCAAAACGCAAGCAGCGGCAGAGCACGGAGTTTCTGCTTGACCCGCTCTTTTTTACGCTGGATCGCTATGCGGACGAGAACCCTCTCCCCAAGTTTACGCACTGCGTTATCTGCTTCTCCCATGTGTATAACCGGGAGCTGCCCGAACGCCGTACCAGAGACTATGACAATCTGGAACTGAAGCAGATCCTCGACATGGTTTCCGCCTTCGTCATGACGGACGACGGCGGCCTTCTGTGCGACGCGTACAACACAACCGAATTGGGAACCACCGATTGCACGATCATTTCGGTTATGGACAAGGACAGTTTCCCCGGGTGGCTTGCGGCGCGCGAAAAAAGTGTAAAATCCATCATGGATTTCATCGAATAAGAGGGTACCATTTCCGCTCTTTTTTGTCTCGGGTTTTGGTACCCCTATCGAAATCTGAAAAGCACTGGTGCTGTTGGCTTTCAAGGAATAAAACCTACGGCGTTTTTACCGAGGTTATAAGGGTGTACGGTAGTTTTGGGGTGAAAGGCGGTGGCGAAAATTGCACCGATAACCCTCCCCGGCAGACAGTCTCAGGCGTATTCAATCCTCAGCCTTATCGCCGTATCGGGAGAGTTGGCGGCAAACCAAATCCACCGCCTCCCCGGTGGGCGCGGATATAAAATCAAGCTCATCAAAAGCCTAAAGCAAAAAAAGCTGATCCACACCTACTACCGCGATAAACTCCGCGGATACAGACTCACATCCTCCGCGAAAGAAATGCTTCTTGACAGTTATAGTGAAAGATTTACGTTCCCTTTGTCCGGCAATACCGACACCAATATTCTCAAGAGCGAGATAACCCGCCGCCTGCGGCTTCACAGTATCGCGGAAGCGACCGTCACCATGCAAAACGCCGGCCTTTCCGTCTTCCGAGACGAAAAGGCGGATGTCTTCCGTCCGGACGGCGGCACCCTGCCCGCGCTTACGACCCCAGCTTTCTACAATTCACGGGAAATCAAAGGACTCGGATCCGAGTCCGTCAAAATCAAAGGTGCCCGCACGGTCGGCGTACTGCTCACAGCTTCGGAAGCCTTCGTCGTCTATAATACCGGCGATTCTCTCTTGAAATGGGAGTATAAGTCCGAAATGCGGACAAAGGCGCTGATGAAAGCCGTCCTTTGCCGGGAACGGCTCCGATACCGGCCTGAAAATATCCGGGCTATGATGTTGGGCGGCAGCATGGAGCAGGCGTATCAGCTTCTCACAAGTACGGGTGGCGGTAAACGAAACTACTTCGTGCTGGACGGCAATTATGACAGCTTCGTCTATCTCACCAACGACCGTAACGGCGAAATTCTTTTAAGGCTCCTGTGCGACAAAGAAAAGACGATGGCGCTCAACCGTATCCTTTCGGAAAACCTGTATGCCCGAGACGGCGGCTTGCTCGTCGAGAACGATGCCGTGGACGAAAACGGCGAGCCGGTTTTATTCGCCCATGACTGCGATATGCCCCGGATTACCCGCTTTGACGCCGCGCTGCGGCGTTACGGAAAAAGCGGAACCGTTATCTGCTGTGACTTCCAAGCGGACGCCCTCCGCCGCTTCTGCGGTGAGAATGTGCGGTTCCAAACCATCGACATGCGCAAACTGGAGGGGAGGTTTTTCCCGTAAAGAGCAAAAAGTTTCTGAAACTGGCCGTGGCCGCGCCGATCGCATTGTCCGTTGTCCTCTACGCGGGCGGATACATAGCGCAGTTCGCCGGGAATTACGCTGCGTGGCAGCAGAGCGGCGGGGTTCCGGGGGACGGCACCTCCCCGGCGCTTCCCTCCGCGTCGCCGGTTGATTGCATCGCCGCCGTCTTCACCCCGCCGTATGGCATCTATGGCATTTTTGTCTGTGTCGGATTTCTCGCCCTGCTGGTCGTCGTAGTGATGAAGCTTGGTTGGGGGGACAAAGGCGAATACGACCGGGAACGCAACCTGATCTATTCTCGAAAGGGCACCTACGGAACGGCGGGCTTTATGACCGAGCGGGAGATGAACGGCGTCCTCGACCTTGTGCCGGACATACGGAAACATCACGGTACGATTCTGGGGGAGATAGACATGAAGGCGGTGTGCGTTCCGGAGGACAGCCGGATGAACCGGAATATCGCCGTGTACGGAGCGTCCGGGTCCAAAAAGACCCGGGCGTTCTGCGTGAATATGGTGTTCCAATGCGCGGCCCGCGGGGAATCGCTGCTGATCTCAGACCCCAAAAGCGAAATCTATGAAAAATGCGGGGAGTACTTGCGGAATAAGGGCTATGTGGTGAAGCTGTTCAACCTCGTGTCGCCGGAGAACTCCGATTCATGGAACTGCCTCGCGGAGATTGAGGGTCAGGAGCTTACGGCGCAGCTGTTCTGCGATGTGGTCATTAAGAACACCGGTTCGGAGCGGGGCGACCACTTTTGGGACAACTCCGAGTTGAATCTGCTCAAAGCGTTGGTTCTCTATGTGGAACAGGGCTATCCTCCCGAGGAGAAGAACATCGGGCAGGTGTATAAGCTGCTCACCCTGTCCTCGGAAAACGAGCTGAACGCCCTGTTCGACACCCTCCCGGTGAGCCATCCGGCGAAAGCGCCGTACAGCATTTTCCGGCAGGCGTCGGAGTCGGTGCGCGGCGGAATCATCATCGGTCTGGGGTCACGTTTGCAGGTCTTCCAAAACAAGCTGATCCGGCTGATCACCAGCCGAGATGAAATCGACCTCGAACTGCCCGGCAAACAGAAATGCGCCTACTTCTGCATCACGTCAGACCAAGACAGCACCTTCGACTTCCTCTGCTCGCTGTTTATCTCGTTTTTCTTCATCAAGCTGGTCAGATACGCGGATAAGCATTGCAAGGAAGGAAAACTGCCAGTTCCCGTCCATTTCTTGGGCGAGGAACTGGTCAACTGCGGCGTCATTCCCGACTTGTCCCGGAAAATCTCCGTCATCCGCTCCCGGAATATCAGTATGTCGTGCGTTTTCCAAAACCTCGCGGGGCTGCAGAACCGTTATCCGTATAACCAGTGGCAGGAGATTTTGGGGAACTGCGACGTACAGCTTTTCCTTGGCTGTACCGACGAACTCACGGCAAAATTCATCTCAGACCGCTCCGGCGAGGCAAGCATCCAAGTGACCAGCAAGGCAAAACAACTCGGCACATGGCGGATTTCGGACTATACGCCGGAGTATCGCGAAACCAGCGGCGTGGGAAAACGCAAGGTTCTCACGATGGACGAGGTACTGCGCCTCCCGGTCGATAAGGCTTTGGTGGTCATGCGCGGACAGAAAATCCTTCAGGCTGATAAATATGATTA
>JAISVO010000156.1 GCA_031271525.1 Oscillospiraceae bacterium
GCGACGTGTTGCTGTTCTTCAGCGCCACGCCGACATTCGGCGTCACCGGGTTGGGTTTCAGCGACGCGAGCCACGCGTCCGTCTGGTCGCGCGTCGGGCTGTCGGTGCCGAAGACCGCCGCGAAGTCGATAAAGAACCGGCGCGTCTGACCGCCCATCGAATCGATCTGTGATTGCAGGTCGCCTTCGGCGACGGTGGCGCGGGCTTCCTCGGCGGCTTGCGCGTCTCGCAGGTCTGCGGTTTCCGCGCCCAAGTCCTGCCGCAGCGCCGCCGTTGTGCTCTGGGTTTTGGCATCCAAGTCCGCGACGGCATTTGCGTTGTAGGTATCTCCGGTCTCCCGCGCCGTTCGTTCGGTGTCCTGTGCGGCTTTCACGTCCGCAATATCCGAGAGCCGCGCGGCGGTTTCCGCGTCAACGGTCTGCCGCAGCGCCGCCTCCGCGCTCTGCGCCCGGCTTGTTTCGTCCGTGACGGCTTGCGCGTTCTCCGTGTCCCCGGCTTCCCGGTAACTCATTTCGTCCTCGATCTGCGCTTGCAAGATGTTGTCCGCGCCCTGCCGTTCCGCGGCTTCTCCGGCGACGGCTTGCGAACGCGCCGAAGCTTCCGTTTCAATATCCGCTTTCAGTGCGGCATCCTCCGTCTCCCGCGCCTGCACCTCTGCCGTTAGCGCCTCCGCCGTGGCGGCCGCCGCGATCTGCGCCGCCTGATCCGCCGTCAGGTGGATTTGCCGGTTCCCGACGTGCAGCGTCACGGTCTGCCCGTCCGGCGTGATCACGGTATCCGACGACAGGTGTACCGGCGCGGCGTCCCCGCCGATCAGCGATACAAGTTCCGATATGGTCATGCATTCATCCCTCCCGCGATATAGGCTCGGTTAATCCCTCTTTCGTCCCGCGTGTACAGCTCGGCAAGTGCTCCGGTGTCCGCGTTGACGGCGTACGCCCGGCGCGGCACCTCCGGGATTGACGGCAGCGTTGTCTCCATCACGCTCATCGCCCCAGCGACAATCACAACCGGCGCGGCGGCGGCGGGCGACTCCGTGACGGCTGTGACGTGCAGCAGCATATTGGCGGGCTTCACGTCGGTCAGCACGCCGATAATATCATCCGTCGGGCGTTCGTCATCCGGCGTGTAGCGCAGCGTCAGACCGATCAGGTAATCAACGACGTCAACACCGAAGTTCCCCGCGCCCATCAGCTCGGCCAGCCAGTTTTTCAGCCAGCGGAGGGTATACGGCAGCTTCAGCCCAAGCATCGACAGGACGCGCGTCCGGCGCACCTCCAAGCCGTCCGTTCCCTTCGGACGGATGCCCAGCATTTTCTCCCACCGCCGGACGCCGTAATCCTCCGCTGTCGGGACAAATTGGTTTTCGAGCGTACTGTCCTGCGCCGCCCACAGGTCTTCCAGTTCCGGCTGTTCCGCCTGCATCAGCGCCTTAAACTCCGGCACCTCACGCAGCACAACCGGCAGATAGTCCAGTATCCGTCTATCCACTCACAACCCCCCTCACTGGGATGTGCACGGCGTCAAGGGCGATGTTGCCCGCCTCCCCGTTCAACAGCGTGTTCTGCGCGTCCACGACGCCGGGGCAATCCAGCAAACGGGTCTCAATCTGCGACACCCGCACGGTCAGCGCGTCCGAACCCTGCCATCCCCGCGCAAGCTCGGCAAAGTAGGCGTCAATGGCTTCCAGCGCATAGCTCTCGACTGCCGCCCAGTCCCACCCGGATTGGTATTGCAGCGTCAGCGCAACGTCAATTGTTTGACTTTGCGCCCCCTCCGCCTTCACCACATGCCCGATCGGGGCAAGACCCAGCCCTTCCCCATGACCGTCCGGCGGGTCAACCGCGTCCTGCACGTCCGAGATCAGGTCATCGGTCGGCACACCGTAAGCGCTGTCTAACAGCACCAGCTTCACCGCGCCGCCGACAGTCAGCAGCAGGTCAGCCGCCGCCGTATACACCGCCGTCAGCCATGCCCGCGCCGCGACGGGCAGGGTCGGGAGCGCGGACGCGACCCACGCGGCAACCTCGCCGTCCGGCACGAACGACTGCGGATCGATGTCCGCGTTCCACGCCGGGAACACCTTTACAGCGCCCACCCCGGGCAGGGCGAGCACTTTGTCTTTATAGTCCTGCCGGTTCCCGCCGAATGCCTGAGATGTCAAGCTGTCGATATACCGTTGCCGGAAAACCTCCGTGCCCTCTTCGTCCGCACCGGGGATCAGCAGCTCAACCAGCACGGCGCTTGTCAAACCGCTGATGTATTCAATCGGAATCAGGCTCCCGAACAACTCGTTGCCCGCCGCGCCCGGCGTCTCACACTGTACGCGATAGGCGCGAGTGTCGTCCGTATCGTCCTCCGGCAGGCGCTCGGTGATGACGTAATTCAGGTTTTCCAGCGAGAACCGGGAGCCGATGGGAACCTCCCTGTTGAATTCGGCGCGGAGCACCGCTCCGGTGGCGGCTTTCGGCGTCAAGCCGCGCTCCGCCGCGCGCAGGATTAGGTAGGGGCGCGGCGCGGTATCCGCGAACGTAGCGCCCAGAATGAAATCCAGCGCGGTATACAGGATCGCCAACTCCACCGCCGCCGGAGCGGTGGCGTCCCATATGATCGAACCCTCCCGGGTATCGATGTCAGGCGGAACCCGCTTCAGTATCCGATCCATGATCGCGCCGTATGTCTGCGCCTCAAACGCCATGCATTACTCACTCCGTTCGTTGTCAACTGTCCATCGTCACCTGATCATACTTCCACGTACCCGTCCCTTCGTCCAGCACCGCCAGAGGGGCGTTTATGGGCGCGGCGCTGGGTGCGGCGGCGGACGCGGAAAGTTCCGGGATCGTCAGCTCCTGCCCGGTGTAAATCAGGTTCGGGTTGCTGATCTTGTCCCGGTTCGCCTCGAAAATCTTCATATACAGCGAGCCGTCGCCGTAGTATTTCTTCGCGAGTGCCCACAGCGTATCGCCCGCCGCCACTTTGTGGGTCTTCGCGTTCGGCGGGTTGCCCTCCGGGCGCGGCTGCTCCACCGTGGCAGTGCCCGTCTCGGGCGTCACCTTAACCGTTTTCGCGCCGAAGTCCACATACTGCTTCAGCATCAGCGTCACGTACACGTCCAGCCCGTTCGTGGCGTCCTCGTCGATTGTATAGCTCTCGATGCTCACCTTGATATTGGTGTCAAACAGCGGGAAGCCGTTCGGCGCGGCGCGGCTCATGATAAACCGCGCCGGGCGCCTTTCTGTCATAATCCGCTCAAAGTTTGACAGATACACGTCCGGCCGCGAGTATCGGATGTCGCCGTATTCTTCCAGCATCGGAAACAGCAGCGTCACGGTGATCTCGGTCAAGCCGGGATGTTTGAGGAAATTGACCTCCCCGTCGTTGACCAGCGTGATCGTCTTGTTCTTCCCCTTGATCTTCAGTTCGAGCTTGCCGGGGGTCACCGGCATCTCCATGTCGTCCAGATACATCACATAACCGCCGCTCATGACGCCGCCTCCATATCGGATGCGACAGCCTCCGTCACCCCGTCCACGAACCGGGTGATGATGCCGTCCACGTCCAGATCACTGTCAATGCGGTTGGTCATGCCGGTCATATCCACCTTGATCTCCGCCGTTGTGAACCGGTTGACCGCCTCGCGCTCCGCGATCTCGCGCAGATACTTGAGGTCTTCGTTGGATATGTCGAGGCTGTTGGCCATACGCCGGGTATTGGCGGCGGTTTCCTGATCATAGACGCTGCCGAAAGAATTGACAATCGCCTGGTTCTCCGCCCACCCGTCCATCAAATACTGCATGTCATTTCTTATCGTGTCGCGGTTTTGCGTCGCGTCGAATAAAGATGTTGACCTTAGCAAGATGTCCATGTAGTCAGCGCCGTTAACGCTTGCGAACCTTGCCTGCTCGTCCCGCACCACCATGTCCGCCTGAATCCATGCTTGCGCCGCGTTTTGCAGTTCGGTTTTGTACGCCGCCGCGAACGCCTGCGCCTCGGCGTAACGGTAGAACGCATCAGCCGCCGCGTACAGTGAACCCTCTATACCGTATATCGCGCCGGTCGTCGCGTCAAACTGCGCGTTCAAGTTCGGGATGAGGCTATTGACCTCGCCCACCACAGCGCCCATCTGCGCGATCGCCGCGCTGCTACGGTCGCCGCTCTGGTAGAGCCGATTATACGCGTCCGCGAGGTACAGCGCAGTCGACGCCGCGCCCATGCTCTCCGCCGCGGTGGCGGCAATCGAGGCTTGCATGGCGGCAACCGGGTCTTCCGTTTCAACAGAAGTAGTCAAGCTCCCCCATGTATCCGCGATAAACTGCTCCATCAGCGCCGGGTTTGAGTATTTCGTTTCGCCGCTGCCCTGTATATCCGGCATGTTTTCAAAAATGCGTATTATTTCCATCGGGACGGTAGTGCCGTTTTCTACGGCGTTGGTCACCGTTTCAGTCAACAGCGGATTGATCGGTTCAGGCGGAGCCATGCGCATCAGTCTCTCTGCCGGAGAGCCGACAAGCTCACCGCTCATGACGGTGACCACAACCGACCCGAGGGCAAACCCTGTTCCCACCACCAGCGCGATATACGGGTTCGAAAGCACGGCGCCGTTAAGCGCCAACTGCGCCGCATGCCAAGCAATGATTGCGCCTGTTATCCCGCCGATCAGTGTCACAATATCGGATTGGTGGCTCCGAATGTAGTCAAACACATCAACAATACCTTCCAGCACCACAACGGCAATATCCGCAACGTCAACAAGCGCCCCTCCGATGTCAACCATCAAGTCCTTCACCCGGTCGCTGTTCGCAAGCTCGCTGAGTTTCTCCAGCACCGGCGCCATAGCGTCCGTGGCGGTGTTTTCAAATTGCGTCCATACCTGCTCCCACGTCGTCGGCATCGCTTCAAAGCGGGCGTTGATTTCGTCCGAGGCGGAGAACAGCGCGTTCTTGATCACGTCCGCCGTCAGCAGCCCGTCCGCCGACCACTCCTTCAACGTGCCGCTGACACCGGCGTTCCGCATATAGTCCGTGATCGCGTTCGCGAGCAGCGGCGCGTTTTCCACGATAGAGCGGAACTCATCTCCCTGTAATTTTCCCGCCGACATCGCCTGTGTCAGCTGGTACATGGCGGAGGTCTGCTCTTGAATGCTTGCGCCGCCGATCACGAAGTTCTTGTTCATCAACTCGGTAAACCGCACGATTTCCTCGAAGCCGGAGAAGGATTTCCCGGCGTTGATCCCCATCTTGGTTACCGCGTCGGCGGTAGACTGGAAGCCCGCCCTTGTGCGGTTCGCCATGTCCATGATCTGCTGCTGTGCCATCGAAACGTTTTCCGTACCGACGATCAGGTCAAGCCGCGCCTGTGTGCCCGCTATATTGTCCGAAAGGGTTAAGAGTCTCCCGATACCCTGTACAGAAGCGTACGCCGCCACCATACCGCCGATCCTGCCGATAAGCCCGTCAACGGCGGAACTTCCGGCGCGGATGGAGCGGTTCACGTCGTTCTGTTGGCTCTCCACGCGGCTCTGCTGGTCTTCCACATCGCGGTAGTTCCGCTCCATCTGCTCCACAAGGGCGTTGGCGTCGGAGAGCGCCACGCGGGCGCTTGTCATGCTCTCAATATCCATCGTTTGACCGGACGCCGCCTGCAAGCGCTCAAAGCTCGTCAGGCAGATGTCCAGCGCCGACGTGACGCTGCGCAAAACGCCGCTCATGCCGTCGTTCAGCCGCAGTTGTGATTGGACGGTCGCCATAGCCGGGAACCTCCTTTTGGGCATAACAAAACCGCCCCGAAAAAGGCGGTTGACAGTCTTAATATGCTGTGATATTATGTAAGCGGTTGGGCGGCTCCTTGGCGAAGGTGGGCTGCTCCCCAATGTCGATTTAAGGTCGAAGAGAAGCGCCGCGCCTTAGCTTAGGGTGCGGCTATTTCTTTTTGGTGATGTTAAGCACCAAATTGACAACCGCGATGATGAGCATCAAAAGCGCAATGGCTTCGAGCAACGTCATACGGTCACCCTCCTTTAGAGGGACAACCCCGCCGCCCTGCCGCTTACCGACATAGTTTAGCATATCGCGCGGAATCTGTCGATACATTATTGATCATTTCTTCCGCTTGATCTCATCCGCCTGTTTCTTCTCGATCTCCATGCGGACGATGATCGCGGCTTCCACAAACGCCTGATCGCGTTCGGGCAAATTGAGATACCGGGACGGCGGCCAGTGCAGTTTATGCAGGCAAAAATACGCGAAATTCGCCTGCTGGTCGCCGCCCTCGATTAGTTTTTTGCCTCTTCCACCAACTCATTCTTTGTGCTGAACCCGTTAAATTCCAACACTTTGGTGCTGTAGTCCTCAAATTCGCCCGGCGTGAGCATGGTGGCGATCAGCGCTTCCGCGCCCATCACACCGTAACTGTTCTGAAGTTCGGTGTTGTTGAGGTCGGGGTACAATGTACAGGCAGCGCACATTTTTGCCTGATACGCGCTTGAATCCAACTGCTGTGTATACTGCCCCTTCTTGCCGCCGGGTACCGGTTCGCTGGTCATGCACGCCCGACGAAGCGCCGAATGCTGTTTTGCGGTGATCGGCTTGATCTTCCAAAGCTCCGGTTCTCCCGTTTCCGGGTTGACAAACCGCTTGCTGACAACAACCTCTGCCGCCTCAATGGATTTCGC
>JAISVO010000030.1 GCA_031271525.1 Oscillospiraceae bacterium
AAATCCCCCCGCCAAACGCGGTTGACAACAGCCCATGCTGTGTGATATAGTCACGTCGCATGGGCGGCGTGTGGTGTCGGCGGTCTTCGTACTCCTGAACAGGGAGGGTTGCCGCTATGGGTGTGCTGATTGAGCTTCGCAAATTGGTCCAAGCTCTGGCTAGTCTCATCCGGGCGTTAAAAACGAAGTAACCGCCCCCCCCAGTCAAGGCGTGGCGGTTACATCGTTAGCTCTGCATCTACTGTAGCTACATAATGTCCTTGGCGAAGACCGTTGAAACCGGTGCGTCGCCCCTCTGTGATCAGTATACCAAACCCTTGCCCCCCTGTCAACCACAATTTTCCGCCCACTTTGCGGACTGCGGGAAAAAGCCGTCGGAAGGGGGCTTTTTTTGCGCGGATTTCACCGTTTCCCCCCGTTTCGCATACAATGCGTTGAAATCATAAAACGGAGGGATGCCCTCATGGGACAGGGGATTTTGAAAGTTGACGTGCGGACGGCGGATAACGCGCTGCCCGTCGAGGGCGCCGACGTCACCGTTTCCGAGGTCGGCGGGCGGCGTCTGTACCGCCTGAAGGCCAACGCCGACGGGCAGACCGAGCCGGTCTCGCTGCCCGCGCCGGACAGCTCCACCACGATGCGGCCCGGCGGCGCGGCCTACGCGACCTACACCGTCGCGGTCGCAAAAGACGGCTATGTCACCGAAACGGTCGTCGGCGCGGAAATCCTCGACGGGATCAGCCATACCCAGCCCGTCTTCCTCCGCCCGGTAACGGCCGACGGGAACGGGAGCGAGACGGTCGTCGTCCCCGACAGCGCCTTGAAGCAGGACCCGCCGACAGGGCAGCAGCCCCGCCCGGCGCGGCTCTCCGCACGCACGCTGGGGGACGTGATCATCCCGCAGAAGATCACCGTCCATCTGGGGACCCCGCAGAACGCCTACGCCAAAAACATCTCGGTCTCCTTCCCGTATTACGTCAAAAACGTCGCGGCGAGCGAAATCTACGCCACATGGCCCCAGCCGTCGCTGGAGGCGAATATCTTCGCGATCATCTCCCTCGCCCTGAACCGGGTCTATACCGAGTGGTACCGTTCGCAGGGCTATCCGTTCGACATCACAAACAGCACCAAGACGGACCAATACTTCAAGGAGGGTCAGACCATCCCGGACAACATCAGCCAGATCGCGGACCGGATCTTCAACCGGTATATCCGCCGGATCGGGCATAAGGAGCCGCTCTTCTCCTCCTACTGCGACGGCTCGACGGTGACCTGCCCCGGGATGTCGCAGTGGGGGACGGTCAACCTCGCGAACTCCGGCTACACCGCGATGAACATCCTCCGGTATTACTTCGGCAACAACATCGAGATCGCCCAGACCGACCGGATCGGCGGGGTTTTGACCTCCTTCCCGGGGGGCACGCTCTCCCAAGGCTCGGAGGGTGCCTCGGTCAAGGTGATGCAGACCTACCTGAACCGGATCGCGGCGAATTTCCCCCAGATCCCGCAGGGCGAGCCGGACGGGATCTACGGGCCGAAAACGGCGGCCGCCGTACGGGCGTTCCAGCGGATCAACAACCTCCCCCAGAACGGGGTGATCGACGCCGCCACATGGAACCGGATCAACTACATCTACCTCGCGGTGACGAAGCTCGCAGAGCTGGGCAGCGAGGGCCAGCGGATCGGGATCGGCGCGGAGCCGCCCAAGGCGGTCGTCAGCCAAGGCTCGAAAGGCGCGAACGTCGTGCAGGTGCAGTTTTTGTTGAAGGCGATCGGCGCGTTTTACAACACCGTCCCGCAGGTCATCGAGGACGGGACCTACGGCCCCGCGACGGCAAGCGCCGTCCGGGCGTTCCAGCGCCAGTTCGGGCTGAACGCCGACGGGGTCGTCGGCCCCGCCACGTGGAGGAAGCTCTACTCGGTGTACCAAAGCCTGAACATCAAGCAGCCGGAGGACGGGACGCCGGGCTATCCCGGAACCCCGCTGAAGGCCGGCTCGAAGGGGAGCGACGTCGAGCTGGTCCAGACCCTGCTGAACGCCGTCTCGGCGGAGTACCCGTCGATCCCCCGGGTGATTGTGGACGGCGTGTACGGCCCGACCACCAAGGCGCAGGTGACCGAATTCCAGCGCCTGTTCGGCCTGACGACCGACGGTGTCGTCGGCCCCGCCACGTGGAACGCCCTGATGAACGCCTATTATTACAATGAGTCGGGGGTGATCTCCCCGCCGGTCAGCGCCCCGCCGGCCTACCCGGGCTATTCCCTCCGGCAAGGCTCGGTGGGCGAGGGCGTGCGTGTCCTGCAAGCCTACCTGAACCGCGCCCCGTTCGGCGCGGGGCTTCGGGAGGACGGCATCTTCGGCCCCGCCACCAAGGCGGCTGTCGTCGCGGCGCAGACCAAGCTGGGCCTTGTCCCGGACGGGATCGCCGGCCCGAAGACATGGGGCGGGATTGTCGGCTGACCGCGCGGCGCGGCCGGGGCGCGGAGGGAGCGGGCCGCCAAAAATGCGGCATAGCTGTACACCAAATATGCGGCTGGGTTGAACACCAAAAATCCAGCCGGGTTGTACGCCAAAAAATGCGGCGTGGCTGCACACCAAAAAATGCGGTACGGTTGATTTTCCCCTTGACCTCCGGCGGCGGTTGTGGTACAATGCGTTTGGGTGGGGGTAAGTCCCCTCCCCCAAACGCGGGTGTAGTTCAATGGGAGAATTCCAGCTTCCCAAGCTGGCCGCGCGGGTTCGATTCCCGCTACCCGCTCCAAGCTGAAACCCCTTGAAACTCACCGGTTCCGCCGGGTTTCAAGGGGGTTTTCGCGTGTCCGCAACGCACGGTTTTACGTTATTATGCAAGGTTTTATTACGTTAAATTTAACGTTAAAAATTGACGTTAAAAAAACCTCCCGATGGGCCGCTGTCAGCGCGACCCATCGGGAGGTTGTCCGTCAGTTATTTGTTGATCGTCCGCGCCGCCGCTTTAGGGAGGTTGGTCGTCGCCAGCGCCGCCGGTCAGCAGCTCCGGTTTCTCTTTCCATATCCCCCGGGCGATCACCAAAGCGTCCTCAACGATTTTTACAAGACGCTTCTCGGTCAGGAAAGACCGGATGAACGCCGGGATCAGCGGATACGCCAGCCCGACGACGGTCGACAGTTTCAGCGGCCCGGCTCCGCCTCCGACATCCCGCTCGGCGTCGGTGCAGAGCGAGACGGCGATCTGCCGGATGATCCCCTCCTGCCCTTTCGCCAGCAGGACGGCCGCCCCGGCAAGGATGGCGGCGACCGCCAAAAAAAGTAGGATACTCATTTACACATCGCTTCCTTCGTATGTATTTCCGCTGGGTTCATTGGGTTTGATAATCACGCCAAGGACAATCTTGGCGACGTTCTCCCCGAATGCCTTGACGAGATACCCCAAACCAACCGGCAGGGCGAAGGACTTTACAAAGTCCAGCAGCGTCCCGACCGGCTCCCCGAGGAAGATCACGGCGTACCCCGCCAGCGCGACGCCCGCAAAGAACATCAGCATCACGCCGCCCATTACTAAGTGTGAAACGGTATACAGGATCTTGTCCGACTTCCGCTTTTTCCCGCGCTTTGGCTTTTGGGCCAGCGACTCGGTCAATTCCTTGAGGAGTCCGGTTACCTCTTCAAGCTTTCCGTCGTCTACGGCGGCCTTACTGCTGTTCGTCCCCATCGCCGTCACGCTTCCCCAATTTTCTTTGCGGCAATTGCGTTGATGAAATCAAAGTACTCCTTTTCGACCTCCTCGGCGTGTTTGAGCGCCGATTCCATCCTCCCGTTGCTTTTCTGATCCCTTACCGCAACGGCGGTCGCCACAGACAGCTGCATATCCGTAAGGTCGTATAGGAACTGTAGTTCAAGTTGGCTTTACCTTCTACGCCGGAGATAATGTACTAACAAATGAGTACGACATCCCGATCGACGACCCCGGCGAGTATATCAGTGAAGGCACTCTCGACGCGTTTGCGGATTCGGAAGACGATTCCCTCTTTGTCCGCTCTGATGCGCGCCGAACTTACTACGAGATCCTTAGGGACAACCGGAGATTCCAAGATGTCTCTACCTATCCATCCCACGAATCTAACCGGGAGAGAATTCGGAGACGACCGGACGAAGAGGTGGATTGACCTATGACAAAAAACGAGCTGAACCGCCAATATTTTGAATGGATGTGTCAGCTCATAACCCCAGCTAAAAGGCGGAGGCTATCCCATCTAAAACTATTAACCCATTTGCACAGGATTGAGTT
>JAISVO010000092.1 GCA_031271525.1 Oscillospiraceae bacterium
AGGACGTCTGCGGCTTTGTCAGGCGGAGGTTGAAACACCAGTATGTCCGACATGATGCTGTCCAGACGCGCTTGCGCCGTCTGCTGTATTTCCCGCAGGTGGGGGAACAGTTGCTCCGATAGAAGCAGTTCGCTGTACAGGATAGGTCTATGCGTTTTGAGGAACGACCGCCGCATCGCGCCGTAGCGGGTGATCTGTTCGGTCTGCCCTTTTGATGGCTCGCACAGGGTGATGTTCGGCAAAAGGTAGTCGACGCAACGGGTATAGCTGAAGTCCGCCATAGAATACCCCCTTTCCGTAGTGCCGTTTCATTCTGCCGTAAATGAGGCGGCTGTACGCTTTTTAAGTGGCGCTGTAATAGCACCCTTATCAGCATACAGCTTCCCGCAACCTCCCTTTCTCTGTGCTAGATTTTCTTTAGGTGTTCGATTGGTCACTCCCGGGCAACATTCCCCGTTGTAATCTCCGCGCATATATGGTATACTCTCCCTACGCGGGTCACGGCTGGGTACACGGCCGAGCTGAAACATCCGCGTTTTGTCTGCTTTAGGAGGAACACATGCCGTTGCCTTGGAAAAAAGGCCGGTTTCTCATGCTGTGGGAGGTCGGCCGGAAACGGCGCGTCCGGCTCTTTTGGGCGCTATTCGCAGCCGTTTCTATGGTCTTTTTCAACTTCATCACCCCTCAGATCATCCGCTTGACGGTGGATAATGTCATCGACGGCAAAGCGTGGCAGCTCCCGCAGCTCGCCGTTGATTTCCTCAATGGCATCGGCGGGCGGGACACACTGCGCGCCCATGTCTGGCTATGCGGGCTTGCGGCCGGTGTCACGGCGCTGATCGCCGGCCTGTCCAACGTCATCCGGCGGTATTTTACCATGGAAACCGGGGAATACCTCGCCCAGCGGATGCGGGACACCCTGTACGCCCACATCCAGACACTGCCCTATGAGTGGCATGTCAAGGCGCAGACCGGCGACATCATCCAGCGCAGCACATCCGATGTCGAGACGATCCGGCGCTTCTACGCCGACCACCTGATCGAAATGTTCCGGATGGCGATCCAGGTCATCTTCGCCGCCGTTTTGATGTTCCTGATGGACAGCGTGATGGCGGCGCTCGCGATGGCGTTGATTCCGCTCCTCTTTTTGTTCTCATTCCTCTTCTTTTCGGCTGTTGCGAAACAGTTCAAAAAAGCAGACGAAGCCGAAGGGGCGTTAACCGCGACGGTGCAGGAGAACCTAACCGGGGTACGGGTCGTCCGCGCCTTCGGACGGGAGCGGTTCGAGGTGGACCGGTTCACCGAGAAGAACCGCACCTTTACCTGTCTGTGGGAGAAAATCGGACACTTGCTAGCAATGTATTGGTCGATTTCCGACGCCATTTCAGCGCTTCAATTCGCCATTGTCCTAGGCGCGGGGATCATCCGGTGCGCGTCGGGGGACTTGACCGTCGGCACCTTCATCACCTTCAACACATACGCCGGAATGATGATCTGGCCGGTGCGGGGGCTCGGGCGCAACCTCTCCGAGCTGTCCAAGGCGAGCGTCTCGGCCGGACGCATCCGGGACATCTACGCCGCCGATCCAGAGAGCGCCGGGAACGGCCAAACCCCTGAGATACGCGGGGAGATCGTCTTTGACCATGTGTCTTTCCAATACGATGAGAAAACGCCGATTCTGCGGGATGTCAGTTTCTCAGTCAGCCCCGGGGAAACCCTCGCCATTCTGGGTGGCACGGGTTCCGGAAAGAGCACGTTGGTTCACCTGATTTGCCGGTTGTACGATCTGCCGGAGGGATGCGGAACCATCACGGTTGACGGCATCAGTATCAACGAGATTGACCGTGCCCATCTCCGCCGCAACGTGGGCTTGGTGCTTCAGGAACCGTTTTTGTTCTCCAAGACAATCCGGAGGAACATCTCGGCGTCCCGTCCCGACGCGGAACTTGAGAGGGTGAGGGAGACAGCGGAGATCGCCCATATCAACGACGCGATCGAAGCCTTTGGCGACGGGTATGAGACAATGGTGGGCGAACGGGGCGTCACCCTGTCCGGTGGTCAGAAGCAACGGGTCGCCATCGCCCGGATGCTGATGGCGAACGCGCCGATCATGATCTTTGATGATAGCCTGTCGGCGGTTGATACCGAGACGGACGCGAAAATCCGCGCTTCGCTGAAATCGCGGACCAACAAGGCAACCGCGATTATCATCTCCCACCGCACCTCGACCCTGATGCAGGCCGACCGGATTTTGGTGCTGCGTGACGGCGCGGTGGAGGAGACGGGAACCCACGAGGAACTGATGGCGGCAGGCGGCTCCTACCGCAGAATCTTCGATCTGCAAGGCGAGCTGGAGGAGGAAATGAAGGAAGACACAACCTCTCATTCTCCGACAACAAGGGGCGTGGTCAAGTAGCGTCCAGCATGATATAATGGGAATATGGAAGAGAAAACGAGAGCATAGCTGTTCTGCTGTCCAAAATGTGGTTCAACAAACGGCCAAATGAAAAAGGGATACAATCGGGAGGAAGCTAGAAACGCTTCATGCGGTTCTGACTGTCTTTACACAAGCGTATAATCAGTTCGGTTTAGCGAGCTCACCTATCGCACTACACATCAAACGGGTGAGTTAC
>JAISVO010000113.1 GCA_031271525.1 Oscillospiraceae bacterium
GTCCCGCTCACCCGGATCACCCGGGAAGCGGCGCAGGCTTTCTGCGAATCCCTGCAAAAACGCGGCTTTTGCGCCAACACGGTGCGGGACATCCTCGGCGTCCTGAACTCCGCGATGAAAGTTGCCAAAATTGAGAACCTTATTCTGGTGAACCCGTGCGAGAGCATACGGCTGCCGCAGTCGGGGGCCACCAGCCGCCGCGCGTTGGATCGGCGCGAGCAGGCCCTGTTGGAGGAGAGTCTGCTGTCGGAGGGGCAGAGCGTCGAGCTGGGCGTCCTCCTCTCCCTCTACGCGGGTCTCCGGATCGGCGAAATCTGCGCCCTCCGCTGGGAGGACGTGGATTTTTCAACGCACACCCTGACCGTCCGGGGGACGCTGCAGCGGGTCGCCCTCTATGACGGCCGTTCGCCGAGCAAGACCGGGCTGATGCTCGGTCCGCCCAAGAGCCGGCGGTCGTTCCGTTCGGTCCCCCTGCCGCCCGACCTCTCCGTGATCTTGGAGAGGCGTTCGGGCCGGGGCTATGTCCTGACAAACTGCGAGGAGCCGGTGGAGCCGCGCACCCTGCGGGCGCGTTGTTCGCGCCTAACCGGGAGGATCGGCCTGCCGGTCCCCTTCCAGACCCTCCGTCACACCTCTGCGACCCGCTGTCTGGAGCACAATTTCGACTTCCAGACGGTGGCGGAGCTGTTGGGCCACGCCACGGCGGACACCACGATGCGTGTCTACGCCCACAGCGTCCCCGAGCACAAGCGCTTCCTGACCGATCGCCTGCGCCTCCTTGCCCCGAGGTATTCGCACCTATCCCCTCCTACCTCCCCGGAGGGGCGCTGCGCGGGCTGCTAGACGCCGGGAGGGGTAACTAGCGGGTGTTCGCAGTAGCGGCAGACGCCGCCGCCGCTTGCCGGAAGATAGGGTTCGGTCTGTGTGATACAGCGCGGGTTACCGCAGGCCGTCCCGCCGCCCGGCTCGGGTTCTTTCACGGTGAAGGGCGGCAATGAGCAGAGTTCCAGCAGGAGGGCCATCCGGGCCGTCAATCCGTACCGCGCCTGATCGAAGTAGGCCGCGCGGGGGTCGTTGTCAACCGCCTCTGGGATCTCCCCCGCCCGGGGCAGCGGGTGGAGTATCAGGAGGTCCTTGGGCGCTTCCCGCAGGATCTCCGGCGTGAGGGTGTAGCGGAGCTTCAGCCGTTCGTACTCGGCGGCGTCGGTGAACCGCTCCCGCTGCACCCGGGTCATATAAAGGATGTCCACCCCGCCGGCGGCCGCGCGGAGGTCGGGCTCCTCGGTGAGGTTCAGGTTCTTGCAGGAGCGTTTTACGTAGCCGGGCAGCGCCAGCTCCGGCGCGGACACCAGAACGGCGCTCACCCCCTCGAACCGCGCCAGCGCGCGGAGGAGGCTGTGCACAGTCCGCCCGTACTTCAAGTCGCCGCAGACGCCGATCCGCAGATTCCCGACACTTCCGCGCAGCCGCCGGATCGTGACGAGGTCGGTCAGGGTTTGGGTCGGGTGGTTGTGCCCTCCGTCCCCCGCGTTGACGACGGGCGCCGAGCTGTAGAGCGCCGCCGCCATCGCGGCGCCCTCCTTGGGGTGGCGCAGGGTAACGACATTCGCGTAGCCGGAGATCATGATGATCGTGTCTTTCAGCGTCTCGCCCTTGGAGACGCTGGAAGCGGCGGGGTCGGAGAAGCCGAAGACGCCGCCGCCGAGCTTTAACATCGCGGCCTCGAACGAGAGCCGGGTCCGTGTGGACGGCTCATAAAAAAGGGAGGCTAAGGTCTGCCCGCGAAGGGCGTCCCTGTAGTCTCCCGGGCGCTCGGCGATCTCCTCGAACCGCCGGTATAAGCGCTGCCATTCCTGTTCCGACAGGTCGGTGAAGTCAATCAGGTGTCTCATATGGGCAACCTTTCCTTATGTGGAATACGGACTTACGTAAACAAGAAAAGCCGTGACTATGGATTGCGAAATTACGTAAAGAGCAGCCTCAACCCGTTTTCGTCCTTTTCCGGGTGCCATTGAACGGCGCGTATCCGCCCGGTCCCATCCCCCAGCGCTTCCGCGATGCCGTCCCCGCTCCGCGCCGTGACGCGCAGCCCCCGCCCGGCTTCCCGCACCGCCTGATGATGATAGCTGTTGACGAGCAGCGTATCGCCGGTTTCGGTTGTGACCGGGTGGCGGAGCGGTTCCCCCGCCTCGGAGGAATGGATCAGCCCGCATTGGCTGGGAAGATCCTGCCACAGGGTGCCGCCCAGAGCAACGTTGATCACCTGCATCCCCCGGCAGATACCAAAGATCGGTTTCCCCTGTGATTGCAAGAACCTTCTCAACAATGAGAATTCTAATTCGTCCCTCGGGACATCCAGTTTCTCGCTGCCGTTTGTCAGCGGGGCGCACCCGAAGCGCTCGGGGGCGATGTCCCCGCCGCCCGGCAGCAACAGGGCGTCAAACTCATTCGGCTCCGGTATGGGATCGCCCGGATAGACCACAACGCCGTCATGCCCAAACCGGGTCAGCGCCGCGAGATACTCGTCTTTAAGCGGATTCAGCGTCCCGCCGGTCAACAAAAAGCGCACGATTCGCAAACCTCCCTTATGGGATCAGTTTATTCGTACGCTTCGTCCTCATGACCGTCGAATTCTTCCGGCATGAATTCTCGCACCCGGGGACGGGGATCGCTCGCAAGCTTGCTGAGTCCCTGTTCCGTCTCGCCGAACCGGTCGGACAACCGGGCGAAAAAGCCCCGCATCCGGTCCAGCTCCAGCACAACTTCCAGCGACGACGCCTTCCCTTCCGCGATGACTTCGTTGAACCGGGCGCGGGTGTCCGCGATCAGGCGGGCGGTCTCGGCTTTCACCGCCTCGGCTTCGCGGAGGTTACGCTCCAGCGCCTCCCTGCTCCGGTCGGTCTGCTCCATCTCCTCGGTCAGGGCGCGCACCCGCTCGGCGAGTTTTTGGAGGTTACCGCTCAGGGCGGCGATCCTCCCGTTCGCGGCTTCCCGTTCGGCGAGGAGCTCCTGTCGCTCGCTCATGATGTGCGCCCGCTCGGAGAGCCACGCCGCCCGCTCGTTGACGATGTCGGCCAATTCCTGCTCCCGCCGGGTCAGGGTTCCGATCACCGAGTCCCGTTCGCCTTCAAACACGGCTTTCTCCCGGAAGGCGCGGGAGATTGATTCGCTTTCGGCCTTCCGCCGCGCTTCGGCGGCTTCCAATTTCTCCTTCAGAGTATCCCGTTCCTTCCGCATTTCGTAGAATTGCAGAAGGAGCGCCTCCCTTTCGGAAGACGCCGACCCATCTTCGGGCATCGCCCGTTCCAATTTCAGCGCCGCAAGCTCCGCATCCAGCGCTTCGGCGCGTTTTGCCAAACTATCCCGCTCTTCCACAAGAGAGGCAACTTCCGCCTGAGCGGCGTGCTGCCGCCCCGACTTACCCCGCGCCGCCACGGCGTCGTCACGCTCACGACGCAACTTGTCGGCGCCGGCCCGTAGCGCTTCGGCTTCCTCCCGCCGCTCCTTGGACATCTGCGCAAGGTAGTCCACCACGTCGCGTGTGTTGAAACCGCCGACAATACTCTTGCGGAAGGATTTGTTCTTCAAGCCAGCGCCTCCAGCAACGTCTCCTTCGGTTGTACGCCGACAAACCGGGCGGACTCTTCGCCGTCCCGGAAAACGATCACGGTGGGGATGCTCATTACGCCGTACTGGGCGGCGATGGGACCCTCGGCGTCCACGTCGAGTTTACAGACCTTCACGTCAGGCGTCTCCTCCGCGATTTCGTCGATCACGGGTCCTAGCATACGGCAGGGGCCGCACCACGACGCCCAAAAGTCCACCAGCACGGTTCCGTCGGCTACCTCCCCGGCAAATGTGCCGGCGCTCAAATGCGTTACCTTTTCACTAGCCATTGTGTGCTTCTCCTCTCAGTGTTATCACTGTCCAGCGAGTATCGTTATTATACCCATCGCCGGAATATTTGTCAAGGGACGGGCCACTTACCGCATAAAAACAGGGAGGTTTCCCTCCCCGAAAAGCCGGCGGATTATTTGAGGTAGTAACGCACCAGCTCAGAGAGCAGTTCGTCGCGGTCTAGCTTGCGGATCATGGCGCGGGCGTTTTTGAAGCTCGTAATGTAAGTGGGGTCCTCGGAGAGGATATAGCCCACAATTTGGTTGACCGGATTATAGCCCTTCTCTTGAAGCGCCGCGTAAACGGCGGTGAGGGTCGACTTCATTTCGAGGTTACTGTCCTCTACGATAGCAAATTTTCTAGTGTGATCCACCGTCCGCGCCTCCCTCCGTTCCGCGAGGACATTATACACGAAGCGGGAAGGGTTTGTAAAGCCCTTTTTTCCATTATGAAGCCCCACAGGTAAAGTTTTGGGTAAAATCTGATTGCAAACACCGGCGTTCCGTTGTATACTGAAGGGGGCAAGCCATAACGGAAGGAGAATGGGATGATGATTCTGGCAAACGCGCGGTATCTGGATATGGCCGACGCGATGAAGCGTCTCGGCGGGATGAAATCGATTTATACGGGGCTGTTGCGTAAGTTCTTGGACAACACCGAGATCGACGCGCTCCGGAGGGCGGAAGCGGCCGGGAACAACAAGGAGATCGGCGAGAGCGCCCATGCGATCAAGGGGCTTGCCGCGAACCTCTCCCTTCCGGCGCTGACCGAAGCGGCGGCGGCCCTCAACACCGCGATGCGGAACGGCGAAGCGCCCGGCGCGCTGCCGCAAGGGGTCTACGACGCGTGGGAAAAGACCAAGACGGTGATTGAAGACACCTTGAAAGACGGTTAAGCCAAAGGCAGCCCGCAGCAATCGCGGGCTGTTTCCCCGTTTTCAGAAGGACGCCGGCTCGTCCGGCAGACGGTTCCCGACAATCCCCGTCACGGCGTTCGGTCAATCGGCCCATCCCCATAGCGAACGTCTCGTTCTATGTATAGGGTGGCAAAACGCAACGGGGAAACCCGTTATCATCATTACACTGGCTTTAATTGTAACATAAAAAGGATGTAAGGACAAATCATGAGAAAGTTGCTTGCTCTGCTGCTCGCGTTCACCTTCGTATTCCTCCCCTCCTGCGCCGGCGAGATGCCTGCTCCGTCCCCGCCGCCCTCGGAAGAACCCTCAACCGTTGCCGATCCTTCCCCTGCCGTTGAACCGTCCCCCTCGCCGACGGAAGAGCCGTCGCCCTCCCCCGAACCTGAGGTCCGTTGGGTCGGCACATGGGGTGCCGCACAGTATTACGGCGACGCGACCGGTGACGGCGGCAAAATGTCGGCGCTGAACG
>JAISVO010000123.1 GCA_031271525.1 Oscillospiraceae bacterium
GTAGAGGATCCGGGTCAGCTCCCTGACATCCCAGCCGTTCACGATCTCCTCCGCCGTGAGGGTCTGGGCGGCGTCCATCCGCATGTCCAGCGGGGCGTCGAACCGGTAGGAGAACCCGCGTTCCGGCGTGTCCAGCTGCATCGAACTGACGCCGAGGTCGAGGAGGATCCCGTCCACACGTCCGATACCGACCGAATCCAGCAGGGTGTCCAGCTCGGAAAAATTGCCGCGGAGGACGGTGACGCGGCTACCGAAGCGGGCGAGGCGTTGTGCTGTGCGCGCCACCGCGTCCCCGTCCCGGTCGATACAGATCAGCCGGCAGCCGCTTTCGGCCAGCAGCTCGGAGTGTCCGCCAAGCCCGGCTGTGCCGTCGAGGAATACGCCGTCTTTATTCGGCGCGAGCGCCTCAAGGCACTCCTTCGGCATCACCGGAAGATGGATGTGGTCCATTACAAGTCCAAGAGGTCCATCGCCGTTTCGAGGGGGGTGTCCTCCCGCGACTTCTGATACTCTTCCCACGCGGCGTCGTTCCAGATCTCGGCGTAGTCGCCCGCGCCGATCACCGTGAGCGACTCGCCGATACCGGCGTATTCCCGGAGCGCCGAGGCGAGCATGATCCGCCCCTGTTTGTCCGCCGCGCAGTCCTGCGCCGTCGGATACAGCGTACGCCGAAGCTCCCTCGACTGTGATTTCGGAAGCTCCGCCAGTTTGTCGCGCATCTCGTCCCACTGCCGCTGACCATAGACGCTGAGGCAGCGGTTCGGTCCCTTAAATATATAGAAAGGTTCGCCAAGAGCCTTCAAAAGGCGGGAAGGCATGAAGAAACGGCCCTTTGCGTCTACGCCGTGGCGATATTCGCCGGTGAGACTACCCAAGCCGCTCCCCTCCTTTTCGCTCCACTTCGCTCATCTTTGGTGCTAGTATACCGCATGGACGGTTACAATGCAAGAGGTAAATTCGGTTTTTTTACAACAACGGAACCCGAACAGATGTAGTTTTATTCGATTTTCCCCACCTTTTGAGCATTTTATACGTGTGTTCTTATGATTAAAACCGCTGTTTGCGGCTGCGCCAATAGTGGCGTCTCCGCTATAGAGACGCCACTATATGTAGTGCGGAAAGCCAAACAAGCGCACAGTTTCCGGCACTGCGCGCCTGTCGTCAAGTTGTTACCGGACTGTAAGATTTGTTACCAAAATATTTTTTCGCGGCCCCTTCATTGCCGGGCCGAGTTGCGGAATTCCAAACGGGAGCGGCGGACTTCGTTCAGGGCGGTGTTGACCGCCTCCTCGGTGCGCTTCAGCAGGTCGTCGATATACTCGTTCGTCGCCTGACGAAGCTCGCGCGTCTTGTTCTTCGTCATCGTCTCCTGCTCCTGCGCCTTCCTGCGGGCCGTCGTCAGGACCTCCTGCTCGCTGATCAGGCGGCGGGCGCGGTCCTCCGCCGTCTTGACGATGGACTCCGCCTCGCTCTTCGCCTTCGCCATCATCTCGTTGCGCTGGCCGACAATGCTGGTCGCCTTCCGCAGCTCCTCGGGGAGGTTCTGCGCGATCTCGTCCAGCAGGCCCATCGCTTTATCCTTGTCCAACACGCATTTGTCGCTGCCGAGCGGCAGGGTGAACGAATCCTCGATCAACGCCCGGAGCATGTCCAGCAAATCCTCCACCTGATGCGCCATGTGTACCCTCTCCCTTTACTTGTGTATCCTTAACCTATTCACGATCTCATCGTGGACCTCGGGCGGGATCAGGCTGCTGACATCCCCGCCGTAGGAACAGACCTCCTTGATGACGCTGGAGCTGAGGTATTGGAAATTCTCACTCGCCGTCAGGAATACGGTGTCCAGCGTCCGGTTGAGCTTGCGGTTCATCAGCGCCATCTGGAATTCCAGCTCGAAGTCGCTCACGGCGCGCAGCCCCTTGACCACGACGACTTCCCCCTTCTCGGCGCAGACCTCCGCGAGAAGCCGGTCGGAGCTTTCGACCACCACCCCGCGAAACCCCGCCGTGACCCTGCGGAGCATCGAAACCCGCTCCTCCGTCGTAAAGTTGTAGGTCTTCCGGCTGTTCTGCATCACCATGACAATGGTGTTGTCGAAGATGCGCGCGGCGCGTTCGATGATGTCGATGTGGCCCAGCGTGACCGGATCGAAGCTGCCCGGGCAGATCGCGGTTTTCATTCGTTGTCCTCCGTCATTCTTGAATATAGCAGCAGCTGCTTGCCGCCGTAGGGATAGACCTTTTGGAGCGCATACGGCGGGGCCGGCTCCGGCGGCGTCTTCTCCCGGGCGCACTCGCACAGGATGAAACCGCCCGGGTTGACGAGATCCCGCCCGAACAGGACGCGGAGCGTCTTTTCGGCGAGCTTGGACGAGTACGGCGGGTCGAGCAGGACGATGTCAAAGGCGCCGTTCTCCCCCTCCAGCCAGCGGACCGCTTCGGCGACCCTGACGACGGCGCGCCCCTCAAAGAAGCGCGTGTTCTCCCGGATGACGTCGGCGGCGGCGCGCGCTTCCTCGACAAAAACGCACTCCCGCGCCCCCCTGCTGAGGGCTTCCGCCCCCAATTGCCCCGAGCCGGCAAACAGATCCAGCACCCGCCGCCCCTCCAGATGGAACTGCAGGATGTTGAACATCGACTCCTTCAGACGGTCGGAGGTGGGTCTTGTCCCCTCCTCCGGCACCGCCTTGAGTTTTCTTCCCCTAGCTTCGCCCGCTATAATCCGCATGATTCCCTCCGATGCCTACGGCGTGGTTTCGTCGTAATGAAAATGGTTGTAAACGCTGACCGCGACCTGTTTGGGCAGGACCGCCTCCAGCTCCCCGGGGGTCGCGGCGGAGACCGCCTTCAGGCTCTTGAAGCGGAGGAGGAGCGCGTCGCGGCGCTTCTCGCCAAGCCCGGGGATGCTATCCAGCTCGGAGCCGAACTTGCTCCGCTGTTTTTGGTGGAAGGCGAGGGCGCTCCTGTGCGTCTCCTCCTGAATCTGCCCCACCAGCGCGAAGACGCCGGGAACGCCGGTGACCGCCGCCTCCGCTCCGTCCGGCGCGACGACCGCCCGGGTGCGGTGCCTGTCGTCCTTCACCATCCCGAAAACCGGGATTGAGAGCGAGAAACCGTCCAAGACGCGGCGCGCCATCGACGCGTGGGTTGATCCGCCGTCCACCAGCAGCAGGTCGGGGGCTTCGTCGAACCCCGCCTCGCCTTTGATCAGCCGGGCGAACCGGCGGGTCAGGACCTCCTCCATCGAGTGGTAGTCGTCCTTGATGTCCTCATTTTTGATGATGAAGTGCCTGTACGCTTTTTTCAGCGGCTTGCCGTTCTTGTAGCAGACCATCACGCCGACCCGGCCGCTGTCGCCCGTGTTCGAGATGTCCACCGACTCGATCCGCTCGGGCGGGTTCTCCAGCGACAGGATCCGCTGCAGCTCGGAGAGGAGGTAGCGGGTTTTCTCCTCGCGGGTGGTGACCCGTTCGATCTCCTCCTCCGCGTTCCGGGCGGCCATCTTCAAAAGCTCCGCCTTCTGCCCGCGCCGAGGGAGGAAGAAGTCCGTCTTCATCCCCTTCGCCGCGAACGCTTCCCGCAGCAGGTCCGTATCCTCCGCCGGGTGGGACAGGAAAACATAACGGGGAATCCGTTTCCTCGTCATATAGTATTGGGAGACGAACGCCGAAATAAACTCCTCGGGCGACTCGCCGGTTTCCTCCGACAGCTCGGCGTCCCGGCCCATCAGGTTGCCGTCCAGATAGTGGAGGACGACGGCGCAGCTCCGCGTCTCCCCCATCACGACGGCGACGACATCGGTGTCCGCCGCCCCGCCGCCGACGACGATTTGGCGCCGGCTCAGCGCCTCGACCGATTTCAGCTCATCCCGCGCCTGCGCCGCCGCCTCGAACCGGAGGTTCTCGGCGTGGGCTTGCATCTCGGCTTCCAGCTCCTTGCACAGGCCCGCCGTCTTGCCCTCCATCATCAGGACGGCCCGGCGGATTTTCTCGTTGTAGGCCTCCGCGCCGACCTCGCCCCGGCAGACGCCGATACAGCGGTTCATATGGTATTGCAGACAGGGCCTCCCCTTGCCGAGGTCGCGGGGAAAGACCCGTTTGCAGGACGGAAGCCGCAGCGCCGCCTGCAGCGCCTCGATGACCGTCTTGGAGATCCCCCAGCCGCCGTAGGGGCCGAAGTAGCGGGAACCGTCCTTCAACAGCTGGTTGTCGTTGACCACCGTCAGGGTTGGGTATTCCCCCGGCGACAGACGGATGAAGGGATAGCCCGAACCGTCCTTCAGCTTGATGTTGTAGCGGGGGCGGTGACGCCGGATCAGCGAGCACTCCAGCACCAGCGCCTCAAACTCGCTGACCGTGATCAGGGTGTCGAAGTCGTGGACGCGCGCCACCATCCGGCGGGTCTTGGCGCTGTGGGCCGCGCTGTCCTGAAAATAGGACGAGACGCGGTTTTTCAGCTTCTTCGCCTTGCCGACATAGATGACCTTGCCCTTTTTGTCGGACATGATGTAAACCCCCGGCCGCAGCGGGAGGGAGAGCGCTTTCGCCTTCAGGCGATCGGCAACGGAAACGCCGCCGTCAACGGCGGCGCTCTCTGTTTCGGTCACGGTGCCTTACTCGAATAATTCCGAGGAGATCAGCTTCGCCAGAGCGCCCACGGCATCATCCTCATCCACGCCGTCCGCGAGGAGGGTGATGACGGAACCCTTGACGATGCCCAAGCTGAGCACGCCCAGCAAGCTCTTGGCGTTGACGCGGCGCTCGTCTTTCTCGACCCAGATGCTGGACTTGAACTCATTGGCCTTCTGTATAAAAAAGGTTGCCGGCCTGGCGTGAAGACCCACTTGATTGCTGACGGTCACTTCCGAGGAAACCATGAACCCATCTCCCATCCGTTGTTTATTGACCTACTATATCAAGGATTGCGGGGTAAGTCAAGTTTTTTTTCGCGGCGGG
>JAISVO010000089.1 GCA_031271525.1 Oscillospiraceae bacterium
TTGTTTTTCGTAAGCCGGGCGATTTCTTTGTCAACCGCGGCATACTTCTCAATGACGGCGTCGTACCGCTCCTTCGGAACCAAACCGATCCAATACCCCAGCGGGGTCAGACGGATGTCGGCATTGTCCTGACGCAGGAGAAGGCGGTATTCGCTCCGGGAGGTCATCATCCGGTACGGCTCTTCGGTGCCCCGGGTCACGAGGTCGTCGATCAGGATGCCGATGTAGCTCTCGGCCCGGGTGAGGAAGACCGGGTCCTCACCCCGGACAAACCGCGCCGCGTTGATCCCGGCGACAAGCCCCTGCGCAGCCGCCTCCTCGTACCCCGAGGACCCCAGAATCTGACCGGCGCCGAACAGTCCCGGGACGCTTTTCGCCATCAGCGAGGGGAAGAACCCCAGCGGGTCGGCGCAGTCGTACTCAATGGCGTAGCCGATACGGGTGACGACGGCGTTCTCCAAACCGGGTATGGCATGAACCGCTTCCTCCTGCACCTCCTCCGGCATCGACGACGACATCCCTTGAAGATAGTATTCGTCGGTGTCCAGCCCCATCGGTTCGCAGAAGACCGGATGTCGGGCTTTGTCGGCGAACCGAACCACCTTGTCCTCAATCGACGGGCAATAGCGGGGGCCAACCCCCTCGATCACCCCGGAATAGAGCGGGCTTCGGCACAGGTTGTCCCGCAGGATACGGTGAACATCCCCGTTTGTCCATGTCAGGTAACAGACGGCTTCGTTACGCACCGGGCGGGCCGAGGAAAACGAAAAGGGAACGGTGTCCTCCCCCGGCTGAATCTCCATTTTAGAAAAATCCAGCGACCGCCCCAGAACACGGGGGGGGGTTCCCGTCTTGAACCGCCGGGTCGTAAGGCCCAGCTTCAGGAGCGATCCCGTCAGCTCCAGCGCGGGCAGCAGACCGTCCGGACCGCCGGAGCGTATGTCCTCCCCTGTGATCACCCTCCCGTTGAGGAAGGTTCCGGTCGCGAGGACGACCGCCCGGACGCGCGCCTCGCCGCCGGTTGCGGTCTTCACAATAAAAGAGCCGTCCTCACAGGGGATAACCTCCGTGACTTCGGCTTGCTTTAGGGTGACCTCCCGCTCCAGCGCCCGTTTCATATAGGAGCGGTAAGCGAGCCGGTCCGCTTGGGCGCGCAGCGAATGGACCGCCGGTCCCTTCCCGCAGTTCAAGAGACGGTATTGGATGCAGCAGGCGTCGGCGGCGCGGCCCATTTCACCGCCCAGCGCGTCGATCTCCCGCACCAAATGCCCCTTCGCCGTGCCGCCCACCGAAGGGTTGCAGGGCATGTTCCCGACGGAATCCAGTTGGGTCGCGAAGCAGATCACGCCGAGGCCCAGCCGGGCGGCTGCGAGGGCGGCCTCGATCCCGGCATGTCCCGCGCCGATCACCGCGATGTCAAACAGCTTCACAGCTTCGTCTTTCCCAACGCTTTTTGCAAGGCGTAAACCGCGAGGGTATAGGGAAGAACCAGTGCCGCCCGCCACGGGAGGGCTGCCCAGAAAGGTACCCAAAACCCGTTGTACAGCCCTGTCACCGAGCCCCAATAGGCGGTCAGCGGCAGAGAGACGACGAGCGAATGGGTTGTGACCGACAGCAGGGTGCGGAGGAGGGTCGGCTTACGGGTATACAGGAAAAATCCGAAACACAAGCCGGTCATCGCCGCCGTGACGGTGTAGCCGGGAAAGAAGACCCCGTTCCCGGTGGCGTTCAACATAGTGCCGAGCACGTCTCCGGTCATCGCCGCGCCCATCGCCCACCCCGGGCCGAGAATCCAGCCGGCCAGCGCGTACCATACGGTCTGCAGGCTGACTCGGACGGTAAAATTGCCCGGCGGGAGGTAATATGAGAGCGGCAGGAGCCGCACCGTGACGACCTCCAGCGCGACAATCAACGCGGCGACGACCAAGTTACGGAGTTCGTTGGACTTTTTCACTTTCCGTCCTTCTCCCGGATCTCCACCCTCCGGATCTTGCCCGATATGGTTTTTGGCAGGGTTTCGACATATTCGATCACACGCGGGTATTTATACGGCGCGGTGACCTTTTTCACATGGTCTTGCAGCTCTTTGGTCAGCTCGGGCGTTCCGGCGAACCCTTTGGAGAGTACGACAGTCGCCTTTACGGCAAAACCCCGTTCCGGGTCGGGGACGCCGGTGACGGCGCATTCGGTCACGGCGGGGTGCTCCATCAGGGCGCTCTCCACCTCAAACGGACCGATCCGGTAGCCGGAGGACTTGATGATGTCATCGGTCCGCCCGACATACCATAAAAATCCCATCTCGTCCCGGTACGCCGTATCGCCGGTGTGGTACAACCCGTCGTGCCAAACCTTCGCCGTCAGCTCGTCATCCCGGTAGTAGCCGGAAAACAGTCCGTAGGGGCGTCCGGGAACTCTGGCGCCCCCGGCGGGTCCGGGAGTGCGGATGCAGATTTCTCCGGTGACGCCCGCGCCCACTTCGTTTCCCCCTTCGTCGCAGACGATCATATCATAACCCGGGGCGGGCAGCCCCATCGAGCCGAGCCGGGGCTGCATCCAAGGGTAGCCCGTCCAGCAGCAGAGGGTGGTTTCGGTCTGACCGAAACCCTCGAAAATCTTTTTGCCGGTGCCGCCGAGCCACGCCTTATACACTTCCGGGTTCAACGCCTCGCCGGCGGTGGTGCAATGGGTGAGCGCCGAGAGGTCATAGCTCTTGAGGTCCTCTTTGATCATGTAGCGGTACATCGTCGGCGGGGCGCAGAAGGTGGTGACCCGATAGTCCTGAATTTTTTGCAGGATGTCGGGGGCCGAGAACTTATCAAAATCATAGACGAAGATCGCGCTCCCCGCGAGCCATTGGCTGTACATCTTTCCCCATAAGCTCTTGAGCCATCCGGTATCCGAAACGGTGAAGTGCAGGCCGTCCTCCTCACAACGGTGCCAAAAGCAGCCGGTGGGCAGGTGACCCAGCGGGTAGGTGAAGTCGTGCCACACCATCTTGGGGTAACCTGTCGTTCCGGACGAGAAGGCCATCAGCATCATGTCGCTCGCCGTAGTGCACCGTTCCAGCGGCTCGTCGGAGAAGGCTGAAACCTCGGCGTCGTAGTCAACCCAGCCTTCGGGGACGTTTCCGCCGAACATGGCGCGCACCTTCAATGTCGGGCATTCGGCACCCGCGTCCTCGATCGCTTTGCCGACCCCGAAGCGGGGGGTTGTGAGGATCATCTTAACCGACGCCGCATTGCAGCGGTAGACGACATCCTTGCTTGTCAGCAGGTAAGTAGCGGGAACCGCGACCGCGCCGATCCGGTGGAGCGCCATCAGCACCGGCCAGTAGCGATAATCGCGGCTCATTGTCAGCATCACGAAGTCGCCCTTTTCGATGCCGTGCGCCCGGAAGAAGCGCGCCGCGCGGTTGCTTTGCCGGCGGATCTCGTCATAGGTGAACCTCTTGGCCTCGTTGTCGTTGCTCACCCAGAGCAAGGCCAGTTTATCGGGGGTACCGCCGGCGATTTCATCAAGGCAGTCAAACGCGAAGTTGAAGTCGTCGGGTACGGTCAGCTTGTAGTTTTGAACCAGATCGGTGAGGGTCGCGTAGTCGTCGCGGTGGCGACCCGTGAATTTTTCATAGATCGGCATAATGATACCTCACAATATATTACCCCATGACAACGGCGAGGAACCGCGCCGGTTCGTCGCCGAGGGCCTGCATGGCGTGGGGGAGATTCGCGTTGAAGTATAAGCTGTCGCCCGGGCCGAGGTCGTAGACCAGCGAATCGATGAAGAACCGCATCCTGCCCGAGAGGAGGTAGTTGAACTCCTGACCCTCGTGGGAATGGAGGGCGGGCGTCTCGGGTTTGGGTTCCACCGTAACGAGGAACGGCTCCGCTTTTTTGTCCCGGAAGGTAAACGCCAAGTGTGCGTATTGGTAAGCCGCCCGGCGGTCAACCCGGTAGCCCTGACCGTTACGTACCAAAGAGCAGGAGGAGAGCCGGGGGCTGTCGCCGCTCATCAGATCCATCACGTCAACGCCCAGAATGTGCGCGGCGTTATACAGGAAGGAGAAGGAAAAATCGCGGTCACCCCGTTCGTAGGCATCCAGCTCTTCCGGGGTTACCCCGGTTTTTAGGCAGAATTCATCGGGTGCGATCTCCATAATACTGCGGAGATCGGACAGACGGCGGCCTATGTCGCGCAGCTGTTCGGTCATAAAGCGGAAACCTCCTGTAAGGTATTTT
>JAISVO010000095.1 GCA_031271525.1 Oscillospiraceae bacterium
AGTTCCTTCGCCATGATCTTCAAGCTCCGGGAGATGTCGCCGACCTCGGTGGTGCGGTTGTCATACCGCTTCCGGGAGCCGTGCATCAGCTGGAGGTAATCGATGACGACGAGCCCTAGATTCGGCACCCGGCGGCACTTCGCCTTCATCTGCTCCACCGAGATGACCGGGTTGTCGTCGAAGAGATAGGGCATACGGGAGAGGGCGGAGGACGCCTGTCCAAGGGCCATCCACTCCTTGGCGTCCAAGTCGCCGGTGAGGAGCTTTTTGGAGTTGATCCGGGACTCGTTCGCAAGGAGCCTGCTGACAAGCTGGTCCCGCGACATCTCCAGCGAGAAAAAAACGACATTCTTGTTTGAGATCCGGGCGGCGCTGAGTCCCAAGCCCAGCATGAAGCTGGTTTTACCCACGCCGGGGCGGGACGCGACGATGATGAAGCTGGAGTTCAACATCCCGCCGATCGTCTCGTCCAGATCGGCGATACCGCTCGGTATCCCGGGCAGTTTTCCCCCGGCGTCCGCGATTTCCTTGATGTTCCGGTAGACCTCCATCAGGACGACCGGGATTTTGTAGAGGGTTGTGACCTCACGCCCCTGCCGGAGGTCGTAGATGCTCTGTTCCGCGCCGTCCAGCACGGCGTCGGCGTCGGCACCCGGCTCTCGCGCGCGGCTAGACATTTCCCCCGCGACGGTGTCGAGCTTCCGGAGGAGGGAGGAGCGGCGGACGATATCGGCGTACTGGGCGGCGTGCGCCGAGGTGGGGGTGATGTCCAGCAGCCGGTTGATGTAGTCGAAGGTGGAGTTTTCGTCGAAGGTGCCGCGCAGCCGCATTTCATCCATCAGAGTGACTGGGTCGTAGACCGCGTTCCGGGCGAACATGGCGTAAATCGCGTCGAAAATATCCTGATGGGCCGGCAGATAAAAGTCCTCGCCGCCGAGACGTTCGACAACCGCCGGGATACTGCGCGGGTCAAGGAGCATCGAACCAATCACTGACTGTTCTGCTTCGGTGTTGTGCGGCAGTCCGCGCAGCTCATCCAAGGGCGGTCACCTCGACCGTCACTTCGGCGCTGACTCCGTAGCCCAGCTTGAGCTTTGCCGTATATGTCCCGCACTGCTTCACCGGATCGATCTGGATGTCATGCCGGTCGATCTTTGTTTTGTAAGCTTTATTGAAGACGTCCGCCACCTCGACGTTTGTGACCGAGCCGAAAAGCCGCCCCCCGGCGCCGCACTTCGCCTCGACGGTAATTTTGGCGTCTTTGAGACGGCGGCTGAGCTCCTGCGCCTTTTCTTTGTCGCTCGCCAGCTTGTCGGCTTTCGCCTTTTCCCGGCGTTTGTAGTCGGCAATCGCCTCGGGCGTTGCTTCAAACGCCAGTTTCCGGGGGAATAAGAAGTTGCGGGCGTAGCCGTCCGAGACGGTCAGCAGATCGCCCTTCTTCCCCTGCCCCGCCACATCGGCGGATAGGATGATTTTCATTGTAAATCCCCTCCTGATTGGTTATCCCATAACGCCCTACAGCGCTTGCGGGGGCAGGGCCGCCACGCCGTTCTCCTCGCAGTGGCGGTCGATCGCGAGGACCAGCTTGTCAAGCGCCTCCATGACGGTGGCGTTCTTTAACTGAGCGCCCGCCACCGTGCGGTGCCCGCCGCCGCCTAATCCCTCTAAGATCATCTGCACGTTGATCCCGCCCAGACTGCGCCCCGAAATCGCCGTGTCGCCGCCAAACGGGTAGATCACAAAGGACGCGTCTATCCCCGCGATATTCAGCATCTCGTCGGCCGCCTGCGCCGCGACGGCGCGGTCCGTCTCGGTCTCCGTAACGGCGACGGTGATTCCCTCCCGGACAATCCGGGCGTTTGAGACCAACTCGTACCGCTCCAGCGAGGAACGCATGTCGTTTTGGAATATCTTCTTGATCTCCACCGGGTCGGCACCCGCTCCGCGCAGGAAAGCTGCCGCCTCAAAGGTGTTCATCCCGGTCTGCATGGTAAAGCCCTTGGTGTCCAGCACGATCCCGGCCATCATCGCCTCGGCCTCCAGCCGGAGGATGTCGCTTGGCTGACAGATGTACTGCGCGAGCTCGCTCACAAGCTCGCAGGCCGACGAGGCGGACGGCTCGTGCATCAAAAGCACCGCGTTCTCGATATAGTTCGCCGAACGCCGGTGGTGGTCGATCACGGCGACCCGGTTCATCGAGCGCAGCAGCTCCTCCGATTCCACCAGATCGGGCCGGCTGCAGTCGACGACGACCAAGAGGGTCTTGTTGTCCGCCAAGATCATAGCGGTCTGCGGGTCGATGAAGACGCCCACATACTTCTCGTGCGCTTTCAGCTTCGAAAGGAGCGCCCCCGCCAGCGTTTTCTTCTCGTCGATCACAATATACGCCTGTTTACCCCGCTTCCGCGCGAGACAGACCACCCCGGCGGCGGCCCCCAGCGAGTCGATGTCACTGTGGCTGTGCCCCATGACGAGGACCTTGGTGCTGTCCGAAATGAAGTTGCTCAGGCTCGCCGCGACGATCCGGCTCTTGACCTTGGTGCGGACCTCAATTTCGTTGGAGCGTCCCCCGAAGAAGTCGAAGGAGAAGCGGTTCTTGACAACCGCCTGATCCCCGCCCCGGCTGAGCGCCATATCCACCGCCAGTTGGGCGAACGAGAAGGATTCGCTCAGGGTGCTTCCGTCCCGCCCGACGCCGATCGAGAGGGTCACCGGGAGGTTTGCCGCACCCACCACCGAACGGATGCTGTTCAATACGGCGAAGCGGCGCTCAATCAGCAGGGCAAGCTCCCGCTCCTCGACGATCAGGAGGTACCGGTCCCGGTCGAGCTTCCGAAGGATGCCGTCCAGCGGCACCGCCCACTCGGACAGGCGCTCGTCCACCGCCGCTTGGAGGTTGGATTTCTGCGATTCGGTGAGGTTCTTGACACACTCCTCATAGTTATCCACCATGACAATCAGCACCGATGGGCGGGAGAGGCGATATTCCCGCCGCAGATCGGTCAGCTCGGTGATGTCCACAAAATAGAGGGCCGCGAGGATGTCCCGCTTCTCGCTCTGCCGGATCATGTTCCCCATGACGGTAAACCGGCGTTCCCGCAGGGTGATTTCGGAGGCGGAACCCTCCTTGCCCAGCCATTTGAGGTCGAGCCCGGGGAGGAAGTCGCCGATCCGCTGAGTGAAGAGGCGTTCTTTTAACCCGGCAATTGCCATGAAACCGTCGTTTGCCCAGATCATCTCGCCGGTCGCGACTCGGAGAATCAGCATCGGGATCGGGCAGGTGTTGTCCGACGTGTCGATATGGGTTGTAATCTGCTCGATATACCGCACGATGTCGGCGCGCCGCCGGACGATCTGGCGGCGGTAGATCAGTGCCGCTAGAACGATCAGCGCGCCCTCGGCGGCGGCCACCGGGACGGAGAAGAAAGCCGTGCCGCCCGCGAAGGCGACCAGCAACACGAAAAACATCTGGTTTCCCGGTGACAGAACGCGTTTTAGCCCGCCCATGCGCCCCCCCATTTCCCCGACCGAACCGAGTATACACAGTATATCAAAAAGGAGGACGAAATGCAAGCGCCGCGGGAGGAAGGCAAACGCAAAACCCCGCCCGAGCCGGAGAGTTGACGATTGTGACCCCCTGTGCTATACTAAGCCCAAGAATTTCCCGAATGGAGGAGCCCCGATGAAGACCGTCAAACTGCTTCTGCTCTGCCTGCTAGCCCTTGCCCTGCTGACTTCCTGCGCCGCCGGTTCGCCGTCGGTTCCGTCGGACGAGTCGGATCCGTCCGAAGTCCCCAGCCCGGCGGAACCCAGCCCGGACGAGCCGAGCGTTGGGGAGCCAAGTCCCGAAGAACCCAGCCCCGAGGAGGAGATTGAGTTGCCCGAGCTGACGCCGACTGCATACGCACTGGATGAGACAATCTTGCAGAATTCGCTGGTTTCGACAGGAAACAGTTATCGGTTCGCCCGCGCGTTCGCGAAAGCCGCCCGGGGCGAAGCCGTAACGGTCGCCGCGATCGGCGGCTCGATCACCGAGGGCTTCAACGCGAGCAACCGCGCCTCCAACACCTACGGCGCGAAGCTTGTCACGTGGATGAAGGAGTTTTTCGGCAACAACAAGATAACTCTGGTCAACGCCGGGGAGAGCGGTACGCCCTCCAAACTCGGCGTCATGCGGGTTTCAAAGCAGGTGCTGGACGAAAGCCCCGACATCGTTCTGATTGAGTTCGCGGTCAACGACAGCAGCGACGCCGACTCCAACACCGCCTACGAAAGCCTCACCCGCAAGATTCTCAACAGCGGGACGCAACCGGCTGTCGCGCTCCTGTTCACCGTGACCGAAACAGGCTACAGCAACCAAGCGAATATGCAAAAGACCGGCGAGCACTACGGGCTGCCGATGGTGAGCGTCCCCGACTCAATCTACTTAGAGGTCAAAGAAGGGCGGATGCTCTGGGACGACTACTCCGATGACGACGTCCATCCGAGCACCGAAGGCCACGCGATGCTCGGCGCGATGCTCGGCTACTGCTTTGAGGCGGTGTATAACAGCGCGCGGGAGAACCCGCCCGAGCCGTATACCGTCCCGGAGGACACCGTCTTCGGCGATTATTATGAGGACATTGTCTTTGTCAACCAGCAAGACGATACCGGCGCGGTTGTCGGCTCGTTCACAGCCGAGACAAACGACACCAAGCCGCTCTGGGCCGGCGGCTGGAAGAGGGTTGAAAACTCCGGGAACGATCCGTTCATGATTGAGGTGACGGCGAAGGAGGTCTTCCTGCTGTATTGGGCGACCCCGGGCTACGGAAAGCCGGCCGGCGGCGTCGCGGACGTGAGCGTCAACGGCGGCGAGCCGGTTTCGGTCAACAGCGGCACCAGCTGGGGCAGCCCGCTGCAGCAAAGCCTTTGGAAGGCGGACACCGCCGAGGCGCTGAATATCAGCGTTTCGATGCAGCCGGACAGCGACGCCAATCCGTTCTGGATCCTAGGGTTCGCGTACATACCGTGATAGGGGTGGCCAGATTGGCCACTCCCGAGAGAATTTCCCCCTTGACAAAACAAACCAAACGCCGTATACTGACGTTAGCTTCTAAAATACCATCCAAAAGTTGAAAGGAGATGTTTTTATGTCGGTTATCAGGGTGAGCTTCGTCTAAAACCGCATATCAGGCGCTGACAGCCGGACAGGGGAGACCCCTGTTGTTGGGTCTGCGCCGCTGAACACCACCTTTCGTAAGCTCCATAATTTGGACGGGGCACGACTTAGGTCGTGTCCCGTTTTGCTATGCGTTGACTCACCTTAAAAGGAGATTTCAGATGAAGAAACAAACCGTTGAACCCGTGTTTACCTGCCGTGTCTGCGGACTGCAAGTCGCGCCGGACGGCGCGGGGACCCGTCACCGTAACCACTGCTCGCAATGCCTCACCAGCGTCCACTTAGATGTTGAGCCGGGCGACCGCGCTTCCGATTGCCGGGGTACGATGGACGCCATTGGCGTCTGGGTACGCAAGGACGGGGAGTGGGCAATCATCCACAGATGCCGTATCTGCGGGGCGCTCAGTTCCAACCGGATCGCGGCGGACGACAACCCGACCCTGCTGATGTCGATCGCGGTCAAGCCGCTGGCTATGCCGCCGTTCCCTCTGGGACGGATCCATCTTTGACAAAAAGGAGACTTTTATGACAGAAACAACCGCAAGAATCTGCGCCGTCCACAAAGAGCGGTACGAACTGCTGCTCGGCGGCACGATCACCTTTGCAAAACTGAAAACAAGCGTTTACCTCAACAACACCGAGCCATACCCCACCGTCGGCGACGATGTGACGGTGCTGCTGAACCCTCTCGGCGACAGCGTAATCATAAAAACCCTGCCGCGCAAAAGCTTTTTCGCGCGGAGCGACCCAAACCCGGGGGTATACCGGGAGCAGGCGGTGGCGGCAAACTTCGACACAGTGTTTATCCTGCAATCAATGAACCAGAATTTCAACGTCCGCCGGTTGGAACGAACTCTGACGCTGGCGTGGCAAAGCGGCGGCGCCCCGGTTGTCGTGCTGACGAAGCAAGATCTTGTCCCCGACCACTCCCCTTACGTCCGGGAGGCGGAGAATGTCGCCTTGGGTGTGGATATTGTGCCGGTCAGTGCGAAGTCGGGGTTCGGTTTAGAGCGGCTAGACAGCTATCTTCAATCCGGGATGGTGAGCGTCTTTCTCGGCTCGTCCGGGGTCGGTAAATCGAGCTTACTGAATGCCTTGGCGGGGGAGACGGTGATGGAGGTCAGCGAAATCCGAGAGGACGACGCCCGGGGACGCCACACTACGACCCACCGGCAGATGGTGCGTCTGCCCAGCGGCGCGTTTATCATTGATACGCCTGGGATGCGGGAGATGGGGATCTCCCAGAACACCGACAATCCGGAAGACGTGCGCGGCGCGCTCAACGAGGTGTTCGGCGACGTCGAGAACCTAATCTGCCGCTTCTCCGACTGTAAGCACCAAAGCGAACCGGGTTGCGCCGTCCGTGCCGCTATAGAGAGCGGCGAACTGACAAAGGAGCGCTGGGATGCGTATGTCAAGCTCAAGCGCGAGGCGCGGTACGCCGAAGACAAGGCGGCGGCGATCCGTGAAAAATCGGCGCGTAACCAAGGAATTGCGATCTGGTCGCGGAATAGGGGGAAAGTCGTGTGGTAAGAACAAACAAAGCAAAGCGTTTATGGCGGAATTGCATGTTTGTTTCTTTTACGAAAAACGGTGTTTGACACGAGCAAAGGACTCACGATAAATTAAGGAACCGTAAAACAGGGCGCGAAAAAGCACTCCTTAAAGAATGTGCGAGAAAGGGAGTGTCTTTTTGCGCGCTCTTTCTTCCCTCATTCCGCACGGCGGGTAACACCTTGACGAGGTTTCCGAGAATACTAAGCCAGCAACTTCAAAGTGGCAGCGACTGTCCCCTTATGCTGCGTTATCATCTGCCCGCGCTGCCGCGCATGGCAGGATCATAGCCGACGGAATCGGGTGCGTTTAGCTTCCAAACGCGCTAATTTGATTCAAGTAAAAAGACTTATTTACCTCACATTAAAGGGTTTCTAGTAAATACAGATCGTAACAGAAACTATTGTGTCGCGTAACCACGAGGGAAGGGACGCCATATACTTATGTAGGAGGCGTTTTCC
>JAISVO010000150.1 GCA_031271525.1 Oscillospiraceae bacterium
GAGATGAGCGGTCAGTCTATCATGCTGGAGGAGCTGATCGCGCAGTTCAAGCTGAGGGAGGAGCAAAACGCAAAGCTTCCCCCGGCCGCGAGCCGCCGGAGGATCGCCATGCCGGAGAAGACGGTACATACACCCGAAGGGGACTTTGGGAAGTATTAGTCCCTTCTTCTTGCTCTCCCACCGGAACCAAAAATCCCCTCGGCGGTTTATTGGCCGCAGGAGGGGATTTGCGCATATGGAAAAACCGCCGGTGAAAAGCTTGAAGCTTATGCTGTATTGTGCCTATGGAATTGGCGGCGCGGCCCCCATGACCCTCTTCGCGATGGAGACGGCCTCCAGCGCGTCCCGCCCGTAGAACGCGGCGTCACTGACCTCGGCGCTGACCGCCGCGCCGCCGATCATCACGGCGCACGCCGGATACGCCGCCTTGACGAGCTTCACGGTATCCTTCATGCTCCGGACTGTCGTCGTCATCAGGGCGCTCAAGCCGACAAGCCGCGCCTTGTGCGCCCCAACAGCCGCGACGACAGCCTCGGGCGGCACGTCCTTGCCGAGATCGACGACCGGGAAGCCGTGGCATTCGAGCATTGTGATTACGATGTTCTTGCCGATGTCGTGAATGTCGCCCTGCACCGACGCCATCAGAATCGGCGGAAGATCCAGTTTCACCGAAGTCCCTTTTGCCCGCAGAGCTTCAATCTCCCGCTTCGCGGCGCGGAGCAATTCGGGCAGGAAGACCGTCCCGGCATCATACTGCTCGATATACCAATGGAGCGGTTTGTCCTCCGCCGCTGCGACTCCCTCCTCCTCGCCGGCCTTCCCGGTGAGGAGCCTCCAGTTCCGGAGCGCGTCGGAGAAGGGCTCGGACAACGGGTTCATGATGGCGGCGCTCAGTCCGGCGGACAGGGCCGCGAGGAGGAAGGCGGAGCCAAGCTTCTCCCGCTCCGGCATCCCGTAGGAGATGTTGCTCACTCCCAAGACAGTCGCAAGTCCCAGCTCCTCCCTCACCATCCGGACGGCTTTCAGGGTCTCCATCGCCTGTTCGGGCTGCGCCGCAACGGTGAGGGTCAGGCAGTCGGCCATCAGGTCGCTGTCCGGAATCCCCGCTTCGTTCGCGGCGTTTTTGATTGTTCGCACGACGGCGAGCCGCCCTTCCGCTGTCTCGGGGATTCCTTTCTCGTCCAAGGCGAGGCAGATCACCGACGCACCATACTTCTTCGCGAGCGGCAGGATGGCGTTCAGCGACTCCTTTTTCCCGCTGACCGAGTTGATCACCGCTTTCCCGTTGACGACCCGCAGGGCGGCTTCGATCGCCGCCGGGTCGGAACTGTCGATCTGTACCGGAAGATTCGACACCGACTGGACGGCTTTCACCATCTCCCGCAGCGCGCTCGGCTCGTCCAGCTCCGGAAGACCGGCGTTTACATCTAAGATGTGACACCCGGCTTCCTGCTGCCTCAGCGCCTCCTGCCGGATCACCGACATATCCCCGGCGCGGAGGGCCGCTTGCAGACGCTTCTTGCCGGTGGGGTTGAGCCGCTCGCCGATTATGATAAACCCGTCGGCGGCGTTCACCGCTCGGGTTCCGCTTACCGCGACCGGGCAGGAGATTTGTCGCGGTTCTTTTGGCTGTATCGCCAGCCTGTCCAGCGCCCTCCGCATCTCCGCGATGTGGGCTGGGGTGGTGCCGCAGCAGCCGCCCACAATCCTCGCCCCTGCCCGCACAAACCCTTCGGCGTACTCGGCGAAGACTTGAGGGCTGACATCGTAGACCGCCGAACCGTCGGGCGCGAGGCGGGGAAGCCCTGCGTTGGGCTGGATCATCACCGGAAGGTCGGTCGCTTGGAGCAGCTCGTTCAACAGCGGCTTCAGCTGCGCCGGCCCAAGGGAGCAGTTGACCCCCAGCGCCGCGACCCCCATGCTCTTCAGCGCGGCGGCAGCGGCGGTTAACGGCGCGCCGGTGAGGGTGCGCCCGTTCCCCTGCACAGTGACGGTGCAGAAAACCGGTAAGCTTGTCGTCTCCCGCGCCGCGAGGATCGCCGCCTTGCATTCGTACAGGTCGCTCATCGTCTCAATCAGCACAAGGTCCGCGCCGTTCTGTTCGGCTGCCGCCATCAGCGCGGCGTAGTGGCCGTACGCCTCCTCGAAGGTCATTGAACCCATCGGCTCGATCAGCCGCCCGGTCGGCCCGATCGAGAAGGCCGTGCAGCGCGCTCCCGCCTGTTTCGCCAAACGCACGCCCGCCGCGACATCTTCGGACGTTTCGGCGGTAAATGTGTTGGAGGAGACGGCGTCCGCCCCCGCCGCGACATATTCCTTGTGCGCTCCCAACACGATGTCCGGGCGCTCGGTATTCAGTCTGTACGGGGCTTGCCCCGGCTTTAAGCCGCGCTCGGTCAATAGCATCCCCATCCCGCCGTCAAAGAGCAGGACGGACTCGTTCAGCGCCCTTGAAAGGTCCATAAGGCAACCTCCGGTCTGTTCATCGTATAGATATGCACGCCGTCCGCACCTTCACGGATCAAGTCCCGCACCTGTTCCCCGGCAAGCTCCAGCCCGGCTTTCCGGAGGTCGTCAGGGGAATCCTGCCAGCGGTGGAGGAGACGCACCACCCGGGCGGGCAACGACGCGCCGCAAAGGAAGATCATCTTCTCGATCTGTCCCCGGCTCAGCACCGGCATGACGCCCGCCGAGACGGGGATAGTGATCCCGCGCGCCTTTGCCCTCTCGGCGAAGCGGAGGAAGACGGCGTTGTCGAAGAAGAGCTGGGAGATAAAAAACGACGCTCCCGCGTCTTGTTTGCGTTTCAGATATCCGAGGTCGCTCTCCGGGTCGTCGCTCTCGATATGCCCTTCGGGGTAGCAAGCCGCGCCGATGCAGAACGCCGGGACCTCAATATCCCGGATCAGTTCCTCGGCGTAGCGGTAGTCGCTTTGCTCCGCCCCCGCGACCCGGTCGCCCCGCAGGGCGAGGACGTTGGTTATCCCCCGCTCCCGGATCAGTGCCAACGCGCTCCTCACAGAGGCTCTGGTGGAGTTGACGCAGGTGAGGTGCGCCATCGACGGGATGCCGTGGGACCCTTGGATCTCCGCCGCGATCGCCGAGGTCTTATCCACGTTCCCGCCGGCGTGGACGGTGACGCTGATGAACGCCGGATTGTGCGCCGCCAGCTCGCTAAGCGGCAGGACGCCGTCCTTGGGGGGGAAAACCTCCATCGACAGCAATGTCTTGCCGGATTGGTACAAATCGCAAATACGCATCTGTTACCCCTTAAAAATGGTTTAGGAAGGTTAGAAAATTTTCGGAGAGGATCATTTCCCGCTGGCGGCGGGTGAGGTTTAACCGAAAGAACAGGGTAAGCTCGGCCCCGATGTCCCAAGCCGGGTAATCGGTGCCGAAGAAGCATTTCTCCGCCCCCAGAGAGAGGATCTGTTCGGTCGCGCGTTCCTCCGGCAGCACCGGCAGAACGCTGGAGGTGTCGAAGAAGACGTTGTCGTGCCGGAGCAGTTCTTTGGCGTCGTCCCACACTTCCCAGCCGCCGAGGTGCGCCGCGACGACGGTCAGCCTAGGGAAATCCTCCAACACCGTTTTCAGGCGGCGGGGGCGGGAGTAATCGGTCCGCGCGTCACCCATGTGGAGGAGGATGGGCAGCGTCCCCTGCGCCGCCTCATAGATCGGGTAGACCGCCCTGTCGTCGATATGAAACCGTTGAAAGTCCGGGTGGAGTTTCAGCCCGCGCAACCCAAGCTCCCGGATCCGGGCGATTTCCCCGCCCGGATCGGGCGTCGCCGGGTGGAGCGCGCCGAACCCAACGAACTCGGGACGCTCCCCGCACTGGGACGCTATGAAGGCGTTGATGCTCGGTACCTGCCCGGGAACGGTCGCGACCGAACAGACCATGTAGCCGCGTATATTGTACTCCCCGCCCGCCGATAGGAGTTTTTCGGCGCTCCCCTCGCTGTACCGCGCCGTCATCCCGTAAAAATTCCCGATGCTCTCGGAAGCTTTCGCCGCGATTTTATCCGGGTATATGTGGGTATGCGCGTCGAAGATTTCGTATTCCCTGACTAGCTCCGATAGCATCCCAATACCTCAAAGTATTCGCATAGGGCGGCGGCCCGGTTCAGCGCCGGGAGCGCATCCGCGATATTGGCCTGCAAATCGGTGAAGAACCGGTACTTCCCCCCCGGCGCGGGGCGGCTTTCGATCCGGGTGAGGTTGATCCCCGCCGCCATGAACGCCTCCAGCACGTGGCAGAGGGCGCCCGAGCGGTGCGCAGTCGAAAAGGTGACGCTGACCGTGTCGCTCTCCTCAGTATACCACGGCTCTTTGGCGATGGCGATAAACCGGGTACGGTTGTCCGCGCTGTCCATGATGTCCGGAACGAGGACGGTCAAACCGTTCAGTTCGGCGGCCCGCGCCGAACCCACAGCCGCCGAGCGTTTGTCGCTTCGGCCCGCCACCGTCTCCGCCGCGACCGCCGTGTTGGTGCAGACCGTCTTATCCCACGCGAACTTCTTTAAGTACAGGTGGCACTGCCGGAACCCCTCGGGGTGGCTCAGTACCTCCCGCACATCGGCGAGCTCGGTTCCGGGGTTTGCCATCAAGCAGTGGCGGATCCCCACCCATGTCTGCCCCACGATGTAGCAGCCGTGGCGGCGGAGGAGGTCGTAGACCTCGCCGATCGCGCCTGTGCGGCTGTTCTCGATCGGCACCACCCCGACCTGCCTCGGGGTCACCGCCTCGAAGACATCCTCAAAGTAGGGGTATTGCTTCAGCTCACAGTCCGGGTAGAGGCTCCGGGCGGCGATTTCCCCCCACGCCCCGGGAACCCCCTGATACCCGGCAGCGCTCGGATCGCACCGCGCGGGCTCGGGGAAGACGACGGTATCGCAGCCGGTGAGCTTTGAAATCTGCAGGCGCTTGCTGGACGCGATCAAGGCGGACATCAGCGACGCGGCGTCCCCCGCCAGTTCCTCGGGGACCGACGCGGCGGCCTTTAAGAGGACGGCCCTCTCCCTGTCCTCATCCACCAAACCGATGTTTCCCTCTCGCTTGATTTCAGCGATTTTTCCCGATAACGCCATACGCTCCTTGAAAAGCGCCAAAATCCGCTCGTCAACATTATCTATTTCCCGCCGCACGGCGTTCAGTTCCTCTCTGCCCATGGAAACCCGTCCTTTCTCTATTCCTCTTTCAACGCGTCCAGCACTTTGCCGATCTTAGCCATCAGGTCCCGGAAAACATGGGGTGTGATTGACTGCGCGCCGTCGCACAGCGCCGTTTCGGGGCTGTTGTGCACCTCGATGATCAATCCGTCCGCGCCCGACGCGACGGCGGCCAGCGCCATCGAGGGCACCAGCGCCCAGCGCCCGGTGGCGTGGGACGGATCTACTACCACCGGCAGGTGTGTCTTCTCCTTCAAAACCGGCACGGCGGAAAGGTCGAGCGTGTTGCGCGTCGCCGTTTCAAAGGTACGGATCCCCCGCTCGCAGAGCATCACATCGGTGCAGCCGCCCGCCATCAGGTATTCGGCTGCCATCAGCAGCTCTTCGATGGTGGAGGAAAGCCCGCGCTTCAGCAGAACCGGCTTCTTCAGCCCCCCGACCTCTTTGAGCAGGGAGAAATTCTGCATATTCCGCGCGCCGATCTGGATGACGTCCACATCCCGGGCAAACGCGTCCAGATGCTCCGCCGACATCAGCTCGGTGACGATCGGTAGCCCCGTCTTCTGCCGCGCGATGACAAGCAGCTCCAGCCCGTCCAACCCCAGCCCCTGAAACGCGTAGGGGGAGGAGCGCGGCTTGAACGCGCCGCCCCGCAGGAAGGACGCGCCGGCGCGTTTGATCTCCTGCGCGACCGACAGGATCTGTTCCTCCGTCTCCACCGAGCAGGGTCCCGCCATAACGGCAAAGCGCCCTCCGCCGAGTTTCGCGCCCCTGCATTCGACGACGGTATCGCCGGGGTGGAAACGGCGTCCCGCGAGCTTATACGCCTCCTGCACCTTCATGACCCGCTCGACGCAGCCGAACCGCTCGATCGCCTCCCGGGGGATCGCCGAGGTATCGCCCGCCAGACCGATCATACTGGTGTTTTCGCCCTTGATGTCCTGCACGATGACGTTGTAGCGGCGCACCGCTTCATAGACCGTTTGGATCTCGTTTTGCGCGGCTCCCGGCTTCAGGATAATAATCAAGAGGAACACGCCCTTTTCGTTTGTATATTCGACAACGTCCGAACCCTTCTCCCGTGGGGATAACAGGGTTCGGAACGAAAAGTGTGGTGGGCCTTCAGGGACTCGAACCCCGGACCAACCGGTTATGAGCCGGCCGCTCTAACCAACTGAGCTAAAAGCCCCGGTATAACGGACGCCGCCGCCCGATTGATGTATAGTATACACAGGAAAGATTGCCGCGTCAAGACAATTTATTGATCGCCCCCCGTCAAACTGTTCACATCCAGATGAAGCGTTACCTATTCACCCTCTCGCTCCACTCCGCATATGCTGGGTAGGAGCCGTATTTCCCCAAAAAGCGACGGTTTCCGACGACGGAGCCGTCGCTTTTGTATATTAACAGAGAAAGCTGGGTTGACATGAAAAAGAGCATCCTCAAGCGGTGCCTGCTGATCGCGCCGGTGGTCGTGCTGGCCGTCACGCTGTTCTTCTTAAACTACGCGGTACAGTATTTCCGGGACACCGCCTATGCCTTCGTCTACGACACCAATGTGAGCTCGGTGCACCGCTTCGTGCGGGAGCTTCGGGGCTTGACCTCGGTGGGTTACAACAGCACCGATTACGGCGACCTGTTCACCCACATGATCCGGTTCTACAACATGACGTTGGGCGAAAAGGAGTCGATCGCGACCTTCCTCATGAGCGAAGACGGATACATCCACCACAGCACCGACGAAAACAAGGAGTATCTCGCGGACATCTTGCAAAACCCGGACAATATGGCTCTGCTCAACGACGCGTTCGCAAAGCGGAACGGCGGAGAACTGGAGCTTGCGCATGGAGAAGAGACGATTGCGATGCACTATCAATGGTTCTACAGCGGGGAGGATGACTACTGCCTGTTTATGTGCGTCGAGAGGGAGAACATCGAGGGCCGGCTCCACGCGCAAGGGGTGGTTATTCCCATCTGTATCGTCGGACTGCTGCTGCTGGCGATGACCGAAACAATCATCTGGCTCCGGATGACGTATGACCCGGGAACCGCCGGCGGCACGGACGGCGAAGCTTCTGCGGACGGCACAGACAGCGCCGGGACGGGAGGTTCGTCCTGATGCAGATCAATTATATAGAAGTCCTGATCAACATCGCCCTCGCTTCTTTCGGAGGTTTGGTGCGCCGGATGAGCGAGCTGGAGAAGAAACCGGAGAAGAAGGCGTCGTTTTCCTACTACATCATCGGTTCGCTGATCTCGATGTTCGTCGGCATCGTGGTGTACCTCCTGTGCAAAAACTTCGAGGCGTCGCAGCTCCTCACCGCCGGGCTGACCGCGCTGTCCGGCTATATGGGGGTTCCCGTCCTCGACCTGCTCTCCGATCTGGCGAAGAAACGGATCGCCGTCAAAAGCGGGACGCTCCCGCCGGCCGAGCCGCCTCCAAGCGATGGATAAACCGCTCCCGCAGAAAAAACACTTCTCAATCGGGGTAAAATGTGATATACTGCAAAAACCACACGGATCACTCTAATGAGAGAAGAAATGACCAATGCAGCTTTTTTATATCGCGGGCGTCGCCGTCCCGGTGCTCCTTTTGATCGCCGCGCTGGCTGCGGCGATGCGGAGGGTGCCCCGGGCGGACGCCGTTGTGCCGGGGATGCCGGGTTACGATCAGGAGGAGGCCAAGCGCGTCGCGGACAACCTCTCCGAGGCGATCCGCTTCCAGACGGTCTCGTTTTCCGACATCACCCAGCGCGATTTCACCCAATGGGTCAACCTGCGGGGCTTCCTGCGGTCGCGGTACCCGAAAGTCCATGAGACGCTGGCTTCCGAGTATACGCCGGGGTTCTCCTCCCTCTTCCGCTGGGTCTCCCCCGAGCCGTCCGGCGACCCGATCCTGCTCTGCGGGCATCTCGATGTCGTCCCGGCGGAGGGCGGCTGGCGGCACCCCCCCTTTGAGGGACGGATAGAGGGCGGCTACGTCTGGGGACGGGGCGCGCTCGATTGCAAGAACGTGGTCGTCTGTCTCTTTGAGGCTCTGGAGAGTCTGATCACAAAGGGATATACCCCCTCGCGGGATATCTATCTGGCGCTGGGGCATGACGAAGAATTGGGCGGCGGTGAAGGCGCGAAGATGTTCGCCCGCTACTTTGCCCAGCAGGGTCTGCGTTTTTCCATGGTATTGGACGAGGGCGGCTTCATCTCGGATGCCGTCTTCCCGGTGGGCAAGCCTGTCGCCGACGTCTGTGTCGCGGAGAAGGGGATGGTCAACCTCCGCCTGTCGGTCAGCGCGCCGGGGGGGCACTCGTCCCGTCCGCCCAAACGGAGCGCGCCCGACCTCCTCTGCGAGGCGATCTGCCGGATCGGCTTCCAACCCCGTCCGGCGCAGTTCAGCGACCTGATACGGGACAACCTCAAAGAAATCGCCCCTTGGCTGGAGCCCGATCTGCGCCGTTACCTCGCTTCGCCCCGGCTCTACGACCGGAAACTTTTGAAGAGGCTTGCCGACGACGAGCGGACGTCCCCGCTGGTGCGTTCCACCGCTGTACCCACCGTTCTGCAGAGCGGGGTCGCACCCAATGTCCTCCCCGCGACCGCCGAGGCAATCCTCAACATTCGTCTGCTGCCGGGCGACAGCGCCGAGCGCACCCTGCGCTGGATCGAGGCGCTGACCCGCGATCTGGGAATCCGGGTCGACGTCCTCTTCGAGTCCCCGCCCACCGGCGTCGCGAACTACAAGGGCGCGGCCTTCCGCGATTTCGCGGCGGCTGTCTCGGATGTCTATCCCGGCATCCCCGCTGTCCCGGGGTTATTCTGCGGCGGCACCGACTCCCGGCACTATGAGCCGTTTTCCGAAGCGGTCTTCCGCTTCTCCCCCTTCATCTTGACGGCGGATGAGCACGCGACCGTACACGCCGAAAACGAGCGGGTCGCGGTCGCCTCGTTGGGGGCCGCCGTGCAGTTCTACCGACGGGTGATCGAGCGGTTCGCGCCGCGATTTGAAACGGAGGAAGCCGAATGAAATTGGCCGCGCCGCGAGGCACCTACGACATCCTGCCCGAAGAAACAAAACGGTGGCAAGCGCTGGAGCAAAAGCTCCGCGAAATCGCCGGATTGTATGGCTTCGGCGAGATCCGGTTCCCGATCTTTGAGCACACCGAACTGTTCACCCGGGGGATGGGCGAGACCGGCGATGTCGTGCAGAAAGAGATGTACACCTTCCTCGATAAAGAGGGGCGCTCGCTGACCCTCCGTCCCGAGGGGACCGCCTCGACGGTCCGGGTGTTTATCGAGCACGGGCTGCATATGAGCGCCCTGCCCTTCAAATGCTTCTACATCGCGCCTAACTTCCGTTATGAAAAACCGCAGAAGGGGCGGTACCGCCAGCATGTGCAGTTCGGCTGTGAGTGCTTCGGCGCGCCCGGGCCTCAGGCCGATGCCGAGATCATTTCCCTCGCGTATGGCGTGCTGAACAGTTTCGGTAACTTGGGCGTCAGCTTGCGCCTGAATAGCATCGGCTGTAAGGAGTGCCGCCCGGCTTACCAGACGGTGCTGAAGGCTTGGCTATCCGAGCGGGCGGACGGGCTTTGCCCGACCTGCCGGGAGCGGCTGGAGCGGAACCCGATGCGTGTGCTCGACTGTAAGGTTGAGGGCTGTAAAACAATCGTAGCCGACGCGCCGGTTATCACGGAGCACCTCTGTGAAACCTGCGCCGATTTCTCCGAGACGCTGCAAACGATCCTCGCCGAGCTGGGTATCCCGTTTGAGCTTGACCCGAAGATCATGCGCGGGTTCGACTACTACACCGGGACGGTGTTTGAGTTTATCTCGAACGATATCGGTTCGCAAGGGGCCGTCGCGGCGGGCGGACGGTACGACGGGCTGGTTGCGGCGCTGGGCGGTCCGCCCACCCCGGCGCTGGGGTTTGGGATGGGGCTGGAGCGGCTTTTGCTGGTCCTTACCGAAAAGGGGCTGGCTCCGCAGGATCAGGCGGTTACCGACCTGTACCTCGCCCCGATGGGGGACGCCGCCCTGCGGCAGTGCGTAAAGCTCTGTCAGGAGCTTCGGCACCGGGGGGTACGCGCCGAAACCGACCTCTGCAGACGGAGCCTGAAGGCGCAGATGAAGTATGCCGATAAGCTGGGCGCGGCTCACACCGCCGTCATCGGGGGTAATGAGCTGGCAGCAGGGTTGATCACAATTAAGAATATGCGGACAGGCGGCGAGGAGCAAAGCAAGCTGGACGCGGCGGCGGTCGCGCTGACCATAGGAGGAACGACGGTATGATGAAAACACACACCTGCGGGGAGCTTCGCCCGGCGAATATCGGGCAGGCGGTGACCGTCTGCGGCTGGGCACAGCGCACCAGAGATTTGGGCGGGTTGGTCTTTATTGACCTGCGCGACCGGGACGGAATCACCCAATGCACCTTCGGCGCCGATAATCCGCTGTCCGAGCAAGCCGCCGCTGTGCGGGGGGAATGGTGCCTCGCCGTCACCGGGACGGTGCGGGAGCGTGCCAGCAAGAACAGGAATATCCCTACCGGCGAGATTGAGGTGGAGGTCACGGCGCTCCGCGTCCTCTCCCGTTCGGCGACCCCGCCCTTTGAGATTGAGGACGAGGTGAAGACCGCCGAGCTGCTCCGGCTGGAATACCGCTACCTCGACCTCCGCCGCCCGGTGCTGCAGAGCAACTTGAAGATCCGGCACCGCGCCATGCAGACCCTGCGCCGATATTTGGACGACAAAGGCTTCACCGAGGTTGAGACCCCGATCCTGACTGCGTCCACACCCGAGGGCAGCCGGGACTACCTCGTCCCCTCCCGGATCCACAAGGGGACGGTCTACGCCCTGCCGCAATCCCCCCAGCAGTATAAGCAGCTCCTGATGGTGGCCGGCGTTGAAAAGTATTTTCAATTCGCCCGCTGCGCCCGGGACGAGGACCTTCGCGCCGACCGTCAGCCTGACTTCACTCAGCTCGACATTGAAATGAGCTTTGTTGATCTGGAGGACATTTATGCCCTGAATGAGGGAATGATCGCGAACTTATTCGGCGCGTTCGGTATTGACGTACCCACCCCGATGCCCCGTTTGACGTGGCACGAAGCGATGGAGGTATACGGAAGCGACAAACCCGACATACGCTTCGAAATGACCCTAAAAGACCTGACTGGCCCCACCAGAAACAGCGGTTTTGCCGTTTTCGATCAGGCCAGATCGGTCCGGGGTATCGTCGCGCCCCACGAGTTCACCCGGAAGGAAATCGACAGCCTCACAGAATATGTTAAGGGGTTGGGCGTAAAGGGGCTTGCCTGGCACAAAGCCGAGTCCTCCGGCTTCGCCAAGTTTTTGGATGAAGCGACGCTGAAAGATCTCACAGACCGTTCGGGATTCGCGCCCGGAAGCACTCTGTTTGTCATCGCGGACGGCGACGAGACGCTTACGAAAACGGCGTTGGGCGCTCTGCGGCTGGAATGCGCCCGCCGTCTGAACCTGCTGAATCCCAACGAGTTCAAGTTCCTTTGGATCACCGAGTTCCCGATGTTTGAGTACAGTGAGGAGGAGGGGCGGTTCGTCTCCCAGCACCACCCGTTCACCGCGCCGTTGGACGGGGATATCCCGCTGTTGGGCGGCGACGACCTGTCGGCCATCCGAACCAAGGCGTACGACATGGTGTGCAATGGCTACGAGCTGTGTTCCGGCTCGATCCGTATCCATGACGCCGATTTACAGGCGAAGGTATTCTCCCTGCTCGGCATCCCGGAGGACGAGATGCAGCGGCGGTTCGGGCACATGCTGAAGGCGTTCCGCTACGGCGTGCCGCCCCACGGCGGGATCGGCTTCGGCTTTGACCGGCTGACCATGCTCCTCTGCGGAACGCAGAACATCCGCGATGTCATTGCCTTCCCCAAAACGCAGTCCGCCGCGGAACCGATGACCGGCTGTCCGGCGGCGGTGGACCCGAAGCAGTTGGAGGAACTGGGAATTTGCCTCGCGAACAGCGACCAATAAGCCGATAACAGCGGGGATTTACGCTGTGCTCGGCGTTCCCTTCTGTTTCGCGACACAATAGACACGGCCGCACTCGTCACGGGTGAGGACAAAAACCTCCGAGGCGCTCTTGAAGCCCCGGGAGGTTAGTTCTGCTTGCAGCCACGCATCGGTCAACCCGGCTTTGTCCAGCTTACGGGGCATCACCCGCCCGTCCGAAATCAGGATTTGCGGCAGCCCCGGTTCATCCACCGGCACCGACAGATCGGCCGGCGTCGCCGGTTTGTGCGCTTCGTACGGGATGACCGAGAGCTGCCCGTTCGTCTCAAAAATGGCGTATTTCAATTGCGAGAGGTCGGTGAACCCCTGCAAGCGCAGCATTTCAAACAGCTCGTTCAAGGTGACGCGGTTACGGCGGAGAGCGCGCTCATCAACCGTCCCCGCGCGGACAAGGATCGTCTCCTTCCCCTCAAACAACCGCCAAAGCCGCCGGTTCTTAATGAACCCGAACGACAGGGACAGCTCAAACGCCAAGAGTACCAGTATCGGTATGATCCCGTTGAGGAGCGGTTGTTCGGGGTCCTGAAGCGGGATGGTCGCCATCTCGCTGAGGAGGATGGTCACGGCAAACTCGCTGGGCTGCATATCGCCGATATGACGCTTGCCGAGCAGCCGCATCGCGATGACGACAATCAGGTAGAGGATCGCGGTGTACCCTACCGAACGCAGCAAATGCATAGAACTCCCCCTTCGCGATGTATTTTACCCCCAAAAGCATGGGGTATTCGGTTTTACGCTTGCGAGCCAGTTGGATTTGGGGTATACTGTATGTGACATGTTGCCAAAGGCGGTGACCCACGTGAAGAATTCCCTAACCGTGGCCCTTCTTCTCTGCCTCCTCCTATCCGCCTGCGGCGGAACAGGCCGGCAGTCCGCTCCGTCTGTGCCCGCCGCGCCCCCGAGCCCCGCCGACTCCCCTGTACCGGCAGCCTCCCCGGAGCCGGCCGCGCCGCCAACGGCGGAGGCGACACCCTACAGCCCGTCCTCCGTCGTTTTGCCGAACGGGATGCCGGAACAGCCCGTCTTCAGTATCGAGGAGATCGGGACGCGCCGGTACGCCGAAACGGTG
>JAISVO010000077.1 GCA_031271525.1 Oscillospiraceae bacterium
TGCAACAACTTACGCTTGACAAACCGGTCTCTTCTGTGGTATACTATGCCAAACTAAATAATGGACATATCGGTGCGCGTTCATAAAAACGCGAGAATAGGGAATCGGGTGCAAATCCCAAACAGTCCTGCTGCCGTAATGACATAGTTTTTCCACACGCCAAGACGCGGAGCCACTGGGAAACAAAACCCCGGGAAGGCGGAAAAACGGATTTGTCTCAGTCGGAAGACCTGCCGGTATCGTTCCACTTCACTCCACAGGATATGGAGCAGGTGGCTGACCGGGAAGACCGTCCCCCGGTGTTGTTATGTTGCTTAGCCCCTCAGTCCTGTGAGACTGAGGGGTATTTTTCTTAAAGGAGAAAGGGCAATGACAAAACAGACAAGGCAAATCTTAGCGGTCATCCTCGGGCTGATTATCCTCGCGGGCGCGTTCACGGCGGTCTGGTTCTTCACCCGCCCCGAAACGCAGACGGGGGAGAAAGCGCTCCATATCGACATCGTCATGGGCGGCGAAACCGAGTCGATTGACTTCCGCACCGACGCGGAGTTCCTGCGCCAAGCGCTGGAAGAGCAGAACCTGATCGAGGGCACCGAGAGCGCATACGGTTTGATGGTGACGAGCGTCAAGGGGCTGACCGCCGACGAGGCGAAACAGGAGTTCTGGCAGTTCAAGAAAAACGGCGAGGATATGATGGAGGGCGTTGATACCACCACCGTCGCGGACGGCGACAACTTCACCATCACCCTGACCACCTGGAGCTGATCCGGATGAACATGCAAAAGGCTCGAACAGTCGCGGCGCTGGCGGTCAGCGCCGCGCTGCTGTTTGGGTTTCAGGTGGCAAAAGCGGCCTTCCTGCCCTTTCTGCCCAATATCGAGACGGTCAGCCTATTGGTCATGCTCTTCACCGTCACCTTCCGGCGGAACGTCCTGTTTGTCATCTACCTCTTTGTCCTGCTGGAGGGATTTTACTACGGCTTCGCCATGTGGTGGATCACATACCTCTATGTCTGGGCGATCCTTGCCGCCGTGACATGGCTCGTAAAGGCACACGACAACATATGGCTGATGGCCGCCGTGTCGGGTGTGTTTGGGCTGTTCTTCGGCGCGCTGGACGCGATCCCTTACCTGTTTATCGGCGGGCTCCCTTCCGCAGCCGCCCGCTGGATTTCGGGGATCCCCTTTGACCTGACCCACTGCGCCGGAAATTTTGTGCTCTGCCTCGTCCTGTGGAACCCACTGCGCCGGGTTCTCACCTACAGCGTATCAAAACTGAAGGGCTGAACTCAGTCGCTCGCCGACAACCTTCGGATCGGCTTTGCCGCCGAGGGAGCGCATAACCTGACCCATCAGGAACCCGATTACCTTTTCATTGCCGCCCCGATACTCCTCAACAGACTTTTTCTGTTGAGATAAGACCGTCCGGATGGCCTCGTCAATCGCCCCCGTGTCGTTGACGAGCCCCAGATTGTTCTTTCGAACGTAATCCTCTGGGTCGATTCCCTCGGTCAGCACCAACTTAAGCAGCTTTTTGCCGACATTCCGATTGATCACCTTTTCCTCGACCAGCTCGAGGAGTTTCGCGAATTTTCCGCTGTCGATCGCAATATCGTCCTCACCCTTGTTATCCCCCTTCGCGACGGCGAGGAGCTCAACGACGATCCAATGGACGACCTCTTTGGGGTTATTAAAGGCCGCTGTCGTCGTATCGAAAATGTCCGAGAGGTTTTTGCTCCCGGTGATGATCCTGCTGTCGGCTTCGGGAAGCCCGAGGGGGCCCACCATCCGGGCGTATTTTTCGTGCGCCGGCTCGGGAAGACTGTTCCGCACACGCTCGATCCAGTCTTCGCCGATCCGGATCGGCATGATCTCAGGGTTTGGGAAGTAGCGGTAATCGTTGGCGTTCTCCTTCTCCCGCATCGGAAAGGTCTCGCCGAGGTCGTCGTCCCAGCGGCGGGTCTCTTGAATCAGCGTCTCGCTCCCCGTTTCCAGCGCGTCGATGTGCCGCTGTGCTTCATATTCAATGGCGGCGGCGATCGCCTTGAGGGAGTTCATGTTCTTGATCTCGGCGCGGACCCCGAGCGCGTGTGAGCCCACCTCCCGCACCGAGAGGTTGACATCGCACCGCATCGAGCCCTCCTGCATCTTGCAGTCGCTCACCCCGGCAAAGCTCAAAAGCGACCGGAGCTTTTCTAGGTACGCCACCACCTCCGCCGCCGTACGGAAGTCCGCATTGCTGACGATTTCAACCAGCGGCACCGAGGTGCGGTTGAAGTCCACCAGAGTAGAGCGCGCGTCGTGGATCAGCTTCCCGGCGTCCTCCTCGATGTGGATCTGTTTGAGGGTGATCGTTTTTGCCCCCGCGCCGGTTTCGATCTCCACCCGCCCGTTCCGGCAGATGGGGGCGGTGATCTGGGTGATCTGGTAACCCGTCGGCAGGTCGGGGTAGAAGTAATTCTTCTTGTCAAAGGTCATCACCGGGGTGATCTCGCTGTTCGTGACAATTGCGGCGGCAATCCCCAGTTCCACGGCGCGTCTGTTCGCGACGGCGGGCATCCCCGGGGCTCCCGAGCAGGCCGGGCAGACGTGCTCGTTCGGCCCCCCGCCAAACTTCGCCGGGCAGGAGCAGAAAAGCTTCGTCTCGGTGGCCAACTCCGCGTGGACCTCCAGCCCCATCACAACCTCATACCGTCTCATAGCACCGCCTCCATCGCTTTCAGCAGGACTCCCTCGTTCTTCACGTTCGCCGCGAGCTGCACCGAGCCGAATGTAAGCGACGGCAACCCGGCCAGAACCGGCAGGGGGTTGTCAACCGGGAGCGCCAGCACGTCGAACCTGTCAAACGGAAGCGATTCCCTGATCAGCCTCCGGATCCGCATCGCCTTGTCATACAGCGCATCATAGTGTTCCTTGGAAAGCACCAGACACCCCATCAGGACAGCCAACTTGGCGGCAAGCCCAAACCCCTCGGAACGGGTCTTGATATACATCCCGTCCAGCCCGGTATACCCTTCAGCGCGGAAGCCGAGCTTGACCCCGTCATACCGGCTGAGGTTGCCGCTGATTTCCGCGAACGCCAAGATGTTCAGCACCGACTGATACAGCTCGGCGTAGGGAAGCGCTCCTTCGTGCAGCCGTACAGGCGCGTCCGGTTTATCATACCGGCAGTTTGTCTCAGGAAACATCGCGCCGTCCTTTTCGTCCTTTCCGGCGATTTTCTCCAAAAGGGAAAACCCTTCGGCGAGGTCGCCGCAGACAATGCAGATTTGGTCCATCGAGCAGGCGGTGGGGATCAGCCCGTACCGCGATACCGTCCCGTAGGTCGGACGGAGGGTGTATAGCCCCCGTTTCGCAGCCAGTATACGGATGTGCCCGAAGTCATCGTTACAAAGAAGGGTGCCGTCCGGTAGTTCATCGGGCGGCTCCAGACCGAATTCGCCCAGCCTCACCTGTGCGGTCTCCCCGCCCAGCCGGGTGACGGCCTCAGCGTCGTAGGGCGCGACATAGCCCTCTAAAATCTTCGACCCGGCGGTTGCGGGCTTGCCCTTTTGCAAGATACTGTCGTCGATATAGATCAATCCGCTCACCCTCCTCAGTCCAGTGTCTTGGGTACGGCAAAATAGCCGCCCGACGTTTCGGGCGCGCCGGCCAGCAAAACGTCCCGGGAAATTGCCTGACTGACGGTATCCTCCCGGAGGACGTTCTCAATGCCGAGAACCGATACCATCGGCGCGACCCCCTCGGTGTTAACGGTTTCGATCGCGTAAAAGCTTTCGAGCAGGGCTTCGGCCCGCCTGATTGCTGTCTCCCGCTCGTTTTCGGAAAGACAGAGCTTTGCCATAGCTTCAAACGGTCGCAAATCCATAATCACCGCACCTTTATATGAATTTCACGGAGCTGTCTCTCGGTCACAGTCCCCGGCGCGCCCAGCAACAGGTCCTGCGCGTTGCCGTTCATAGGGAAGGCAACAACCTCCCGGATGTTCTCTGTGCCGGTCAGAAGCATGATGATCCGGTCCAACCCGGGAGCCATCCCGGCGTGGGGCGGCGCGCCATATTTGAACGCGTTGAAGAGAGCGGAGAATTTCTCCTCAAGGACCTCTTGGCTATAGCCCGCAATCTCAAACGCCTTAACCATGATATCGGGCCGGTGGTTCCGCACCGCCCCGGAGGACAGCTCCACCCCGTTGCAGACGATGTCGTACTGATATGCCTTGACATCGAGCGGGTCTTGCGTCGTCAGCGCTTCCATCTCCCCCTGCGGCATGGAGAAGGGGTTGTGGGTGAAGGTGATGCCGCCCGTCTCCTCGTCGATCCCGTACATCGGGAAGTCGGTGACAAAGCAGAAGGTAAACGCGCCGTTGTCGATCAAGTCCAGCCGCTTCGCGAGTTCGGTGCGGATCTGCCCCGCGAATTTATCCACAAGCTTCGCGGTGTCGCTGATGAAGAAAAGGGTGTCGTTTTCATGGAGCGACAGCTTTGCAATCAGCTCCCGCTGCTTTTCTTCGGTGAGGAATTTCACGATCGGACCCTTTAGCTCTGCCCCCGGCAGCACCGAGATGTAGCCAAGCCCTTTCATCCCCACCTCGCCGGTGGCGTAGCTCAGCATTTTTTCATAGAAGGATTTGGGGAGGTTCACACTGTTGCCGGCGACAATCCCCCGTACGGGGTTTCCTTTGAAGGGGGCGAAGTCCGCCTCGGCGAAGAAGGCGGTCAGATCCTCAATGATCAGCGGGTTCCGCAGGTCGGGCTTATCGGTGCCGTATTTCAGCATACACTCGGCGTAGGTGAGGCGCGGGAAGGGCGGGGGAGCGACAACCCGCCAATCTGCGAATTTTTCAAAGGTGTCATACAAAACCTTTTCCGCGACCTCGAAGACATCGTCTTGGGTCGCGAACGCCATTTCGAAGTCGAGCTGATAAAACTCGCCGGGAGAGCGGTCAGCTCGGGCGTCCTCATCCCGGAAGCAGGGGGCGATCTGGTAGTATTTGTCGAACCCGGACGCCATCAGGAGCTGCTTGAACTGCTGCGGCGCTTGGGGCAGGGCGTAGAACATCCCTTTATGCTTCCGGCTGGGCACCAAATAGTCCCGCGCCCCTTCGGGTGACGAAGAGGTGAGGATGGGGGTTTGAATCTCCAGAAAGCCCAGTTCCTCCATCTTCGCCCGGAGAAAGCGGGTGATTTCAGAGCGGAGGACGATCCGCTCATGGACCTCCGGATTCCGCAGGTCCAAGAAGCGGTATTTTAAGCGTAAGTCCTCCCGGCTCTGGGTCGATATCCCGATCTCGAACGGCAGCTGCGGATTGCTCACCTCGCCGAGCACGGTGAGGGAGTCGGCTTTGAGCTCCATTTCCCCGGTTGGCAGCTTAGGGTTGACCGTATCGGCGTCCCGCTTTCGGAAACGCCCGCCGACAGCGACAACCGTTTCGCGCGGGATACCCTTCATCAATGTTTCGTCGTTGAAAACGACCTGTGTCACCCCATAGTGGTCGCGCAGATCGACGAAGATCACTCCGCCGTGGTCCCGTATGGTATCCACCCAACCCGCCAATTTGACGGTTTCGCCGACATGGCCGACCCGCGCTTCCCCGCAGGTATGGGTTCTGTATTGGTTCTTCATGGTTACGTACCCCGCTTTCTCGTCCGTTCGCCTCCAGCGACCCAATCTTTTCTGAGTATAAGCAAAAACCTCAAAAACAGTCATGAATATCATGAAGACTGTTCTTGAGGGACGGAGGTTAACCCCCTCCGCGGTGCCACCCTGCATTGGCGCACTTATGTACGCGCGCCCAACTCTACGGTATTCGGTTTTGTTTATTTTGCGAAGTAGAGCTGTTGCCGCGTGTGCCCGTCCCGGCCGGCGCTTCCAGCCGCGGCGCCGGTTCTCTTGCGGGACGTATGTTGCCGCGCGGGGTCTCTTCCAAAATGCAGTATGGCACAAAAAACTTGGGTTGTCAAGTGGGGGAAGAGGATATTTTTGTCCGGGTGTGTTCTCTGGGCGTCTCGGTAATCGCGCAATGCGATTACCCCTTGAAGATCAAATTGACCAACTTATCGGGCACGACGAACGCCTTGTCGGGCGTCCGTCCGCCGGCAAACGTGGCCACCTTCTCGATGGCGAGCGCGGCCGCGATGGCTTCGTCCTGCCCGCAGCCCCGAGGGACGGTCGCCGTTCCCCGCAGTTTGCCGTTGATCTGCACCGCAAGCTCCACCGTTTCCTCCACCGTCTTGGCGGGGTCAAAGACGGGCCATTCTGCTTGGCAGATCAGGCCTTTGCCGCCGTACAGCTCCCACAACTCCTCGCAGAGGTGGGGCGCAAAGGGCGAGAGCAGCCGAAGCAGCACCTTGACATCGCCCCGGGTACAACCCTTCTCCAGAGCGGTGCAGAGGGACATCATCGCGGCGATAGCGGTGTTGAATTTCAACTCCTCAATGTCCTCTGTGACCTTCTTGATAGTTTGGTGCAGCTTGATCTCCAACTCCGGGGTGATACGCTCGTCTTTGGCGGCGGCGTGCGATACCGACCAGACGCGTTCGAGGAAGCGGCGGCAGCCCTTGATCGCTTTGTCCGACCACTGACAACCCTTCTCGAAGTCGCCGATGAAGAGGATGGTCAGCCGCAGGGTATCCGCGCCGAACCCTCGCACCACCTCGTCCGGATCCATCCCATTGTTCTTCGTTTTGGAGATTTTCGTACCGTCCGAGCCGAGGATGAACCCGTGGCTGGTACGTTTCTTGTAGGGCTCCGGCTCTGCGCAGATCCCGATGTCGTAGAGGAACTTATGCCAGAACCGGCTGTAGAGCAAATGCAAGGTGGTGTGCTCCATCCCGCCGTTATACCAGTCCACCGGCATCCAGCGCTCCAGCGCTTCCTTTGACGCGAGGGCGTTATCGTTGTTCGGGTCGGTGTAGCGCAAAAAGTACCACGAGGAACCCGCCCATTGGGGCATGGTGTCCGTCTCCCGTTTCGCGGACGCGCCGCACTTCGGACAGGCGGTATGCACCCAGTCGGTGATTGCCGCGAGAGGGCTTTCGCCCGTCTCGGTCGGCTGATAGTTTTTCACCTCCGGCAGACGGAGAGGTAGCTGGTCTTCCGACAAAGGCACCATCCCGCAGACCGGGCAATGGACGATCGGGATCGGTTCGCCCCAGTAGCGCTGGCGGGCAAAGACCCAATCGCGCAGCTTAAACCGCACCACCGGTTCCCCCAGTCCCTTTTCCTTCAGCCACTCCGCCATCCTGACCTTTGCGGCGGCGACTTCGAGGCCGTTGAGAAAGCCGGAGTTGACCAAGACACCCGTCTCGGTGTCGGTGAACGCCTCTTTAGTCACGTCCCCTCCCGCGACGACCTCGATGACCGGTAAGCCAAATGCTTTGGCGAACGCCCAGTCCCGCTCGTCATGCCCGGGGACCGCCATGATTGCCCCGGTACCGTAGCTCATCAGCACATAGTCGGACACATAAATCGGGATGTTTTCGCCGGTAGCCGGATTGACCGCGCAGAGACCGTCCAAGCGGACGCCGGTTTTGTCCTTGGCAAGCTCGGTGCGTTCAAAGTCGCTCTTCTTGGCGGCGGCGCAACGGTAGTCGCTTGTTTCGGCTTTGTTCTTCACGATTGCATTCGCCGCAAGGGGGTGTTCGGGGGAGATGACCATATAGGTCGCGCCGAAGAGGGTATCCGGGCGGGTGGTGTAGACCCGCAGGTCCCCCAAGCTCTCTCCGCCGCCAGTCACGACGGGGAAGGAAATTTCGGCGCCCTCGCTCCGCCCGATCCAGTTCTTCTGCTGCGCCGCCACCCGGGAGGGGTAGTCGCACAGGTCGAGATCGTCCAGCAAACGCTGGGCGTACGCCGTGATTTTGAGCATCCATTGGCTCTTGTCCCGGCGCTCGGCGGGGGTGTCACACCGCTCGCATAGCCCCCCGATCACCTCTTCGTTGGCGAGGACGCATTTACACGAAGGGCACCAATTGACCGGCATGTTGGACTTATACGCAAGCCCTTTTTCAAACATCTTGAGAAAAATCCACTGGGTCCACTTGTAGTACGCCGGATCGGTAGTGTTGATCTCACGGCTGTCGTCGAAGGAGTAGCCCAGCCGCCGGATCTGACCCCGGAAATGCGTGACATTGTTTCTCACCACCTCGGAGGGGTGGATGTTATTCTTGATGGCGTAGTTCTCGGCGGGCAACCCGAAGGCGTCCCACCCGATCGGGAAAAGGACGTTATACCCCTGCATCCGCCGGGTCCGCGCCAGCACGTCCATCCCTGTGTACGGGCGGGGGTGGCCGATGTGCAGCCCGACGCCGGAGGGATAGGGAAACTCGATCAGACAGTAAAAGTTTTTCAGCCCGTCCCCGTCGGACGCGCGGAAGAAACCGCCGTCCAGCCAAATCTTCTGCCATTTCGGTTCGATTTCACCCGGCGTGTATTGGTTGTTCATCTCATTCATCCTCATTCACAAAAACCTTGGCGTCCGCCCAGAGCCGCTCGATCGAGTAGAACTCTCGCGCCTCCCGCTGCAGAAGGTGGACGACCACCGAGCCGTAGTCCAGAAGCACCCAGCTCCCGCTGTTCCGCCCCTCGGTGTGCCCCGGGGTGATGTCCTCCTTCTTCAGGACAAACTCCACCTCTTCGGCAAGGGTTTTCAGGTGCGGCGCGGAGGTTCCGGTCGCGATCACGAAGTAATCGGCCAGCGTCGTCAGCTCGGCGACCTCCAGCAGACGGATGTCCGCCGCCTTTTTATCGTTTAATATATGCGCGATTCTGCCCGCGAGTTTCTTGGGTTCCATATGTCATCCCCCCGTATATGTTTCGGTCAGTTTCGTATATTCCACCAGTTCTTCCCCGATGGGGATGCCGAACGGGTTGATCGTCCCGTTGATCAGTTTCAGCGCCTCCTCGGCGAGCACCATCTCATAGTAGCCGTTGTGCGCGCTGTTCGGAATCTCCGCCGGCTGGATGACCGTCTTTGTCGGCAGGGTGTGCATCTCCACGTTGTCCATCCCGATCTTCGCGATCTGCTCGGCGTACCAGAGCATGTTGTTCCAGTTGAGGTCGCTTGTTAGGTTGTCTTTTGCGATGTCGATGTATTCGCCGATCTTCCCCCAATTGGCGAGGGCTTTCTTCGCGACCGCGATCAACAGCTTCTGCTGGGTCTCCATCCGCCCGTAGTCGTCGTAGCCTGTTTTGTCGATGGGGTTAACCCGGAACCGCACCAACTGGAGGGCTTGTTCGGCGTTCAGGTGCTGCATCCCCTTCTGGAGGTCAATTCCCTCTCCCGGCACATACATCCGCATCGGCACGTTGAAGTCCACGCCGTCAACCGCCCGGATCAGCCTCTTGAACCCATCGTAGTCCACCACCGCCGCGTATTCGGGCTGATAGCCGATCAGGGTGGCGATCTCCTTCTTCAGCTGCGGGATACCCCGGTCGTCCTCCTCGATCCCGCTCCGCTGCATATACGAGCTGTTGATCTTCTTGACGGTGCGCGGCGCGCTCTCAACAATTGTGTCACGGGGGACCGACAGCATGTGGCAAGTGCCCGCCTCAGTGTCCAGAGTGACGACGATCAAGGTGTCGGCAAGGGACTCGTTCAGCCCCGCTAAGAGGAAGGTGTACACCCCTTCGCGCTTCTCATACTTCACCTCTTGCACGGGCGACGGCGAGGGCTGGGGGGCAGCGCCGGACGGCGTCGGTTCCGGGGCAACATCGGACGGCAGCGCGACCGACGACGGGGAAGGCTGGTTGATGACAATTGGCGTGTCGGCGTCCGGCGGACGGATCATCAGCCGGAGGGTAATCAAAAAGCCTGCCGCGAGGACGGCCAGCGCCGCAAGGGAGATCAAGAGGATCCGAAGCCACAGCGGGCGGCGTCTCCACCACCCAAGAAACCCCCTCGCCTCGGCGAGCGGAAGCGGGTCGTCCTCCCCCACCCGTTTGCCCGTGTAGGGGCGTCTGAAAAACGCCATCCTCTCACAACCCCTCCAGCCATCTAATCGCTTCTTCCGTATCCCTGTCAACCGGCTGCCCTAAGTCCCGGACATAGCGCAGCGTCGCTTTCAACCCCAACAGCATGGCTGTGTCCATGTCCGTATAGATACATCCCCGTATCTCCCGCAGTCCCGGGACATCCGCCCGGAACGGCTCCGCCCAGTCGGCGAGGTAGAGAATCTTTTCGGGAACCGTCATCCCGGCGCGCCCGGTGGAGTGCCACCGGATAGCCGAGACAATCCCGTCATCGTATCCCAACCGCTTCGCAAACGCCGCGCCGGTGATTGCGTGGCGGACATTCGGAACGGCGGCTTCACACATAACGGTAAGTATACCATATTCCCGCAGTAATTTCAACTGGTCGGGCGCTTCTTTCGTCATATCATGCAATAAGGCGGCTATTCGGGCGTCGTTTTCATCCCCGCCCCACCGCTTCGTCAGATTGACCGCAACCGACTCGACCCCCAAGGTGTGCAGAACCCGTTTGGGCGAAAGCCGCTCCCGCAGCAGTGTTCGCAGTTCGTCAGCCGTAGGCGGCGCCATACAGCCCCTCCTTCCGGATATACGCGAAGACGGAGGGATTCAGCAAGTCTTCACCGCGACCCACAGCCAGCAGTTTCCGCGCGTCGGTGCTGGATTCGGGCGTCCTCGGGAAGACATACACCTCGCAGAGTGCCCGCAGCTCGTCCGCTTTATACCACCGGTCAAACATATCCCCCATATCCCTCCCCATTAGCAGGTAGATTTTTTTAGGGCGATACAGCCCTAACAGGTGCCGAACAGTATCGACGGTGTATCGCGCCCCACCGGCTAACTCATAGTCGCTCACAATCGTGTTGGGCAGACCGGCGGCCGCCAGCTCACTCATCTTCAAGCGATGGGTCACCGAGGGGGTTCCCTTGGGCAATTCTTTGTGCGGCGGGTCGCCGGACGGCATCCAAATCAACCGGTCCAGCGCCAAAGCCGCAATCGCGCTCCGAGCGGCTTCGACATGCCCGATATGTGGCGGGTTGAAGCTCCCGCCATACAACCCCAGCGTCACGACAGTTTTTCGAGGAGGGCGCGGAGCGCCTTCCCCCGATGGGAAACCCCGTCTTTTTCGTCCGGGGTCAGCTCCGCCATCGTCTTCCCGAGCGCGGGCAGAAAGAAAATGGGGTCGTAACCAAACCCGCCGTCTCCACGCGGGGCGGGCGCGATTTCCCCCTCGCATACCCCCTCGGCGGTGACCTCCCGCCCATCTGGGTAGAGCAGGACTACAGAGGTGACGAACCGTGCAGAGCGGTCGGTATGCCCCTCCAACAAGGCCAAGAGGGTTTCGGTTCGCTTTCCCGGTTCGGCAAACCGT
>JAISVO010000108.1 GCA_031271525.1 Oscillospiraceae bacterium
CGTCTGGCCCCATCAGAATTGCCGGTTTAACGGTTAACCAATGGGGCCAGAGGGGAGTCGGAGGTTCGGCACATAGGGACAGCGTCCCCTGTCCCCATGTGTTGCGCGGATAGTCGCTACGGCCATATAACGGGCTTTATTTGCCGTTAAGTCAAAAATTTCCTATTTTGCGCGGGCGATGCTCATGTGCCTATTCTCAAAATCAATTTTCAAAACATGGTCAAAAAATAGATCGCTGCCGATACTGCCGGATAAGAGCAATGTCCGGGCGGGACTAAACTCCCTAGAAGTATGGATAAAAGCGTTTTTTGCAACAATCTGTTTGTCGTCGAAGAATATGGGCAATTCTGGTATCACATATCCCTCATATTCGGAAGCCTCGGACTGTCCGGCGCCCGCCATTTGACGCTTATCTTTTTCCGCTCCCGGGAATCTGCCAACCATGCTTTTCCCGAAATTTGTTTTATTCCCGCCTGTATCCAATGCCGCGGTAATTGGTTCACCGTTTACAATCATTCTTACCATAGGATAGAAATCGCAGCACATATTCCTATCAACATCCGATTTGCGGGGAGCACAAAGCCGTATCCTCCGATTTTTATAATCTATCTCCCACTGTAAACGCTTGATGATTTCCCATCCTATCATGCCGTTAATTTTCGGGCCTCCCGCAGCGCTGAAGTCAAGGGCTTCATCCGGCATAATCAAACATCTCTTGTTCCGTATGACAGATTTTCCGAGCTTGAGTTCTTTGATATGAGCGGCTCGCGTAACTACGGAGCCTTCCGTAACAGCGTCGGCGTTAACGCTTTTTTCTTCGGGCTTACTGTCAGTCAGCTCCGCTACGGACTGCGTTATTACGGTAAACATAGCGCCTGTATCAACCAGCAAATTAACGTTTTTACCGTTAATTTGAACGGTCATGATAGGCTGAATCATAGGAAACTCAGGCATTTCAGCTTCTGAGATCTCATGAGATAATAAAAACTCGGCGTCCCTTGTATCATACATTGCGATCTGTTCCATATCATCGTCGTTTCGCGGGAAGCCAAGAGATGTAAGCTCGTCGAATCTGTCCTGCCATAGCAGAATAGAAAACAAAAGTTCATAAGCCATTTTTTCAATTTCTTCGTCACGGGCGGAAGCAAGCAGTTCCCTCGCTAATTCCTCAGCTTTTTCCTCATTGCACTCTAAAAACGACTTGACGACAAGCCGTAATTTGCTCTGTTCCTCAGACAGCCCGTTTTCTGGGAAGTCCGCCACACCTAAGCGTTTTGCCGATTCAATAAAAGTCACGGTAAATACTCCTCCTTGTTATCATGCGGCACCCTCGTAAACTCAAAACCCGCATGGCTGCTGGGGCTTATTGCGCAGCTTTGCCCGTTGTCTCCGCATTATAGTGCCTTGATCCCCTATTATCGCCAAAAAAGCACTGTTCGTCCGTATCATACCACGGCAATACCAAACTGTCAAGAAAGCCGCCGCACACACAGGGCGGCGTTTTTTCACTTTTCCCGCTATTGTAAAGCATGGGAAATTACGATATACTAAAAGGACTTTCTATAAGAAAACCGGAGGTCACAACGGATGGCATTCTTACAAAAACTGTTCGGGACGCATTCGTCCCGTGAGTTAAAGCGGATCACGCCCCTTGCGGACGAGATCGAGCGGCTGGAGCCGGAGATCCAAAAGCTCACCGATTCCGAGCTGCGGGCAAAGACGGATGAATTCCGAACCCGTCTCAGCGACGGCGCGGAACTGGACGACCTGCTGCCCGAGGCGTTCGCCGTCGTACGGGAAGCGGGGCTTCGCGTCTTGGGGGAGCGCGCCTTCCCGGTGCAGCTGGTGGGCGGCATCGTGCTCCACCAAGGCCGGATCGCCGAAATGAAGACCGGCGAGGGCAAAACCCTCACCGCGATCCTCCCCTGTTACCTCAACGGCCTAACCGGGCGGGGCGTCCACGTCGTCACGGTCAACAATTACCTCGCGAAATACCAGAGCGAGCGGGAAGGAAAGATCTGCCGCTTTTTGGGGCTGACCGTCGGTCTGGTCGCCCACGGGATGACCGGTGAGGAGCGCCGCGCGGCGTACGCCTGCGATATTACCTACGGCACCAACAATGAGTTCGGCTTCGACTACCTTCGGGACAACATGGCGATCTACAAGGAGGACATGGTGCAGCGCGGGCATGTCTTCGCCATCGTGGACGAGGTAGACTCGATCCTGATCGACGAGGCGCGTACCCCGCTGATCATCTCGGGTCAGGGCGACAAATCCACCGAGCTGTATACCCGCGCGGACAGCTTCGCGGCAAAGCTCCGGATGGTCAAGGTCGTCGAGCTGGACTCGAAGCAGGAGCACGACGGCATCGACGGCGACTATGTGGTGGACGAAAAGGCGAAGAGCGCGACGCTGACCCCGGCGGGGATCGCGAAGGCCGAGCAGTTCTTCGGGGTGGAGAACCTCGCGGACGCCGAGAACACCACCCTGATGCACCACATCAACCAAGCCCTCCACGCCCGGGGGATCAAGAAGCGGGACACCGACTACGTCGTCCGGGAGGGTCAGGTCGTCATCGTAGACGAGTTCACCGGGCGCCTGATGCTGGGCCGCCGCTACTCGGACGGCCTGCATCAAGCGATTGAGGCCAAGGAGAAGGTGAAGGTCGAGCGGGAGAGCAAGACCTTGGCGACGATCACCTTCCAGAACTACTTCCGTATGTACGGCAAGCTGTCCGGCATGACCGGCACCGCGCTGACCGAGGAGGAGGAGTTCCGCCACATCTACAAGCTGGACATCATCGAGGTGCCCACCAACATGCCGGTCGTCCGCGCCGATTACCCCGACTCGGTCTACCGCACCGAAGCGGGAAAGTTCCGCGCGGTGATCGGCCAAGTCAAGGAGTGCCACGCTAAGAACCAGCCGGTGCTGGTCGGCACGGTGTCGATCGAGAAGAGCGAGCTGCTCAGCGCCCTCTTAAAGAAAGAGGGGATCCCCCACAACGTTTTGAACGCGAAGCACCACGAGAAAGAGGCGGAGATCGTCGCGCAGGCGGGCCACCTCGGCGCGGTCACCATCGCGACCAACATGGCGGGGCGCGGCACCGACATCAAGCTGGGCGGCAACGCCGAGTTCCTAGCCCGAAATGACCTCCGCAAAGCCGGGGTGCCCGAGGAGATCATCCTAGAGGCGGTCGGCTATGCCGAAACCGGCAGCGAGGAGATCCTCAACGCCCGGGACGCCTACACAACGGCGCTGAAACGATACCGGGACGCCATCGCCGGCGAGTCGGAGAAGGTGCGGAACGCGGGGGGCTTATATATCATCGGCACCGAGCGCCATGAGGCGCGGCGTATCGACAACCAGCTCCGGGGCCGGTCGGGGCGTCAGGGCGACCCCGGCGCTTCCCGATTCTTTATCTCGATGGAGGACGACCTCCTCCGGCTGTTCGGCGCGTCCCGGCTCCAAGGGCTGCTGGATACCCTCGGAATGAACGACGACATCCCGATTGAAAACAAGATGCTCTCCAACGCCATCGAGACCGCCCAGAAGCGGATGGAATCCCGCAATTTCCAGTCCCGGAAGCACGTCTTGGAGTACGACGACGTGATGAACGTCCAGCGGAACGTCATCTACGGCCAGCGGCGGCAGGTTCTGGACGGCGCGGATATCCGGGACAGCATCGCGGCGATGCTGAATGAGTTCGTCGCCGACGCCGTACGCCGGGTCGCGGGTCCCGAACGGTTCGTCGAGCAGCCGCTGATGGAGGAAATCGCGCTGTCGATGGAGAAACTGATCCTCGCGCCGGGGGAAATGCGTCTTACCCGGGAAGAGTTGGAGGGCCTCACCCCCGACGACGTCGCCGGTATGCTTCAGGAGAAAGCGAGACTTGTCTACGAGGCGAAGGAGGCGCAGTTCGGGGAGAAGCTGATGCGGGAGATTGAGCGCGTCGCGCTGCTGCGCTCGGTGGACACCCAGTGGATGGACCACATCGACGCGATGGCGGAGCTTCGGCAGGGCATTTCCCTCCGTTCCTTCGCCCAGACCGACCCCGTGGTGGAATACAAGCGGGAAGGCTTCGCCATGTTCGAGGACATGGTCGCGAGGATCCGGGACAACACCGTCACCTACCTCCTGCGTGTCCAGATCAAGAAGGAAGAGCCGAAACGCGTCCGGGTCGCCGGCGGGACTATGACCGAGCACGCGGGCGGCGCGGAGCCGCAGAAGAAGCAGCCGATTCGGAAGACCGCCGCCGCGAAGGTCGGGCGGAACGACCCCTGTCCGTGCGGCAGCGGGAAGAAATATAAAAAGTGCTGCGGGTTTGACCCCGGAGGTGAGGCTTCGTGAATGTCGGAACCGAGTATGCCGCTCTCGCCGCGCAGTTCCAAACGGCGCAGATACCAACGCAGGAGGGCAAACCACTCGCCTTATCGGAGGGGGACATCTTTACGGCCGAGGTGCTGGATGTCGGCACCGACGGCAAGGTGACTCTCCGGATGCCGGACGGGCAGCGGTTTCTGGCGGAACTGCTGACCGACCGACCCCTTGTGCCGGGACAGCGGATGACGCTGACCGTCTCCTCGGTGCGGGACGGCATACCGAGGGTGGAGATTTCCGGCGAGGGAACGGCGTCCGCGGACACCTTTCTCAAAGCCGCGCACGCCCCGAAGAACGACCTGACGACGGCGCTCGCGCGGGAGATTCTGCACCAGCGCACGCCGTTTACGCCAAAGCAGTTTGAAGCGCTGACGAGAGCCGCTGCGGCGCACCCCGAGTTGGAGCCGGAGCAGGCGGTTTTCATGGCGCGCCACCGCATTCCGATCACACCGGAGAATATCGCACAATACCGCGCCTTGAGCGAACCGCAGTCGCAGTTGGGCGCGCTGCTGCAAAAACTCCTCGACCTCCTCCCCGATCCCCCACAGCAACCAACGCAGCTACAGCAACCGGCACAACAGACGGCACAGCCAACATCAGAGCAACCGATACAGGCGCAACAGCAGCCTACAGCTCAACCCGCACCGCCGCCGACAGACGCTACCGCACAGACTGCCCCTGTCCCACAGCAAGCCCAGCAACCCGGCACACAGCAGACCACCGTCCAGCAACAGCCACAACAACCGGCAGCCCAGCAGCCTATCGCGCAGCCGGTTCCCGCAGCACAGCAATCCGTTCCGATGCCGCTGCCGCAGAACCCCGCTCCGGCGGCACCGGTATACATACCGCCGACAGACGCTCCCGCACAGACGACCCCTGTCCCACAAGCCCAACAACCTAGCACACAGCAGACAGCCGTCCAGACCCAGCAACCGGCAGCCCAGCAGCCTATTCCCGTTCCTCAACCCATCGTACAACAATCTGCCAGCCCCCAACAACCTATCGCGCAGCCTGTACCTCAGCAACCTCAACAACCTGTACAACAGTTCGCAGCGCAACAGCCCGCCCCGCAGCAACCCGCAGCGCAGCAGACTGAGATTCCGCGTTTGCTAGACGCGATCTTCACCAAGGTGGCGCGGGGGCGTGCGCTGCCGCGTGAGATGGACGCGCCGCGTCAGACGCGGGAGATTGGGCGGATGCTTGCGCGGGTCGTCGAGGCGGCGCAGGAGATGCCGGAGGGCACCCGATCCGAGGTGATGAAGGCTGCGCGGGACATCGTGGAGAACCTGCGGTTTTCGGACCAGCTCAACCACTGCGCGGCGTTTGCGCAGCTTCCCCTCACTTTGAACGGCGAGCGTACGACGGCACAGCTCTACGTATTCAACGACAGCAAGGAAAAGAAGAGGATTGATCCGCATAACGCGACGGTTTTTGTCTCGCTTGCGACGGCGAACCTCGGCAATGTCGAGGGGTTTATCAAGGTGATCGGCACGGGTGTGGACGCCGATTTCGCGCTTCAGACCGAGGAAGCGGCCCGTCTGTTCCGCGCCGGACTGCCCGAGTTGAACACGATGCTGGAGCTGTACGGGTATCGTTTGGAGCGGGTCAACGCCACGGCGGAAAGACCGCCCGACCCGTCAACCCCCGCGAAGGTGGAAAAAGGCCGCGCCGTCCGCGCCGAGCGGTACCGGTTCAACCGTACGGTCTGACATGATCCAGAAGAAAAAGACGGTCGTCCGCGAGGCGGTTGTGCTGGAATACGACCCCAATCGGGGTGTTCCTTCGGTTGTGGCGCAGGGGAAGGGTCACGTTGCCGAAAGGATCATCTCGATCGCGAAGGAGCACAATGTCCCGATCCATGAGGACCCGGAGCTTGCGAGCCTTCTCAACATGCTCCACATCGGGGAGGAAATTCCGCCCGAGCTGTATCAGGTGGTCGCTCAAATCTTGATCTATGTGGGGGAAATTGATAAAAAGGTCTTGCTTGGCGGGTAAAAAGGGTGTATACTAGGATTCATCCAGTAACCCCCCGAGGGGACAAGAAAACACTGTTGATAGGAAGGGGATCCCAACATGAAATCCTGGTTCAAAATTATTTCCGGCCTGCTCATTTCCCTTGTCGTCGTCGGGGCTGTCACGATGCTTGCCATCAAGTACTTTGACGTCATTGTGCGCGGGTTCGACTCATTACGCAGTCAAGTCGCCCGCAAAAAGGAGCAATATTTCGGTGCGGATTGCTGCGACTACGACGATGACGACGATGATGACCTCACCGACGCCGAAGAGGTGTAGGCGTCCTTAACGCGCCGGACTATGTATCCTTATGAAATCGCCTCCCAACCGGGAGGCGATATTGTTCCCCTCTCCGCATTCCTTGTTTGTCCTGCCGATTGTATCATACCCGGAAGAAGGCGTACTTTCCATATTTGACTACACAGAAACCGCCTCCCAATTGGGAGACGGCTTTGAATACGTTGTCGGCGCTTACCCTTCCACCAGTTCGAGCACCGCCATCTCGGCGGCGTCGCCGCGCCGCGGTCCGGTACGGGTGACCCGGGTGTACCCTCCGGCGCGGGCCGCGTAGCGAGGGGCGATGTCGTCAAACAGTTTTTTCACGGCATCCTCCTTCGTGATGAAGGACATCGCGCGGCGGCGCGCGGCGAGGGTGCCCTCCTTGCCGAGGGAGATCATCTTCTCCACAAGGGCGGAGGCGTCCTTCGCGCGGGTGACCGTTGTTTCGATGCGCTCGTTCTCGATCATAGCCGTCACCATTCCTCGAAGCATGGACATACGGTGGGCTGTCGGGCGGCTCAATTTTCTTGTTCCGGGCATACTCTTCTCCTCCATTGGTGACGGATCGTTATTTTCGTGTCACGAGCGGTGAAACCGCTCTTTAGATTTCTTCTTTCAGCGTCAAACCCATTGTCTGCAGCTTGTTGATGACTTCCTCCAGACTCTTGCGCCCGAGGTTACGGACCTTCATCATGTCGCTCTCGCTTTTATCGACCAGATCCTCGACGCTGTTGATCCCGGCGCGCTTGAGACAATTGAAGCTCCGAACCGACAGATCGAGTTCTTCGATGGTCATCTCCAGCATCTTGTCCCGGTGGCTCTCCGGTTTGACGACGACGGTGGTGCTGCGCCCCAATTCGGCGCTCAGGTCGGTAAAGATCAGGAGCAGGTCGGCTAATATCTTCGCGCCGAGGGACACCGCGTCCCGCGCCGAGAGGGTGGAATCGGTCCAAACCTCAAGGGTCAGTTTATCGAAGTCGGTCATGTTGCCGACGCGGGTGTTCTCCACCGAGAAGTTGACCTTCAGGACCGGGGTGTAGACGCTGTCCACCGGGATCAACCCGATGATCGCCTGCGCCGGCTTGTTGCGGTCGGCCGGGATATACCCCCGCCCGTGGCTCATCGTCATCTCCATCTCGAGGTGGCCATCCGCCGCAAGGGTCGCGATGTGCAGATCGGGGTTGAGGATCTCCACGTCGCTGTCGACAATGATATCGCCCGCCGTGACTTCGCCTTCCCCCTGCTTGTCGATGCGGACGGTCTTGATGCCGGGGGAGTGGATCTTCGCGATGATGCCCTTGATATTCAAAACCAGCTCCGTGACATCCTCTTTAACACCGGGTACGATGGAAAACTCGTGGTGGATTCCCGCGATCTTCACGGTCGTGACGGCCGTTCCGGGCAGGCTGGACAGCAGGATCCGGCGCAAGGAGTTCCCCAGCGTCGTGCCGTAGCCCCTCTCCAGCGGCTCTACGACGAATTTTCCGTATGAGCTGTTTTCATCTGTTCCAATACACTCGATGCGCGGCTTCTCGATTTCTACCATACGAGCTCTCCTCTCTTTCCTGCCGAGTATCCGGAACCAAGGCTATTTGGAATACAACTCCACGATGAGATGTTCCTCAATCGGAAGATCAATGTCTTCGCGGGTCGGCAGCGCCACCACCGATGCCTGCGCGTTGGCGCTGTCCAGCGACAGCCACTGCGGCACGGGACGGGTCGCGTTCTGCTCGGCGACATTCTTGAAGCGCTCGATGGAGCGGCTCTTCTGTTTCAGCGCCACGGTCATGCCCGGCTTCACGAGGAAAGAGGGGATGTTGACCCGGCGCCCGTTGACGGTGATGTGCCCGTGATTGACCATCTGGCGGGCCTCGGCACGGCTCATGGCGAACCCAAGGCGGTACACGATGTTGTCGAGGCGGCGCTCCAGCAGGGAGAGCAGATTGTCGCCGGTCTGCCCGCTCATTCCGGTCGCCATATTAAAGTATAACCCAAATTGACGCTCCAGTACACCATAATGGCGGCGGGCTTTTTGTTTTTCCCGGAGCTGGGTTCCATATTCGCTGGGCTTCTTCCGTCCCTGCCCGTGCTGACCCGGAGCGTAGGCGCGGCGGTCGGCGGCGCACTTCTCGGAATAGCACCGGTCCCCCTTGAGGAACATCTTTACCCCTTCGCGGCGGCACTGACGGCATACGGCGTCGGTATATCTTGCCATTGTTACACTCTCCTCCGTTTCGGCGGTCTGCACCCGTTGTGCGGGATCGGCGTCACGTCTTTGATCAGGGTGACGTCCAGCCCGACGCCTTGGAGGGCGCGGATCGCGGCTTCCCGTCCCGATCCCGGACCCTTGACGTAGACCTCGACCGTTTTCAGCCCGTGCTCCATCGCGGCGCGGGCCGCCGTCTCGGCGGCTGTCTGCGCGGCGTACGGCGTGGACTTGCGGCTGCCCCGGAACCCGAGACCGCCCGAGGTCGCCCAAGAGAGCGTGTTCCCCTGCACGTCGGTCACGGTCACCATCGTGTTGTTGAACGAGGAACGGATATGCACGGCACCCTTCTCTATATTCTTGCGTTCGCGGCGCTTTCTGGTAACCCCGCGCTTTGCTTTCGGCTGAGCCATTGTTAATCCTTCCCCCTCTTACTTCTTCTTGTTGGCGATGGTCCGCTTCGGACCCTTACGGGTACGGGCGTTGGTCTTGCTCCTCTGCCCGCGGACCGGAAGCCCCTTGCGGTGGCGAAGCCCCCGATAGCTGCCGATTTCGATCAACCGCTTGATGTCCAGAGCGACGTCTCTCCGGAGGTCGCCTTCCACCTTGAGGTCCTTCTCAATGATCTCGCGGAGCTTCGCGATCTCTTCCTCGGTCAGTTTCTTCACCCGCACATCCGGGCTGACGCCCGTTCTTGCGAGGATCTTCTTGGATGTCGTCAGACCGATCCCATAGATATAGGTCAGCCCAATCTCCACCCGTTTTTCGTTCGGCAGGTCTACGCCGGCAATACGAGCCATTTAGTTCCCCTCCAACTATCCTTGTCTTTGTTTGTGCTTTGGGTTCTCGCAGATGACCATCACGCGACCGTTGCGTTTGATGATCTTGCACTTTTCACACATCGGCTTGACCGAAGGACGTACTTTCATGGTTATAACTTCCTTTCTCTATGCGACGGAGCAGTTCTGCCTTACTTACTGCGCCATGTAATCCGGCCCCGTGTCAGGTCATACGGGGACATTTGCACCGTGACCTTGTCGCCGGGCAGGATGCGGATAAAGTTCATTCGCAGCTTCCCGGAGATATGGGCGAGGATCTTATGCCCGCCCGTGATTTCCACGGCAAACATCGCGTTGGGCAGCGCCTCGCGCACAATCCCCTCGACCTCGATTACATCGTCCTTTGCCCTCTGGGAAATCACCTCCCTTTTCTCGTGTCAGTCAACCAGAGTCATCAGTTCCGGCGCGCCCGAAGTGATCAGCAGGGTGTGTTCGTGGTGGGCGCTCAGCGAGCGGTCTACGGTGACCACCGTCCATCCGTCCCGCAGGATCTCCGTTTCGCTCTTCCCGGCGGTGATCATCGGCTCGATCGAGATCGTCATCCCGGGCAAGAGCCTTGCGCTCCCCCGCTTGCCATCCCGGAAATTCGGGACCTCCGGGTCTTCGTGGAGCTGCCGCCCCACGCCGTGCCCCGTCCAGTCGCGGACGACCGAACATCCGCCGCTCTCGGCGCACTTCTCGACCGCTTCCGAGATGTCGGAGACGCGGTTGCCGGCAACGGCTCTCGCGGCCCCCTCATAAAAGCATCGGCGCGTCACTTCTATCAGCCGCAGGGCCTGCGGCGAGACGGAACCGACCGTGAAGGTGGCCGCCGTGTCCCCGTGGAACCCCTCGAAGTATGCGCCTACGTCGATACTGATGATGTCCCCCTCGCGGAGCGCCCTCCGTCCGGGGATGCCATGAATCACTTCCTCGTTGACCGAGGTGTTACATGCCGCGGGATACCCCCGGTATCCCAAGAAACTCGCTTTCGCCCCGTACCTTCGCAGGAGCTGCCGGATTGCCGTATCGAGCTGCCGGGTTGTGACGCCCGGGGCGACGAGGGAACCGGCTTCTTTCAGCGCCAGCCCGGCGATCCGCCCGGCTTTCCGCATCGTTTCTATCTCACGCGCGCTCTTGACGACGATCATGGAATCGTCTCCATCAGACGGCGGTTGATTTCGCTCACATCTCCGGTGCCGACGACGATCCGAAGCCGGCCCAGACGTTCATAAAACCCTTTCAGGGGTTCGGATTGCTCGTGGTACACCCGGAGCCGCTCCCGCACCGTCCCGGGTTCGTCGTCCTCCCTGCGGGTCAGCCTCTCCCCGCAGACATCGCAGACGCCCTCTTGCCTCGCCGGGTTATATTCTGTGTGGAAGACCGCGTTACAGCTCAGGCATACGCGCCGCCCGGTCATCCTGCGTTCGATATCGCTGTCCGGCACCTCGATGGAAAGGGCAAGCCCGGGACTGATCCCAAGCTCCTCCAGCATCTCGGCCTGCGGGATGGTACGGGGGTATCCGTCGAGGATATAACCGCCCGCGCAGTCCGCCTGCCCGATCCGCTCCCGCAGCGCCTCGGCGACGATCCCGTCCGGCACCAGCCGTCCGGCGTCCACGTACGCTTTGGCCTTCAGCCCTGTCTCTGTCTGTTCCCGGATCGCTGCCCGGAGGATGTCGCCGGTGGAGATCACGGGTACGTTCAGGGATTTTGCCATCAGGGAAGCCTGTGTCCCCTTGCCCGAACCCGGTGCGCCCAACAGGACGAGGATCATTCCAGAAACCCCTTGTAGTGGCGCATCAGCATCTGCGACTCAATCGCCTTGACCGTCTCCAGCGCGACGCCGACCACGATCAGCAGGGAGGTGCCGCCCATCGCGAGTCCCTGCACCGTCAGCACATTGCTCATGATGATCGGGAGGATCGCGATGACGCCGAGGAAGAGCGCCCCGAACAGGGTGATCCGGTTCAGGACCTTCCGAATGAAGTCGACCGTGGGCTTACCCGGACGGAAGCCGGGGATGAACCCGCCGTTCTGCTTGAGGTTGTTCGCAATCTCCACCGGGTTGAACTGGATCGACTGATAGAAGTAGCTGAACGCCACGATCAGGATCAGGTAGAGGATCGCGTAGGACCACGATTGAGGCCCGAACCAGCGGTTGACTCCGTCGCTCGCTCCCTTCGAGATGAACGCCGCGATGGTGGAGGGGAAGGAGGCGATGGAGGAGGCGAAGATGATCGGCATGACGCCGGACATATTCACTTTCATCGGAAGGAACGTGCTCTGCCCGCCGTACATCTTCCGCCCGACCATCCGCTTGCTGTACTGGATCGGGATCCGGCGCTCGGCGTTTGTGATATAGACAACGAACGCGACGATGGCGACCGCGAGGATCAGGATAATGAAGAGCCAGAGCCAGCCCGCGCTCTGCCCTTGGACAAGGGCGATGGCGCTTTCGACCATCGCCGGACCCCGGCTGACGATCGAGGCGAAGAGGATAATCGAGATGCCGTTGCCCACGCCGAACTCGGTGATCTGTTCGCCGAGCCACATAATGAAAGCCGAACCGGCGGTGAGGGTCAGGATGATGATGACCGCCGCGAAGATGCTGTCGTCCCGGACGACATTGTAGCTGCGCATCAGGACGTAGTTACCCCAGCCGAGGAGCCCGCCCAGCAGGACCGTCGCGTAGCGGGTGATGGCGGCGATTCTCTTCCTGCCCTCTTCCCCGCCCTCCTTCTGCATCCGCTCCAAAGCGGGAATGCCGACGGTGAGCAGGTTCATGATGATTGAGGCGTTGATATACGGCTGGATCGATAGGGAGAAGATGGAACCGGATGAGAACGCGCCGCCGCTCATCATGTTGAGCACGCCCAGCGCGGTCGATCCCAGCGTCTGGTCGAACATCTGGGCGAACGCCGCGGTGTCGACAAACGGGACAAAGACTTGGGAGCCGAACCTGTATATCGCCAGAATGAACAGCGTAAACAGGATCTTCTTCCGAAGGTCGGTGATCCTCCAAGCATTCCGCAGTGTTTCAATCATACAGATACCTCATTTATACGCACCAATATGCGCGTCTCATCTCTTACGGTTTGGCGCAGGTTCCGCCGGCCGCTTCGATTTTCTCCTTCGCCGAAGCGGAGAAACTGTCGGCCACAACGGTGAGCGCCGCCGGGATCTCACCGCCGCCCAGCACCTTCAGCCCGAACGGGCACTTGCGGATGATCCGGTGTTCGAGCAACGTTTCGGCGCTGACGGTCGTTCCGCTCTCAAAGCCCGCAAAGGCGTCGAGGTTAACAGCCGTCAGGGGTTTCGCGAAGACATTGTTGAAGCCGCGTTTCGGAAGCCGCCGCTTGAGGGGCATCTGTCCGCCCTCAAACCCCGGTTTCCGGCTGTAGCCGCTACGGGCCTTCTGGCCTTTGTGTCCCCGTCCGGAGGTCTTGCCGTTGCCCGAACCCGGGCCTCTCCCGACCCGGAACCCACCCCGGCGCGCCCCTTCGGCGGGAGCCAATTCATGCAGTTTCATTTCGTCTCCCCCTGTGTCACCCTGACAAGGTAGCGGATCTGCGCGATCTTTCCGCGCGTAGCCTCGTTGTCCGGTTGTTCGGTGGTATTGCCGATACGGCGGAGCCCGAAGCTGTGCGCCGTGGCGATGTGTTTGTCATGGCGGCCGTTCAGGCTCTTCACCAGCGTGATTTTATACATGACGGACCTCCAGAATGCTCTCGGGCGATTTTCCGCGCACCCGCGCCACATCCGCAACGCTCTTGAGGGACTTCAACCCCTCCATCGTGGCGGTGACGACATTCTGCGGGTTGTTGCTGCGGAGGCACTTCGTACGCACGTCGTGGATGCCGGCAGCTTCCATCACGGCGCGCACCGGGCCGCCCGCGATGACGCCGGTACCGGGCGCGGCGGGTTTCAGCAAAACCCGTCCGGCTCCGAATACGCCGATGACCTCGTGGGGGATGGTGGTGCCTTTGAGGTTGATTTTCACGAGGTTTTTCTTCGCGTCCTCAATTCCCTTGCGGATCGCGTCGGGAACCTCGCCGGCCTTCCCCAGACCGAAGCCCACCGTCCCGTTGCCGTCCCCGACGACGACGAGGGCCGCGAACTTGAAGATACGACCGCCCTTGACCGTTTTTGAAACACGGTTTAAGGAGATGACCTTTTCCTTCATATCGGACGCTGCCGGATCAAATCTCTGTTGAGGCATTTGTGATCATCCCCTCCTAAAACTTCAGTCCGGCTTCGCGCGCGCCTTCGGCAAGCTCCTGCACGCGCCCGTGGTAGAGATATCCGCCCCGGTCGAACACGACGTCGGTGATCCCCTGTTTGATCGCCCGTTCGGCGACCATCTTCCCGACTTCCCGGGCGGCCGCCTTGTTGCCGCCGGACTCCCCGCCGAATTCCTTGTCGAGGGTGGAAGCCGAGCACAACGTGACGCCGCTGACGTCGTCGATAACCTGCGCGTAGATATTCTGCAAGCTGCGGTAGACGTTCAAGCGGGGGCGCTGCGCGCTCCCCTCGATCTTCCCGCGCACGCGGCGGTGGCGTCTTTGACGCGCTCCCTCGGTATCAGGCCGCTTTACCATAGTCCCCGCCTCCTCTACTTCTTCTTGCCGCCGGTCTTGCCTTCCTTACGGCGAATGACCTCTCCGGCGTATTTGATGCCCTTGCCCTTATACGGTTCGGGCGGACGCTTCTCGCGGATCTCGGCGGCCAACTGGCCGACCTTCTGCTTATCGCTCCCCGATACGGTGATTTTGTTCCCCTGAACCTCGATCGCCAACCCCTCGGGCGGATCGACGAAGACCTGATGGCTGTAGCCCACATTGAGGACAAGCTGCTTGCCCTGCATCACGGCGCGGTAACCGACGCCGTTGACCTCAAGCTGCTTGCTGAACCCGCTCGTCACACCCACGACCATATTGTCCAAGAGGGTGCGGGCAAGCCCGTGCTGACTGCGGTGTTCCTTGCTGTCGCTCTGGCGCTTCGCGTTGATGGTCAGGCCGTCTTTCTCGAACTCGATCATCGGGGGAAGCTGTTGCCGCAGGGTTCCCTTGGGGCCTTTGACGGTGCAGAAATTCCTCTCGTCGAAGCTGACTTCGACGCCGGCGGGCACCGGGATGGGACGTCTTCCGATTCGTGACATGTTAAAACTCCCCCTCCCTTACCAAACGAACGCAAGGACTTCTCCGCCGACATGCGCGGCCCGCGCCTTCTTGTCGGTCATCAGTCCCTTGGACGTGGAAATAATGGCGATGCCGAGGCCCCGCAGAACCTGCGGGATCTCTTCCGAACCGGCGTAGATGCGGAGACCCGGTTTGGAGACCCGGCGCAGCCCGGTGATCGCTTTCTCTTTCGCGGGCAGATATTTCAAGGCGATCTTCAGGATGCCCTGACCTTTGTCCGCGATGAATTGCACGCTCTTGATATAGCCTTCCTGAAGAAGGATGTCGGCGATGGCGCGTTTTAGGTTGCTCGCCGGAATATCCACCGTCTCGTGGCGGGCAGAGTTCGCGTTGCGGATCCGTGTCAGCATATCCGCCACGGGGTCTGTAATTTGCATGTTCGGTTACCTCCTGTTTGGTTGAGGTTGTCAAAACGGCGGTTTTTGGGCGCAAATCCGCCCAAACCTCTCCGCTTCCTTCGCCGGATTTACCAGCTTGCCTTGCGGACGCCCGGGATCTGCCCCTTGTAGGCGATTTCGCGGAAACAAATACGGCAGACGCCGTAGTTCCGCAGATAGGCGTGGGGACGACCGCAGATTTTGCAGCGGTTATACCCGCGGGTGGAGAACTTGGGTGTCTTCTGCTGCTTGAGAACCAATGCCTTCCTAGCCATACTCTACCCCCTATGCGGTGTGGGCGAACGGGGCGCCCAGCAATGTCAGCAGTTCACGCGCCTCTTCGTCGCTCTGGGCGGTGGTGCAGATCACAATGTCCATCCCGCGGATCTTGTCGATCTTGTCGTAGACAATCTCGGGGAAGATCAGCTGTTCTTTCAGTCCCAGCGCGTAATTGCCGCGCCCGTCGAAGGCGGAGGGACTGATCCCCCGGAAGTCACGCACGCGGGGGAGCGCCACGTTCAGCAGGCGGTCGAGGAATTCCCACATCTTCGCGCCTCGCAGGGTCACCTTCACGCCGACCGGCATACCGGCGCGGACCTTGAAGTTCGCGACCGATTTGCGGGCGCGGGTGATGACCGCTTTCTGCCCGGTGATTTGGGAAATGTCGCTCGTGACGGCGTCCAGCACCTTAGTGTTGTCCCGCGCGTCGCCGCAGCCCACATTGACGACGATCTTTTCAAGCCGAGGGATCTGCATCACGCTCTTGTAAGAAAACTTTTTCATAAGGGACGGAGCGATCTCCTCTTGATAACGGTCTTTCAGTCGCGGCATAACTTTAGCCTCCTAGATTGCCTCTCCGCATTTCTTGCAAACGCGGTTCTTTGTGCCGTCCTCCGAGGTAAAAAACGCGGCGCGGGTCGGTTGGTGGCACTTGGGGCAGACGCGCATGACTTTCGGCGCGTAGATCGGGATCTCTTTGGTGATGATGCCGCCGACGTCGGTTTGGCGGCGGGCCTTCTGGTGCTTATGGGCGATGTTGACGCCCTCGACCAGCACTTTGTTCTCGCCCGGGAAGGTCTGGAGGACCTTTCCCTTTTTGCCCTTGTCTTTCCCGGACAAGACAATGACCTGATCGTCCTTGCGGATGAATAAGCTGTTCATGTTATATAACCTCCGGGGCAAGGGATAGGATCTTCATATAGTCCCGGTCCCGCAGCTCGCGGGCGACCGGGCCGAAGATACGGGTTCCGCGCGGGTTCTTGTCGTCGCGGATCAAAACGGCCGCGTTGTCGTCGAACCGGACGTACGACCCGTCGGGTCTGCGGATAGCCTGTGCCGTGCGGACGATCACGGCCTTGACGACGTCGCCCTTTTTGACGGCGCTTGCGGGTGCCGCTTTCCGCACCGAAGCGACGATCACGTCGCCGACCCCGCCGTACTTGCGGGAGGAACCGCCCAGAACGCGGATGGTCTTGATCTCCTTGGCGCCGGTGTTATCGGCCACCGTGAGATAGGTTTCTTGCTGAACCACGCTTCGTCACCTTCTTTACTTGGCTTTTTCGATTATCTCCACTAAACGCCAGCGTTTTTCCTTGGATATCGGACGGGTCTCCATCACCAGCACCCGATCCCCCACGCCGCACTCGTTGTTTTGGTCGTGGGCTTTGAGCTTATAGGTGCGCTTGATGATCTTCTTATACAGCGGGTGACGCACATGGGTCTCGATCGCGACGACGATTGTCTTGTCCATCTTGTCGCTCACGACGATCCCGATACGGGTCTTCCGGAAGTTGCGCCCGCCGCCGGCCTTTTCGGTTTCGGTCACTTCAACGGTGCCCCCGGCCGCCGTTTCCTCTTGGGGGACCAGCATCTCTTCGGTCATCTTCCGGCAGCCTCCTTGAGCTCATTTTCGCGGATCAGCGTTTTCACCCGCGCGATATCCCGCTTGACGTCGCTGATCCGGATGGGGTTATCCAGCTGGTTTGTCGCGTGCTGCATCCGCAGGTTGAAAAGGTCTTTTTTCAGGTCGGTGAGCTTGCTACCCAACTCGCCGGGTGCCAACTCCCGCAGTTCGGCGATTTTCACTCCGCGTCGCCCCCCGTCTCCGCTTTCTCCTTCGCGACAAACTTGCACCGGATGGGCAGTTTGTGCATTGCGAGCCGCAACGCTTCCCGCGCGGTGCTCTCGTCGATACCGGCAATTTCAAACAACACCCGTCCGGGTTTCACAACCGCCACCCAGTACTCCGGGGAACCCTTACCGGAACCCATCCGGGTCTCGGCCGGCTTGGACGTCACCGGTTTATGCGGGAAGATTTTGATCCAAACCTGTCCGCCGCGGCGGATATACCTAGTCATCGCGATACGCGCCGACTCGATCTGGTTGCTTGTGATCCAGCCCGGCTCCATCGCCTTCAGGCCAAACTCCCCGTGGGAGATAAAGTTTCCGCGTAGGGACTTGCCTTTCATCCGGCCGCGCTGCACGCGGCGGTATTTCACTCGTTTCGGTAACAGCATTATCCGTTGCCTCCTCTTCCGCCGCCGCCGGGACGGGGACCTCCCTGTCCGCCCGGCCGGGGTCCGCCGAAGCCGCCGGGTCTCGGTCCGCCCTGTCCTCCCGGACGGGGTCCTCCGAAGCCGCCCGGACGTGGCCCGCCACCGGGTCTCGGTCCGCCGAAACCGCCCGGACGCCCGTCGCGCCGGTCTCCGCGTTCGCCGCGGTCACGGTTATCCCGCCGGTCGCGCCGGTCGCGGCGCTCGTCACGCGCCCTCGGCGCCTCGATGGTGCGGGGGCCCATCCGGTTCCCGACCGTCAGAACCTCGCCCTTGTAGATCCAAATCTTCACGCCGATCCGCCCATACGTCGTATGCGCCTCGGCAAAGCCGTAGTCGATGTCCGCGCGGAGGGTCTGGAGCGGGATCGTCCCCTCGTGGTAGTGCTCGCTGCGGGCGATTTCCGCGCCGCCCAGCCGTCCCGAAACGGCGGTCTTGATCCCCCTCGCGCCGGCGCGCATCGAGCGCATCATGCTCTGTTTCATAGCGCGGCGGAAGCTGATCCGCTTCTCCAGCTGCGCCGCGATGTTTTCCGCGACAAGCTGCGCATTGAGGTCGGGCTGCCGGACCTCGACGATGTTCAGCGCCACCGGCTTCTTGACCATCTTCTCGATCTCGGCGCGCAATTTCTCGATGTCCTGCCCGCCCCGCCCGATCA
>JAISVO010000121.1 GCA_031271525.1 Oscillospiraceae bacterium
CGCGGAGTCGCTCGCCCTGTCGCTGAAAGCCGGGACAGACTGCTTCACCGACAACGCCGAGCTTGTCAAAGCATCGGCGGCCGAGGCGCTGGAGCGGGGGCTGATCGGCGAGGGCGACATCGACACGGCGGTCCTCCGCAGTCTCCGGATCCGCTTCCGGCTGGGTCACTTCGACCCGGACAGCGCTTCCCCGTACACGGTAAAACCCCTCTGCTCCGAGGAACACACCGAGACCGCCTTGGAGGCGGCCCGGAAGGGTGTCGTCCTGCTGGATAACGACGGCATCCTCCCGCTCTGCCCGGAGTCCTGCGGCAAAGCGCTGGTGATCGGCGACCTCGCGGAGCGGAATTTGCCCGATTGGTACTCGGGCAAACCCCCGTTTGCCGTGACGCCGCTGACCGCGATCCGGAAGTTCGTTCCGGACGCCGGCCATATGACGGCGCATGACCTCTGCGTCCTCGTCCACGACGAGCTTGGCTACCTCTGCGCCGGTCCGGACGGAGCAGTCTCGTGGGAGGCAGAGAACCGCACCGTATTCGAGGAGGTCGATTGGGGCTTTTCCACTGTTACGTACCGGAACATCCAAACAGGGAAATACCTCAAGCTCAATCATGACGGGTCGCTTTCCTGCGACTCCGATATGGTCTGGGGCTGGTTCACCTACGAGCGCTTTTCCCGGGACGAAGAGACGGGACGGTTTCTCCCCCACGCGGACACCTTCAACGATGGGATGGGTGGCGAAGGGAAAGCCGCCGCAAACACCCTCTTGGCATCGCTCACCCGGCAGGTCCTGACCGACGGGATCGCGAAAGTTGTGGACGCCGCCGCGAGGAGCGGCGTTGTGATCCTCACCCTCGGCAACCACCCGCTGCTGAATGGGCGGGAGTGCTTCGACCGCCCAAGCATCGCTTTCCCCAAGCGTTGGAAGACGCTGATCCGGCGCTTGCGGGAGGTCAACAAGAACCTCATCCTCACCCTGATCGCGGGCTACCCCTACGCCTTCCCCGACGAGGTCAAATACTTTCGCGCCGTTTTGTACACCGCGCACGGCGAGCAGCATGTCGGCACGGCGGTCGCCGAGACCCTGTTCGGCAAAAACAACCCGGCGGGCCGCCTCCCGATGACGTGGGTCGAGTCGGAAACCGACCTCCCCGAAATCAATGACTATGACCTGATCAACCGTCCCCGTACATACCAATACTTCGGCAAACCTGTCCGGTACCCCTTTGGCTACGGGCTGAGCTACACAACCTTTTCCTACACCGGGCTGACGGCGGAGCCAGACAGCGGCGGCTTCCGCCTCACCTGCGCCGTCCGGAACACAGGACCGTCCCCCGGCGACGAGGTTGTCCAGCTCTATGTCGCCTTCCACGGCGTTCTGACGGTGTTCGGCAAGCCGGAGAGACTTCCCCGCCGTACCCTCTGCGGGTTCGCCCGGATCTCCCTTCAGCCGGGCGAGCTGAAATCGGTGGATTTTTCCGTTCCCCGCGAGGACTTGGCGTTTTTCAGCGAGGAAGAAAGTACGTTTATCATGCCGCCCGGCCGATACACCTTCTCGGTCGGCGCGTCAAGCGAGGATATCCGGTCTACAGCAGATGTAGAAATATTAGGAGGAGCAAAAAGATGAAATTCACAGACGGCTACTGGCTCGCAAAACCCGGGGTCACGATCAACGGCTGCGCCGAGGTGCGGGGCGTCCGCGCCGAGGAGGACAAGATCACCTTCTTCCTCTCCCCCTTCCCGGTGTACAACCGGGGCCAGACGCTGGGAGGACCTTTGATCACGCTGGAATTGACCGCGCCCCGCCCCGACATCCTCGGGGTGCGGTACTATCATGACCGGCCGATCCTGCCCCCCTCCCCCGTCTTCGAGCTGGAGCGCGACGAACAGGGGCTCATCTACGAGGAGACGCAGGACAGCTACGTCGTCCGCTCGGGCAAGCTTTCGGCGACCCTTCGCAAGGGCTCCTTTTCTCTTAGCTTCTCCTACGACGGAGCCTTCCTCACAAAGAGCGACTTCAAACAGGCGGCGTACCTGACCACGCCGGACGGCCCCTATATGCGGGAGCGGCTTGACCTCGGCGTGGACGAGATGATCTACGGACTGGGCGAGCGGTTCACCCCCTTCGTCAAGAACGGGCAGAGCGTTGACATATGGAACGAGGACGGCGGCACGGCAAGCGACATCGCCTATAAAAACATCCCCTTCCACCTCTCCAGCAGGGGCTTTGGCATACTGGTCAACAGTCCGGGCCGGGTGAGCTACGAAATCGCCACCGAGTCGGCGTCCCGTGTGCAGTTCTCGGTCGCCGGGGAGGACCTGCCGTACTTCGTCATCGGCGGCGGCAGCGTCAAGGCGGCGGTGAGCGGCTACTGCGCCCTGACCGGCAAACCTCCCCTGCCGCCCGCGTGGTCGTTTGGGCTGTGGCTCTCCACCTCGTTCACCACAAACTACGACGAGCAAACGGTCAACAGTTTCATCGACGGGATGACCGAGCGCGGCATCCCCCTCTCGGTCTTCCACTACGATTGCTTCTGGATGAAGGAGTACGAGTGGTGCTCCTTCCAATGGGACGAGGCGATGTTCCCCGAGCCAGCCGCCATGTTAAAGCGGCTCCATAAGAAAGGGCTGCGCGTCTGTGTCTGGATCAACCCTTATATAGGGCAGAAATCCCCCCTCTTTATCGAAGCCGCCGAACAGGGCTACCTCCTCCGTCGTACGGACGGCAACGTCTGGCAGTGGGACCGCTGGCAGCCGGGGATGGGGATCGTCGATTTTACCAACCCGGACGCAGTCAAGTGGTATCAGGGTAAGCTGGAAGCGCTGATGGAGATGGGGGTCGACTGTTTCAAGACCGACTTCGGCGAGCGGATCCCGGAGGAGGGCGTCTTTTGGTGCGACGGCTCCGACCCTCACCGGATGCACAACTATTATACCTACCTCTACAACAAAACGGTCTTTTCCCTCTTGGAGCGAGTCCGGGGCGTCGGGGACGCGGCGGTCTTCGCCCGGAGCGCGACTGTCGGCGGGCAGAAATTCCCGGTCCACTGGGGAGGCGACTGCGAAGCGACCTATGCCGCGATGGCGGAGACGCTGCGGGGCGGCCTGTCCCTCGCGGCAAGCGGCTTCGCTTTCTGGAGCCACGACATCAGCGGCTTTGAGTCAACGGCGACTCCCGACCTTTACAAGCGCTGGGTGGCATTCGGGCTCTTCTCCACCCATTCCCGTCTGCACGGCTCCTCCTCCTACCGGGTTCCGTGGCTCTTCGACGAGGAGGCGGTGGATGTCCTCCGTCATTTCGTCAAAGTGAAGCACTCCCTGATGCCTTACCTCTTCGCCCAAGCGGTCAAGGCGAGCATGACGGGGATCCCCGTCATGCGTCCGATGGTGATGGAATACCCGGACGACCCCCTCTGCCGTACGTTGGACAAACAGTATATGCTGGGCGACAACCTTTTGGTCGCGCCGGTCTTTAACGAGGACGGGTGCTGCGACGTCTATCTTCCCGAGGGGATGCACTTCAACTTCTTCACCGGCGAGGCGGTGCAGGGCGGACGTCTCTGCAAAGGCAAATACAACTACCTGTCTATGCCGGTCTTCATCCCCGAGAACACCCTCCTCCCGATCGGCCGGGACGACAGCGCGGTCTACGACTACCACGAGAACGTCACCGTCCACGCCTACCGGCTTGCCGAACAGACGATCCCGCTCTACGACAGGACGGGCAAACTCCGCGCCACCGTCACCGGGCGCGCGTCCGGCGACGACGTCAGCTTCACCGTCGACGGCGAGGCCCCGGGGATACAGTTTAAGGTGCATAAATAGAGGTGATTCGTATGAGCGAGGTTCAAACCGCACAGCCGGCCCCGCCCCTTCCCAAGCGTCACAATTTGTTTTACACGGGCGATATATATCCTCAGTCGGTCAACAACATCCGCTCGGCCTGTATCCAAGCCCTGCAGCAATCAGCTTCCGGCATCCGCCTTTTTTTGTCGAGCGAGGGGGGACAGTTATCCCCCGCTCTCTCGCTGTATCACTTTTTGCGGGCGCTGTCGATACCGCTGACAACATATAACTGCGGAACGGTCGAATCCGCCGCCGTTCCGATTTTTATGGCGGGAGAAGCCCGTTTAGCCGCCCCGAGCTCTTGGTTCCTAATCCATAGCTTTTTAGGCGGCTTTTACGCGAACCAAGCCGACGCGCCGCGTTTGTCCGAACGGAACCAAAACCTGAACCGCCATGCGGAGCTTTACGAAAAGATCCTTGAGGAAAGGATGAACCGCCCCGATTCCAAGCTGCATATCTATGAGAGATGCCGGGGCGACCTCGGCGCTCTGATGATTGGCCCAGACACAGCCTTAGACGTCGGAATACTTACCGGCATCACACCCGCCGATGGCCTGATCGCGGCGGACGACGCAAATATCAGCATTGCGCCTTAGAGAAACGGAAGGTGGTATCCTTATGACGTATCGGCAATCGATAGAAGCCCTGCGCGACCTCGGCCTGCACAGCATGATCGTCTCGCGGAACGGCGAGACGGCCGCCGAGGTGGCCGTCGCCCCCTACAGCCCCGACACCCCGCACACCCTCAACTCGCTCACCAAGAGCTTTTCGTCAACCGCGATTGGCTTTTGCGTGCAGGAGGGGCTGCTGACTCTGAATGACCGGGTCGCCTCCTTCTTCCCGGAACGCCTCCCCCGACGCCCCTGTGAGTCTATGGAGACAATGACGGTCAGGCACCTCCTGACGATGGCGACGGGGCATACGACCGAGCCGTATTTCTGGCCGGAGGAGAAGGACCCGGCGGACACCTTCCTCCGCTCCTATGTGGCGTCGGAACCCGGGAGCGGCTTCCTCTACAACACCGCCGGGAGCCACATGCTCAGCTACATCGTCGAAAAGGTCACGGGGAATTCGATGGAAGAATACTTAAAGCCCCGTCTGCTGGAGCCGCTGGGGATCACCGATTATATCTGGGAGAGCCACCCGGACGGCGTCCGGAAGGGCGGCGTCGGTCTGCACGTCTCCTGCCGGGACATCTTGAAATTCGGTCATTTTTTATTGGCGGAAGGATCGTACGGTGGGAAACGGCTTTTGAACGCGGCGTGGATCAAGGAAGCGACCCGCGCCCACATCATCCAGCCGGGCGACCCCGGCAGCGATTGGACCAGCGGTTACGGCTACCAGTTTTGGCGCAACAGCCGGGAGGACAGCTATCGTGCCGACGGTGCGTTCGGGCAGTTCTGCATTGTCGTCCCGCGCCGGGGCCTTGTCATCTCCTGCAACGCGGGCACCACCGACATGGGCGCTATGCTGAACGTGCTGTTCGATCATCTGATCCCGGCGCTGGACGGCGAAGTCCCCGCTTCGTCGGCGCTGGTCGCCCCCCTCCCCGAGGGGATCTCCCGCTTTCCCGAAAAATCCTACCGCCTGTCGCCGAACGGACTGGACATCCGGAAAGTGGCGTTCCGGGGCGGCACCGTCGTCATGGCGATCGGCGGACATGAGTATTGCTGCGCCGTCGGGCACGGCGAGTGGAAGCTGACGCATTTCGCCGCCGATGTCCCGGAGGAATTCCGCTCGGTAGCGGTCGCGTCCGGGGTGTGCGGCGACGGGGCGCCGTTGCTGCGGTTCTGCCACACCCGCACGCCGTTTGTGGTCGATTTCCGCCTCCGTTTCGGGGCGGACAGCCTTTTAATCGACTGCAAGGCAAATGTCGGCTTCAACAACGAACTG
>JAISVO010000184.1 GCA_031271525.1 Oscillospiraceae bacterium
CCGTCTCCTCGCCCCGCCGCGCCATCGAGGCCCGGAACGAATCCATCTCGGCAAATCCCGCGTCCAAGGCGCGGCGCACCTTACCCAGTGGGAGATTCCAAGCCGCGAGGGTTTTCGTCAGGGTTTTCGCCATCTTATCCCGGTGGGCCAGCGACAGGAACGGTTTTAAGAAAACCGCGCCGGTTTTTTTCAGGATGTCCATATTCGCGTCGATGACTTCGGGGTAGCTCTGCACGATCGGGCAGTTGAAGTGGTTGTTGGCCGCCTCGTTCTCTTTCCGCTCATACGTCACGCAGGGGTAGAAGACCGCCTTCGCCCCCCGGTTGAGCAGGTCGCGGATATGCCCGTGGACAAGCTTCGCCGGGTAACAGACGCTTTCGGAGGGGATGGTGGACATCCCTTCCTCGAAGAGCGTGTGGTCGCTCCCCCGGGAGAGCATCACCGAAAAGCCAAGCTCTGTGAAAAAAGTGTGCCAGAGAGGGTAGTTCTCATACATATTCAAAGCGCGGGGAATCCCGATGACGCCGTTCGGGGCTTGGTCCGGCGGGGTAGGGGAGCGGCCGCCGAACAGCAGCGTATACTTCTCCTCCATCAGGTTCGGCAGGGCGGAATCGGTTTCCCGCCCCTCGCCCTTCTCACAGCGGAACCCGCTGACCAGCCGCCGTCCGCCGCTGAAAACCGAAACGGTCAGCTTGCACGCGTTGGTGCAGCCGCCGCAAGCCTGCTGCGTCACTGTTTCGGGCTGTATCTCGCTAAGCCTGTCCGCCGTGACGACGCCCGACCGCGCTCCCGCGGCGTAGCCGTCCGAAGCGATCAGCGCCGCGCCATACGCGCCCATCAGCCCGGCGATGTCGGGGCGGAGGACGTCGCACCCCGCAACCTTCTCAAAGCAACGGAGGATGGCGTCGTTGTGGAAGGTGCCGCCCTGCACCAATATGACCTTCCCCATCTGTTCGGGCGATTGGAGTTTGATTACTTTGAAGAGGGCGTTCCGTACCACGGAATACGATAACCCGCAGGAGATGTCCCCGACCGTCGCGCCTTCCTTCTGCGCCTGCTTTACACGCGAATTCATAAACACGGTACAGCGGGTCCCGAGGTCGACCGGATTCTTCGCGCTCAGGGCGCGTTCGGCAAACTCCTGCACGGTTAAGCCGAGCGCTTCGGCAAAGGTCTGGATAAACGACCCGCAACCGGAGGAACAGGCTTCGTTGAGAAGAACCGAATCGAGCATCCCTTCCTTGATCCGGAGGCATTTCATATCCTGACCGCCGATGTCGAGGATGAAGTCCACATCGGGGGCGAACGCCTGCGCCGCCCGGGTGTGGCAAACGGTCTCGATCTCGCCCCGGTCGGCGCGGAGCGCCGTTTTCAGCAGCTGTTCGCCGTAGCCGGTGACCGTCACCCCGCCGATGTAGCTGTTCTCCGGCAGCAGGGCGTATATCTCCCGGAGCGCGTCGGCCGCGCGCGGGAGGGGAGCGCCCTCGTTCTTGCTGTAGTAGGTGTAGAGGATCTGTCCGTCCCGTCCGGTCAGCACGGCTTTAATGGTGGTGCTGCCCGCGTCGACGCCGAGGAAGCAGGGTCCCGAGGGGATTTCCCCCCGGAGCGCTTTGACCCGGGCGTGACGCTCCCGGAACGCCTTCAGCTCGTCTTCCGACCCGAAGAGCGGCTCCATACGGGGGATGTCGGCGTCGATCGCCCCGGCGTCCCTCAGCCGCTCCCGCAGTTCGCCCACCGGCATAACGTCCCCGGAGGCTTCCAGCGCCGCGCCCAAGGCGACAAATACCTCGGCGTGCTGAGGGGTGACAAAGTCGCAGCCGGCGTCTTTCAGAGTACGCTCGAACGCCGCCCGAAGCTCGGACATATAGGTCAGCGGACCGCCCAGAAAGACCACCTTCCCGGTTACCGGCTGACCGCAGGCAAGCCCGGCGATCGTCTGGTTGACGACCGCTTGAAGGACGGAGGCCGCGAGGTCGGCGTGCCCCGCGCCTTCGTTCAGGAGAGGCTGCATGTCGGTTTTGGCGAAGACGCCGCAGCGTGACGCGATAGAGTAGAGAGAGGTGTAGCCCTTTGCCAGCTCGTTCAGGCCGCTCGCGTCGGTGCGGAGCAGCGCCGCCATCTGGTCGATGAACGCGCCGGTGCCGCCCGCGCAGGTGCCGTTCATCCGCTGGGAAACCACCGGCTTCATGAAGGTGATCTTCGCGTCCTCGCCGCCCAACTCGATCACGACATCGGCATCAGGCACAAACCGCCGCACGGCGCGCGTTCCCGCCACAACCTCTTGGGTGAAGGGCAGCTTCAGCGCGGTGGCGGCGCCCAACCCCGCCGACCCCGTCATCGCGATTCGGGCGTTGGTCTCCGGCAGATCCTCCGCCATCTCCTCGAAGAGGAGCGCCATCTCGCCCAGAATGTCCGAGCGGTGCCGCCGATAGCGGCTGTAGAGGATCGCATCCTCCCCGTCCAGCAGCACCGCTTTGATGGTCGTGCTGCCGATGTCAATACCGAGCCGGTAGTCTTTTTTGTTGTTCATTGGTTTTCCTACCTTATGTTCTTTCGTACCCTCGTCACGCAGTTGCTCCTACCACTCCTCCACCAGCAGGAACGCGTCGGACGCGCCCACGCCGGCGGCGACAACCGGGATAAAGGGGTCGGTCACGTCGGCGCGGATATACACCCGCCCGGAACCGACATCCGCCGGAATGTCGGCGCCGTCTAACCAGACATCCACCGGACCTTCGGCGTTTATCCCGGTCAAAAGAGCCAGTTGATCCGCGCCGACACCGCTCAAGATGACACGGGAAAAACCCGCCTCGAAGGCGGTGGTCATCAAGGGGACGGCATCCCCGCCGAAGGGGATTACGGCGCTGACCTCCGCGCCCGAAAGGGTGTCCAGCGCTTCGGCCAGCTCCGCTTCGCCGATCACCGTCCCGCCGGATGTGCGGTACTCTATGGCGAAGCCGCTGAACCCGCCGGGCACCGACCGATCGCCTAAGCGGCTGAGTTCTCCGCCCAAATCTTCGAGGGGGATATAGCATACCCGCACCTTGGGCGGAGGCGTCGGCGCGGGAGTGGGGGAGGGCGCCGGAGAGGGATACACCACCACAACCGGTTCGTCAACCGGCTCGTCTGTGGTTGGCGGCGGGGTTTCGGCGGCGGGGGAAAAGGGGGAATTAACGTCCATCGCCGTAAGGAGGCGCGGCAGAGCGAAACACAGGACAAGACAGCCGACCATGAGCAGGGAAAGTAAGATCCGGCGGCCTGTCTTTCGTCCTCGGTATCCGCGATAAGTCCTGTAGCGTGCCACAGAGTGTCCTTATACCTCCATCAATCTTGAACCTCGATCCAGTTTCGCGTCTACAATCAGCTTGCGGGGACATTTTTCGGCGCAGTCGCCGCAACCGGTGCATTTCTCAAAGTCAATCGCCGCGAGGTTGTCCTCGATGTGAATCGCGTTATGGATGCAGGTCTTCTCACAGATCCGGCAGCCGAGACAGCCGATGTCGCAGATCCGGCGGAGCGAAGCGCCCCTGTCGCGGGAGGAGCAGGCGACGTTGACGTCGGCGTAGTAGGGCACCGGGACGATGATGTTTTTCGGGCAGGAGGAAACGCAGGTCTGGCAGCCGGTACACCGTTCATGGTCGACGACCGCGACGCCATCCACCACCGAAATGGCGGAGAACGGACAGCTTTTGACGCAGGACCCCAACCCGATGCATCCGTAGGGGCACTCCTTGTAGCCTCCGGCGATCCGCATAGCCGCGTGGCAGTCGCCGATCCCTTCGTACTGGAAGCGGTTCCGCGCCCGCGCGCCGCCGGAACAGCGCACCAGCGCCGTCAGCCGGGTGTTTTTTACCGTTTCCACGCCCAATATGGAGCTGAGCCGCTCGGCTACAGCGCTTCCTCCGGCGGGGCACCCGTTCGGTTCGGCGTCCCCTCCGGCGAGCGCCGCCGCGAAGGCGGAACAGCCGGCGTAGCCGCAGCCGCCGCAGTTTGCGCCGGGGAGCGCTTCCTCGATCTCTCCGATCCGGTGGTCGACCTTCACGTAAAAAAGCTTTGCGGCGGCTGCCAACAGGAACCCCAGAACGATCCCCATCCCGCCCAGCGCAAGCACCGCGTATTGTACCATATCTATCCTCTCCAGAAAACTGCAATTTTAACCATAAGGGGCGGAATCACGGAAAGATTTCTAAACCTGAAAAACCCATAAAGCACATCGCGAGCAACCCGGCGGTGACGAGGGCGATCGGGAACCCCTCAAACGCGTCGGGGTATTCGGCAAACTCCAGACGCTGGCGGATTGTCGCGAACAGGAGGAGGGCGAACGTGAAGCCGACGCCGCTCAGGAAGGCAAAGAGCACGCTCTCAAGGAATCCGGTGCCGTTATCCGAGTTGATGATGGCGACCCCCAGCACGGCGCAGTTGGTCGTGATCAGGGGGAGGTAGATCCCGAGAGCCTTGTAGAGGGCGGGGACCGCCTTCTGCAGGAACATCTCCACTAGCTGCACCAACGCCGCGATGACGAGGATAAAGGCAACCGTCTGCATGTACCCGATGTCCAAAGGCTTTAATAGGTATTCCTGCACCGCCCAAGTGGCGGCGGAGGCCGCCGTCATGACGAAGATGACAGCCATTCCCATCCCCATCGCGGTATCCAGCTTCTTGGAGACCCCGAGGAAGGGGCAGATACCGAGGAAGCGCACCAGCACGAAGTTCTCGATCAGGATCGCGCCGAGACTCATGGTGATCAAACTCTGCCAAGTCATACGGCGGGCCTCGCTTTCCCGCGGTTACGCACCGCTTGCATCACGGCGATGACGACGCCGAGGACGATGAACCCCCCGGCGGGCTGCGCCATGATTCCGATCGGCGGGAACGCTTCGGGGAGGACGCGGAACCCGAACAGCGACCCGGCGCTCAGCACTTCCCGGATGGCGCTGACCACCAAGAGCGCCATCGTAAATCCCATCCCCATTGACAAGCCGTCCAGCGCGGAGCGGAGGACGCCGTTCTTGGAGGCGAACGCCTCGGCACGAGCGAGGATGATGCAGTTGACGACGATCAGCGGGATGAACATGCCGAGCGACTCGCTGAGGTCATGCGCGAATGCTTGAAGAAGGTAGTCGACAGCGGTGACGAACCCCGCGATGATCACGACGAACGCCGCGATCCGGATCTTCTCGGGGATCAGCTTCCGGAGCGCCGAGACGGCGAAGTTGGAGCAGATCAACACGGCGGTCGCGGCTAGCCCCATCCCGGCGGCGTTTGTCATCGATGTGGAGGTCGCGAGGGTCGGGCACATGCCGAGCAGAAGAACCAAGGTCGGGTTCTGGTCGAGCAGCCCGTTTTTCAGCTGCCTCATGGTATTGGTCATTCCGATGCCTCCTGTTCCAACATACCGAGGGCGTCGTTGACGCCCTGCGCGACGGCCTCTGAGGAAACCGTCGCCCCGGCGATGGCGTCCACACCCTCCCCGACGGCAAAGGGTCCGGTTTTGCCGATGAATTGGCTGATGAACCACTCCCGTTCGTTATCGTTCGCGAACCCGGTGGTTTCCCGCTGGCTCAGCACCGCGAGCCCGGTGATCTGGAGCCGGATATCGACTCCTACGATCATTTCGATCGAGCCTTTGCCGGCGAACCCGTCCGCCGCGATTTCAAGGGCAAAGCCCGCAAGCCCGCCGTCCGCGTCCCGCCCTTGGTAGATACCCGGGCTCGTTTCGGTGAAAGTCAGCCCCGGGACCGGCAAGACTTCGCTCAACGCGTCGTTCAGGGCGCTGCCCTTGTTGAGCTCGATTGTGTCCTTTGTCACGGCGTAGACCGCGCCGAGCCCGGCCGCCGTGATCGAGGTGATCAGCGCCATTACCAGCACGAGGTTTGGCATCGAGTCCTTCTTGAAGAACCGCCGGAACGCCGGCCCGATGACGCCCAAAGTTTGCAGCGCCTTGGTGCGGAAGGGGATCCCCCGCTTGAGCTTCAGCTCGGGCAGCTCCGCCGGCAGTTCCGCCGCTTGATCGGGTTTCGGGGAATTTTCCCGGACTTCGTCAAAATCGTCACGCACGGCTTGCTCCGCTCCCTTCCTTCTTTTTGCCGAACAACCGAACGCCGAACCGCCGGGGTCTGCCGACCTTGTCCAGCGTCCAGACGACGGTGTTCATCAGGAGGATCGAGTAGCAAACACCTTCCGGCATCGCCGCGAAGTACCGCATAAACACGGTCAGCAGCCCGCACCCGATCCCGAACAGCCACTGTCCGCGCGGCGTCACCGGGCTGGTGGAGTAGTCGGTCGCCATGAAGACGGCGCCGAGTATCAACCCGCCCGCGAGCAGATTGTAGACCATAAAGTCGAGCCGCGCGACCCCGCCGCGCGGGAAGAGGAAGGTCAGGAGCGCCACCGTCCCGATGAAGGCGAGGGGAATCCGGAGGGTGATCACCTTCCGGATTAAAAGGTACAGCCCGCCGAGGAGGAGGAGAGCCGCGCTGACCTCGCCGATGCTGCCGGGGATCTGTCCGAGGAACATGTCCTGCCACGTAAAGGGCGTCACCCCGCCGTACAGCTTCTCCAGTGATTCCCCCGCGAGCGGGGTCGCGGCGGCGACAGCGTCGGCGGAGCCGAAGAGGTCAAACCGGTTCTCCAGCAGCGGTTCGGCAAAGCTCGAAAGCGACGCCACACCGCCCAAGAAAGCCCGGGCGGCCAGAGCGGGGTTGAGGAAGTTCTTCCCGAGCCCCCCATAAAGCTGCTTGACGACGACGACGGCGAAGAACGCGCCGAGCGCCACCATCCAGTAGGGGGTGGAGGGCGGAAGGACAGAGACGAGCAGCACGCCGGTGACGGCCGCGGACATGTCCCCGATCGACCGGGTCTTTTTCAAGAGCTTCCGGTAGGCATACTCAAACAAGATACAGCAGAGGACGGAGACGCAGGTGAGGGTCAGTACCCGGATACCGAAGAAATAGAACGCGACCGCGAGAGGGAAGAAAAGGGCGATCAGCATATCGGTCATGATTGAGCGGGTGTTGTCGTCCGCCCGGATGTGCGGCGACGAGGATACGGTCAGTTGTTCGTCCATCGGTTATTTCACCTCGCTTCCTGTCGGGCGGTCCCGTAGTTTTTGCTTGCCGGTGCGGAAGGAATGCACCAGATGCAGGCGTCCCGGACAGACAAAGGAACAGGATCCGCATTCGATGCAGTCGCTTAAACGGAGCGCTTCCAGTTCGGTCAGCCGGTTCTTCCGCTCGTTCATATACATGTAGACGGGCAGCAGGTTCATCGGGCAAGCCCGCACGCACCGTCCGCAGCGGATGCAGATATCGCCCCCGGACGGCGGCATGTCGTCCTCCGCAAAGGCGAGGAGGGCGTTGCAGCTCTTCACCAAAGGCGCGGTGAGGTCGTACTGGGCGACCCCCATCATCGGACCGCCGGTCAGTACCTTGGCGGGTTTTTCGCGGAACCCTCCGGTGGCGTTGAAGACGTCGATGATCGGCGTCCCGATTGGGACGGACAGGTTCTTCGCGTTCGCGACGGCGCTTCCGGTGATCGTGACGATCCGCCGGGTCAGCGGCATCCCGGTGGTTACGGCACGGTGCAGGGCCGCCGCCGTCGCGGCGTTGAAGACGGCGCACCGAACATCCGCCGGGAGCTTTCCGGGGGGGACCTCCCGCCCGGTGATCGACTTGATCAGCTGTTTCTCCGCTCCCTGTGGGTAGCGGGTCCGGAGGACGACAAGCTCGATGTCGGTTTTACCCGGCAGGGTGCGGCGGAGCGTCTCGGCGGCGTCCCGTTTGTTGCTCTCGACGGCGATGACGGTGCGTTTCGGCTCCAGCAACTTGATCAGCGCCCGTAAACCTCCGATTACCTCCTCGGGCGCTTCCAGCATCAGCCGGTGGTCCGCCGTGATGTACGGTTCGCATTCGGCAGCGTTGAGGATCAATGTGTCGCACTTTCCCCGGGCGGACAGGATTTTTACATGGGTGGGGAAGGCCGCGCCGCCTAAACCGACCAGCCCCGCCTCCCGGACGATCCGCAATAGCTGATCCGGGGTCAGGGCTTCGGCGGAACCTTTGGGGCGCACCGACTCATGGGGGATGTCCCGTCCGTCGTTTTCGATGACGACGCTCTTGACTTTCCCGCCGTTTGGGTGGGGGAACTGGTCGATCGCCAGCACCTTCCCCGACACCGGCGAGTGGATGGGCGCGGATACCTGCGCCGCGCTGTCCGCCACAAGCTGACCGACAAAGACCTCCTGCTCGGGACGTACCACCGGTTCGCAGGGCGCGCCGATGTGCATCGACATCGGCAGCACGACCTTCTGAGGCGGCGGAAGCGTCTCCACCGGTTTATGCCGGGTGGCGTCCTTTTTGTCCTCCGGGTGGGTTCCACCTCGGAAACGGTGAATCATCGGTTATCACTCCATATAACAGCTTACGTATGTTCCTGTCAGCCCTGCCGGCGCTTTTGGTAATCGTCAATCGCCGCCTTGACGGCTTCCTCGGCTAAGACCGAGCAGTGAATCTTCGCGGGGGGCAGACCCTCCAGCGCCTCCACCACCGCGCTGTTGGTCAGTTTCAGGGCTTCCTCCACCGGTTTGCCCTTTACCATTTCGGTCGCCATACTGGAGGTTGCGACCGCCGCTCCGCATCCGAATGTCTTGAACTTCACGTCTTGAATGACTCCGTCCTCGATCCGCATCGTGATCCGCATGATGTCGCCGCATTTGGCGTTGCCCACCGTGCCCTCCGCATTGAAGTGGTCAACCTCCCCCATGTTGCGGGGGTTGTTGAAATGATCCATGACCCTTTCTGTATACATTGACGAATACCCTCTTCTTTTATTCAAAGTATGGCAGGAAACTCGCGGCGGGGCGGTTGATGTCCCAGAGAGGGGATATGGCGCGGCACCGTTCGGCCGCCGCCGCGACGGCGCGGATGACGAACTCCATCTCCTCCTCGGTGTTGGTGTGGCTGACGGTCAGCCGCAGGCTCCCATGCGCCGTCTCGTGGGGCAGACCGATCGCCATCAAAACATGGGACGGGTCGAGGGACCCCGACGCGCACGCCGATCCGCTGGACCCGGCGACCCCCAGCTCGTCCAGACGGAGCACCAGACTCTCGCCTTCCAGCGCGGCGAAGATAAACGAGGCCGTGCCGGGCAGCCGTTTTTCACGATGCCCGGTCAGCTTGCAGTAGGGTACGGTCGAGAGGATTCCCCCGATCAGCATCTCCCGCAGCTTCGTAACCTTGGCGGCGAACGCTTCCCGGTTGCTTGTCATATACTCCAGCGCGGCGGCGAGTCCCAATATCCCCGCGACATTCTCGGTGGAGGAGCGGCGGCCCCTTTCGTGCCCGCCCCCATGCAGGAGCGGCGGCAGTTTGACGCCGTTCTTGATATACAGTACGCCGACGCCTTTTGGTCCGCCGAACTTGTGCGCCGACATCGAGAGCATATCAACATCGCCGTTCAGGGGTAGCGGAATGTGACCGGCCGCTTGCACCGCATCGGTGTGAAACAGGATTTTTTTGTCATACTCTTTTGTGAGCCCGGCCAACTCCTCAATCGGCTGGATCGTGCCGATCTCATTGTTCGCCGCGATGACCGACACCAGCGCGGTGTTTGGCCGAAGCGCCTTTTGGAGCGCTTCGGCGCTGACCAAACCGTCTTTGTCCGCCGCCGCCTCGGTGTGGGTGTACCCTTTTTTCTTGCTCAGGTATTCGGCTGTGTTGACGACGGCGTGGTGCTCGACCGCGGAGATCACGATGTGACGGCGTTCGCCGCCGCCCAGCTCCGCGCCGCTTTTGAGCGCCCAGTTGTCGCTCTCGGTGCCGCCCGAGGTGAAATACACCTCTTCGGGCGCGACGCCGAGACAACCGGCGACCGTCTTCCGCGCGCCCTCCAAGGCGACCTTCGCCTCCCGCGCGAGGCGGTAAATGCTGGACGCGTTGCCATAGCCGGTCTCCAGCCACGGCAGCATGGCGTCATATGCCTGTTTGCTCAGCGGCGTCGTCGCCGCGTTATCGCAGTAAACGTACATGGTGTTTTTGCCTCCGGCGGCTTAAGAAACTTTTTTTTAAGAAAATTTCTTAAGAATCTTAAAATTCAGTATTGATGGGGTACGGCGGCTACAGCCAGACTGTCGCAGCGGTTGTTGTATTGGTTATCGGCATGTCCGCGCACCCAATGGACGGTTACGCTGTGCGTTGCGGATAGGTTCAGCAGGGTCTCCCACAAGTCGGGGTTTAAGGCGGGGGCTTTGTCGCCCTTAACCCAACCCCGCTTCCGCCAAGAAGCCGCCCAGCCTTTGCTCAAGGCGTCGGTGACGTATTTCGAGTCGGAGTACAGCTCGACAGCGCATGGCTCCTTCAGCGCTTCCAGACCCTTGATCACGGCGGTCAGCTCCATCCGGTTGTTGGTGGTGTGTATCTCACCGCCGCTCAGTTCCTTTTCGGTTTCCCCATAGCGGAGGATGCATCCCCACCCGCCCGGACCCGGGTTTCCGCTGCACGCGCCGTCGGTATACAGCTCGATTTTTTTCACGGCGTCCCGCCTTCGGCGGATTCCGGCTTGTCTTCCTCCTTGAAGGTGCGCGCCAGCGCGATGACCCGCGCGGAGTCGCTAGTACGCATCAGGATGACCCCTTGCGCGGTGCGGGAATAGAGGTTGACGTCGCTGACCGCCATCCGGATGATAGTTCCGTCGTCCGAAATGAGGAGGATGTCGTCTTCCTCGTCCACCACGCGGATCCCCGCGACCTTTCCCGTCTTGGCGTTGAGCGTTTGGTTCCGGAGTCCTTTGCCGCCCCGGTGCTGCGCCTCGCCGCCCCGTTTATATTCCTCGATGTCGGTACGCTTGCCGAAGCCGTTCTCGGTGACGGTCAGCAGCGCCGCGCCCTTCCGCGCCCGCGCCGCGCCGATCACAAAATCCCCGGTGCCCATCCGAATCCCGGTGACTCCCCGGGCGGCCCGTCCCATATCCCGCACCTCGTCCTCGGGGAAGCAGATAACCTGCCCCTCCCGGGTCGCGAGCAGGAGGTCCTGCGAACCGTCCGTCTTGCGCACGGCGATCAATTCGTCGCCGTCCTCGATCGTCAGCGCGATCAGTCCGGCTTTCCGTCCGGCCGACGCGAACTTATCCATACTGGCGCGCTTGACGACGCCGTTTTTGGTCGCCATGAAGAGGTATCCGACCTCTTCGCCGTCCTTCACCGGGATGACCGCCGTTACCTTTTCCTCGGGCGCGAGGGCCAAGAGGTTCGCGAGGTTCATCCCCTTGGCGCTCCGTCCCGCCTCCGGGATGGTGTAGCCGCGCTTTTTGAAGAGCCGCCCCTTGGTGGTGAAGAAGTACAGGTCGTCATGCGTCGAGGCGATGAACAGCTCCTCGATAAAGTCCTCCTCGCGGACGGTCTGCGCCGTGATCCCCTTGCCGCCCCGCTTTTGGCTGCGGTAGGTCGTCTTGGGAGCGCGCTTAATGTACCCGACATGCGTCAGGGTATACACGCAATCCTCCCGCTCAATCAAATCCTCCAGATCAATTTCGTCGTCGTCCTCGATAATCTCAGTCCGGCGGTTGTCCCCGAACTTATCGGTCAGCGCGGTCAGTTCCTCGCGCAAGATGTTCCTGACCCGTTCCTCATTCGCCAAAATATCGAGGAAATCGGTAATTTTAAGCGCCAAGTCGTCGATTTCGGCTTGCAGCTTCTCGATCTCCAGACCCTGCAAGCGGCCAAGGCGCATATCGACGATGGCCTGACCCTGAATGTCGGAGAGGCCGAACCGCTCCATCAGGCGGGCTTTCGCGTCGTTGTAGCTGCTCCGGATGATCCGGATTACCTCGTCGATGTTGTCGACCGCGATTTTTAGGCCCTCCAAGATGTGCATCCGTTCCCGCGCCTTCTTCAGGTCGTACTCGGTGCGGCGGCGGATCACCTCCTGCTGGTGGGCGATATAGTACCCGAGGATCGGGCGGAGGGGACGAGTCTTCGGCTGTCCGTCCACCAGCGCGATCATATTGATCGCGAAGGTGGTCTGCATATTCGTCTGGGCGTACAGTTTGTTCAGGGTGACCTGCGCGTTGGCGTCCCGTTTCAGGTCAAGGACGATCTTCATCCCGTTCCGGCCTGATTCGTCCCGCAGGGCGCTGACCCCTTCGATCAGCTTATCCCGCACCAGCGCGCCGATATGCTCGACCAGCCGCGCTTTATTGACCTGATAGGGAAGCTCGGTGACGACAATCCTCGTCTTGCCCTTATACTCTTCGATTTCGGCGCGCGCGCGTACCCGTACCCGGCCCCGCCCGGTGGCGTAGGCGGCGCGGATCCCGGCGCGTCCGAAAATCTGACCGTAGGTGGGGAAGTCGGGGCCGCGGAGGTGTTCCATCAGCTCGTCCAGCCCGGCGTCGGGGTTGTCCAGCGCGTAGAGGATCGCGCCGGTGACCTCCCGCAGGTTATGCGGCGGGATGTTGGTCGCCATACCTACCGCGATGCCGGAGGACCCGTTGACCAAAAGGTTCGGGAAGAGGGACGGCAGCACGGTCGGCTCCACCCGGAAGTTATCGTAGTTCGGCTGGAAGTTGACCGTCTCTTTCTCGATGTCCCGGAGCATCTCCATCGCGATTTTGGAAAGCCGTGCCTCGGTATACCGCATGGCCGCGGCCGGGTCGTCGTCCACCGAACCGAAGTTGCCGTGCCCGTCGATCAGCATGTGCCGGAGGGAGAAGGGCTGCGCCATCCGAACCAAGGTGTCGTAGATCGCCTGATCGCCGTGGGGGTGATACCGGCCCATCACGTCGCCGACGGCGGTGGCGGATTTCCGGAAGGCTTTGTCCGGCGTCAGGTTCTCCTCGTACATCGTATAGAGGATCCGGCGGTGGACCGGCTTCAGGCCGTCCCGCACATCGGGGAGGGCGCGGGAGGTGATGACGCTCATCGAATACTCGATGAACGATTTCCGCATCTCGCTCTCCAATTCGACCGGGAGGAGCTTTTGGTTCTCAAAGCTTACATTCTCGTGCTCACTGTCTTGCTGCCGCTTACCCATACCGCAACCCCCTTTATATGTCAAGATTGACGGCGCTCTTCGCGTACGTCTCGATGAATTCCCGCCGGGGTTCCACCTTGTCGCCCATCAGGATGGTAAAGATTTCGTCCGCCGCGACGGCGTCCTCGATGGTCACTTGCAGGAGGGTCCGTTTTTCGGGGTGCATGGTGGTTTCCCATAGTTCCTCGGCGTCCATCTCGCCGAGACCCTTGTTCCGGGAGACGTCGATCCGTCCCCGCACAACCGGGTCGCCGCCCGACATCTCGTCCAGCGTACGGTCCCGTTCGGCATCCGTATAGGCATAGCGCACCTGCTTGCCCCGGGTCATCTTATACAGCGGGGGTTGGGCGATGTAGACGTGCCCCTCGTCGATCAGCGGGCGGAGGAAGCGGAACAGGAAGGTCAGCAACAGGGTGCGGATGTGGCTTCCGTCCACGTCGGCGTCCGCCATCAGAATCAGTTTGTTGTACCGCAGCTTCTCGAGGGAGAATTCCTCGCCGATACCGGCGCCGATGGCGGTGACGAGCGGCATCAGCTTCTCGTTGCTGAAGACTTTGTCCAGCCGCGCCTTCTCGACATTCAGCATCTTCCCCCAGAGCGGCAGGATCGCCTGATACCGGCTGTCCCGCCCGCCTTTGGCGCTCCCGCCCGCGCTGTCCCCCTCGCCGACGAACAGTTCGGTCAGGCGCGGGTCGGACTCGTGGCAGTCGGCCAGTTTTCCCGGCAGGGCGGCGCTGTCCAGCGCGGTTTTCCGGCGGGTCAGTTCCCGCGCTTTCCGGGCGGCTTCCCGTGCCCGGGACGCGAGGACGGACTTTTCCAGAATGGTCTTCCCGATCGAGGGGTTTTCCTCCAGATAATCGCCGAGCTTCTGCCCCAAGAGGTTATCGACCATCGCGCGGATCTCGCTGTTACCGAGCTTCGTCTTAGTCTGCCCCTCGAATTGCGCGTCGGTCAGCTTTACCGAGATGACGGCGGTCAAGCCTTCCCGGACGTCGTCGCCGGTCAGCTTCTCGTCGTCCTTGAGAATCTTGAAGCGGTGCCCGTAGTCGTTGATCACCCGGGTGAGCGCCGTCTTGAAGCCGGTTTCGTGCATCCCGCCCTCGGTGGTCGCGATGTTGTTGGCAAAGGACAGCAGCACCTCGTTGTACGATTCGTTATACTGCAGCGCGACCTCCAGCGAGGCGTTGTCCTTCTCGCCTGCGAAGTAGATCACCTCGCCGTGCAGCGGCGTCTTGTTCCGGTTGATGTGCTCGACAAAGGAGCGGATACCCCCCTCGTAGCGGAACTCCTTCCGCGTCTCGGATCCGGGGCGGTTGTCGGTGAGAGTGATCAGCAATCCGGCGTTGAGGAAGGCCTGCTGGCGCATCCGGGATTCCAGCACGACGAAATCAAATTCGGTCTCCTCGAAGATGTCCGGGTCAGGCTTGAAGGTAATCACCGTCCCATGCAGGGTAGTCGGTTCCTTCTTGGTGAGGGACGTTGTGATGTCCCCCCGGGCGAACGCGATGTGGAACTCGTGCCCCTCATTGTAGATTGTCGCGCGGAGCCATTCGCTCAAGGCGTTGACAACGCTGGCGCCGACGCCATGCAGGCCGCCCGCGACCTTATAGCCAGAGCCGCCGAATTTGCCGCCCGCATGCAGGGTGGTGAAGACGAGCTCGGCGGCGCTTTTGCCGGTTGCGTGCATACCGCAGGGGATGCCGTGCCCGTCGTCCGCCACGGTGATGCTGTTGTCGGGGTTGATCCCGATGTCGATCCGCGTGCAGCGTCCGGCGAGCGCCTCGTCGATCGAGTTGTCCACGATCTCATAGACGAGGTGGTGGAGGCCCTGACTGGAGGTGGTGCCGATATACATTCCCGGGCGTTTCCGCACCGCTTCCAAACCTTCTAAGACCTGAATGTCCTGCGCTCCGTAATTTGCGTCCATTAATCCTGCCCCATTTTCATTCGAGTGATTTCCCGGCCCCAAACGGGATCCAGCCTATGCCGCAGCGTCTTGACCGTGATCTGGGTGAGGAACACCCTGTCGCCGGCGGTCACGACGAAGCTTCGGGGTATCGCTTTCCCCTCCACGGCGGACAGCCGTCCGTCCTTCTCACGGCTCGCGAGAAAGTCTATGGTTCCTTTCCCCCGGGAGGTGCCGTCAAGGTCGAAGAGCCCGACGATGTCGTCCTCCGGCAGGGTGTATTGACCGCCTATATGCAGAAACATTCTAAAACCCCAACAGTATATTATTCCCGGATAAGGTGATCTTACCCGGTTCGCAGCAGGTGATAAACGTCTGCCCGTTCCCGATGTTCTCCAGCACATACCGCTGACGGTCGCCGTCCAGCTCGCTCAGCACGTCGTCCAGCAGCAGAAGGGGTTCCTCCCCGAAGGTTTCGGCAAGCAGTCCCCGGGCCGCGAGTTTCATGGCGACGGCGGCGGTCCGCGCCTGCCCCTGCGAGGAAAAGTCCCGCACAGGTTTGCCGTTCAGCAGGGCTTCCAAATCGTCCTTATGGGCACCAACAAGGCACTGACGCCGCGCGATTTCGGCGTCCCGCCGCTCTTCCATCCGTCGGAACGCCTCCTCGGGATCGAGGGCTTTCGTCTTGTAGCCGAGCGACAATTCCTCCCGGCCCCCCGAGATCGCGGCGTGGTGAGCCGCCGAAGCGGGGGCCAGTTTTTCGCAGAAATCACGGCGGTACGCCGCGAGGAGCGCGCCGGTTTCGGCGAGGGAACGGTTATATTCGGGCAGCGCGCCGAGGTATGCCGGGGTTTCCGGGCATAGCCCCAACAGTTTGGTTTTGGACTCCAGCAGCTTGCGGTACCGCCGCAGCGCTTCAAGGTATCGGGGTCTCATCTGGCAGAGGACGGTGTCGATAAAAGCCCGCCGTCCGGCGGTTCCGCCTTGAAGCAGGGAAAGGTCCCCCGGCTCGAAGAAAACACTGGGGAGAAGCCCCATCAGCTCGCGGGGGGAGGAGAGGGGAGCGCCGTTTTGGGAAAAAACCCGCCGGGCACCCGCTCGGAGCTTGGCGGAGACGGTTTGCTCCCGCCCGTCCGAGTGGATTCTCGCGTAGATTTCGGCTGCCGGCTGACCGAACCGCAGGAGGTCGGCGTCCCGCGACGCCCGGATGCTCTTGCTGGTCGCTAAAAAATAGATCGCCTCCAGAAGGTTTGTTTTTCCGGTTCCGTTCGCGCCCGCGATGACATTGATCCCGCCGGCGAAAGTAAACGCGGCTTCAGAGTAGCTCCGAAAGTCGGCGAGGGCGATCGAGAGGAGGGTCACAGGGCGGCGGACAGGCGGACGGGCAGCACCATGAAGAGGGTGTCCTCGTCCGATTCGGCGGTTAAGAGGCAGGGGGAGACGGGGCCGCCGGTCTCGAACCGGAACCGTTCCCCCTCCATATGCCGGAGGGCGTCCAGCAGATAGCGGTGGTTGAAGCCGATTTCCAAGTCGCCCCCTTCTTCGCAGGGGATGTCGTCTTGGGCGCGTCCCATCGCGGTCTGACAGCTGACTGTCAGCTTCCCTTCGCTAAACAGCAGACGGACCGGGTTCTTCAGTTTTTCGGTGATGAGGAGCCCCACCCGTTCGAGGGTGCGGATCAGCGGCTTTACCTCCAGCACGGCACGAAAGTTATTCGTCTTTGGGATCCCCGTCTTATACTTAAAGAAATCGCCCTCCATCACCCGGGTCACCAGAGTCAGCCCGTCCAGATCAACCAGTACGTGGCGCGCTCCGATGTGCATCGCGGCGTTGGCGTCCTCATCGCCGGTCAGCATCCGCTCCAGTTCCCGCAGACTGTTTGCCGGCAGGACCGCCGAGAAGGTGTCCTTACCGCTGTGCGGCACCTTACTGAGCGAGAGCCGGTGCCCGTCCAGAGCCACCAGAGTGAGGGTCTCCGGTTCGGCGTCAAAAAGCACCCCGGTGTGAATGTGCTTGGTTTCGGCGTCCGAAACCGAGAAGAGGGTCATGTTCAATAGCTTCTTCAGCTCGGCCTGCGGTACGGTGAGGGAACGCAGCCCGGTCACCTCGGGCAGGACGGGATAGTTTTCGGAGGGGAGGGCGGTTACGTCAAACTCGCTCGCGCCGCACCGGATGTTCGCGATATACCGGTCGTTCACCGAGATGAGGATCTCGTCGCCGGGCGCGCGGCGGACGATCTCGCTGATCATTCTGGCGTCCAGCACACAGGAGCCGGGTGTCTGCACCTCGGCGGGCAGGACGGCGACAATCCCCAGTTCAAGGTCGTTACCGGTGACGGTCAGCGATTCGCCCCCGCATTCGAGGAGGATACCCTTCAGCATCTCGGCAGCCGCCCGGGCGGAGACCGCGCGGGCGGCGTGCCCCAGCGCGGCGTTCAGCAGATCCTGTCTGCAAGAGCATTGCATCAGCATCCCCTATACCCCCCGTATGTTCTCAATGATTGTTTTAACCTCGCTGTCATAGGCCGTATCCTCCCGGCGCCGGTCCTCCACCCGCTGAATCGAGTGCATAACGGTGGTGTGGTCACGGGAAAAATGACGCTCTCCGATCTGCTCCAGCGAGAGGTTCGTCATATCCCGGAAGAGGAACATCGCGGTCTGCCGCGCCGTAACAAGGTGGGCTTGCCGGCCCTTCCCGGTGATCTGGCGTTCGTCCAAGCGGTAGAAATCGCAAACCGCCCGCATGATCAGCTGGGGGGTCGGGTTGAGGCCCGGATTCTCACGGATCATGTCGGCGACAGCTTCCTGCGCCGCCTTGAGGTCAATGTCCGCGCGCATTAAATTGCGGGTCGCCATCAGCTTCTTGACGGCGCCCTCCAGCTGGCGCACATTACTTGTGATGGTCTCCGCGAGGTAGACCGTGACATCGACGGGCAATATCATCCCGAGTGACAGCGCCTTGCTCTTGACGATCGCCATCCGGGTTTCGAAGTCGGGCGGGTTGATGTCGATCAGCAGACCTCCCTCAAAGCGGGTGCGAAGCCGTTCCTCCAGCTTCTGCAGGTCCCTCGGGGGACGGTCGGAGGTCAGCACAATCTGCTTGTTGTCGTCAAATAGGGTGTTGAATGTATGAAAGAATTCCTCTTGGGAGAAGTCCCGACCGGCGATGAACTGAATGTCGTCGACCAGCAAGAGGTCGGCGCTCCTGTAACGTTCGCGGAAATCGATTGTCTTCTTGTTTTGCAGGGCGTTGACCAAGTCGTTGGTAAACTGTTCCGCGGAGAATACCAAGATACGGAAATCCGGGCGTTTCTTGCAGATCCGATTGTTAATCGCGAGCAGCAGATGGGTTTTGCCGAGCCCCGAACCGCCGTAAAGGAAGAGGGGGTTGTGGGTCGCGGAGCCGGGGGAGTCGGCGACCGCCAGCGACGCCGAATAAGCGTATTTGTTGCTCTCGCCGACGATGAAGTTTTCAAAAGCGAACTCTCGCCGGCCCCGCCACTCGCCGTCCGCGCGGGCGGGGGTATCCGGTTCTGGCTCGGGGAGGTCGTCCCCCCCCACCAAACGCACCTCGCAGGTCTGCCCCGTGACGGCTGTCGCGGCGTCGGAGAGGGCGCGGAGATAGCGGTTGCGGATCATCTCACGCTTATATTCGATCGGGGAGCATATCGTCAACACCTGTTCGTCGGCGCTCACCACCGACACGTCGGAAAACCATGTCGTCACCAAGGCGCGGGGCATATCCCGGCATAATTCCTCCCGGATATTGGTCATTAAATCGGTTCCCATCTCCTAGTTTCACCCGTCCGTTCTTTCGTCTAGTCTGTCATCACAGTATACCACAAACAACCCCGGCGGACAAGGTTTTTTTTCTGCGAAATGGCACAAAGCTCCGCAACAACTATTTGACAGAATCAGCCTTTACGGGTATAATACCCTTTGGAGAGAGGTGAAAAGCTTGCCGCCAATTAAAATTCCCGACACGCTGCCGGCGCGGAGTGTGCTGGAAGGGGAAAACATCTTTGTCATGACCCAGTCCCGGGCGCTGACGCAGGATATCCGCCCGCTGCGGTTGGTGATTCTCAACCTGATGCCCACCAAAGCGGTCACCGAGACGCAGCTTCTCCGTTGCTTATCCAACTCCCCCCTGCAAATCGAAATCGAACTGCTCCGCACCTCCACCTACACCCCCAAAAACACCGGATCCGACCATTTGGGGGCGCACTATACCGTCTTTTCGGACATCAGGGACAAAAACTACGACGGGATGATCGTCACCGGAGCGCCGGTCGAGCTGATGCCCTTCGAGCAAGTTGCCTACTGGGATGAGTTCTGCGATATCATGGAATGGTCGAAGACGCATGTGACCTCGGTCTTCCACATCTGCTGGGGGGCGCAGGCCGCGCTGTACTACCACTACGGTATCCCGAAGACAGACCTCCCGCAAAAACTGTTCGGCGTCTTTGAGCACGGGATTACCGATCCCCACTGTCCCTTGACGCGGGGGTTTGACGACCTTTTTCTGGTTCCGCATTCCCGCTATACCGGGACCCGGGTGGAGGACATCGAAGCCGTGCCGGAGCTAAGGCTTCTCTCCGCCGGGGAGGAAACGGGGGTATACATCGCGATGAGCCGGGACGGGAAGCGGATTTTTGTGACCGGGCATTTGGAATACGATGCCGAGACGCTGGCGCTGGAATACCGGCGCGATTTGGAGAAGGGGCTTCCGATCGCCCCGCCGGTCAACTATTTCCCCGATGACGATCCTGAAAAACCGCCGAGGAAGACGTGGCGCAGCCACGCCCACCTGCTGTACAGCAATTGGCTGAATTACTATGTCTATCAAGCGACACCCTATGTGCTGTGACAACCCTCGGAGGCCGCGCCGCCCTCCCCATATGGGAAAGTAAAAAAGAAAAACGTAGGAGGAAAATTGATGGAATTCCAAAATCCATTTCGGAGGCCGGACGGGTCTCCGCCGCCCGACCGGAGCAAGGTGATCCGGCGGATGCGACGCTACACGCTGCTGATCGTTGGGCTGATTGCCGCCGCAGTCTTGGTCTTCAGCTCACTGTACACCGTCAACAACGGCGAGGAGGCGGTGATCACCCGCTGGGGCAAGTATCAGAGCACTGTGACGTCCTCGGGCTTGCAGTTTAAGCTTCCCTTCGCCGACACGGCGCGGATCGTCAACGTCGACCAAGTGCGGCGGATGGTGTTCGGCGCGAGGCTGAACAGCGACGGGTCATACTCCGATATCATAGAGGAATCGCTGATGCTGACGCAGGAGGAGAACCTCGTCAACGCCGACTGGGTCATCCAATACCGCATCTCAAACAGCTATAACTGGCTGTTCAAGCTGGATGACCCCGAGGAGACGCTGCATTCGGTCACTCAATCGGCATACCGACGGGTCACCGCCGGGCATCCGCTGGACGACATCCTGACTAACCGGAAGGACGATATGCAGCGGGAGATCTTGAGCGAGCTGCAGGACATCTGCGACAAGTACGAAATGGGGATCGAGATCACGGCGGTGCAGCTCCAAGACGCGGCGCCCCCCGAGGAGGTGCGGGACGCGTTCCTCGACGTGACCCGCGCCATTGAGGACAAGAACGCGAAGATCAACCAAGCGCGTACCTACGCCAACGAAAAGCTTCCGATCGCGCGCGGCGAGGCGGCGGCGGCCCTCAACGGCGCTGAGGCGTACAGAGAGCAGCGGGTCAACGAAGCCGAGGGCGCGGCGGCGCGGTACAAAGCCATCGAGGAGGAGTATCAGAACCAGCCGGACATCATGCGTACCCGGCTCTATCTGGAGATGATCCGGGAGGTTTTGCCGAAGATCGCGAACGTCTACTTCGTCGACCCGACTTCGGGCAACCTGCTCGAGGTGCTGCAACTGGAAGGGGGGCTTTCCGAATGAAAAAGTGGATTATCCTCGCTCTCGCGGCGCTCGTCATCCTGATTGTCGGCGCGAATTCCTTCTTCATCTTAGAGGAGGGCGAATCGGCGCTGACACAGCGGTTCGGGCGGATCCAAGGCGTTTTTATGCGCGCGTTCACCGACGAGGTGCGCGCCCAGCTCAACGAGGACGACCCCACCCTCACCCTCCACGAGGGCACCGGCATCAAGTTTAAGGTCCCCTTCATCGACAACGTGATCAAGTACACCGCGAAACTGATCATGTATGACCCGCCGGCGAACGAGGTCATCACATCGGATAAGCGCAAGCTGTATTTTGATAACTGCGCCCAGTGGCGGATCGAGAACCCGTTCCGCTTCTACACGGCGTATGATGACATGAACAGCGCCCGGACCCGGATCGACGACGTGATGTATTCCCGGATGAACGAACGCGTGGGCAAGATCCTGTCCCATGAGCTGATCACCGACCGGGAACTGTCCGGGGTGATGCTGGATGAGCTGGCCGCGGCGGTCAGCAGCGACTTCGTCCAGCAGGGAATCAGTGTGCCGGACATCCGGATCAAGCGCACCGACCTGCCGGTGGAGAACTATGAAAGTATCTACAACAACATGAACACCGAACGCCAGCGGATCGCCATGCAGCACAGGTCCGAGGGCGAGGAGGAATCGTTGAAGATCCGTTCGGATACCGACCGCGAGGCGGTGACGATTACCTCCAAGGCACAGCGCGACGCCGAGGTGGTGCGCGGCGACGGCGACAGCGAAGCGGCGCGGATTTACAATGAGGCGTACGGCGCGAACCCCGATTTCTTTGAGTTCTACAACCTGCTGGAGACCTACCGTGCCACGGTTGGCGGCAGCTCGACCTTGGTCGTGCCGCTGAACAGCCCCTTTGCCAA
>JAISVO010000005.1 GCA_031271525.1 Oscillospiraceae bacterium
AAACGGTCACCGGCGTTTCTCCGCGCGCGAAAAAGCTTGCGGAGAAGAACGACATAGACCCGTCGCTGGCAGTCCCCACCGGCCCGAACGGAAGAATCATCGAGCGCGACGTGAGGCAGTTAACAGTGAACAACGAACGCGCCGGTTCCGCCGGTCATTGAAAAGGCGGTAAAGCCGCCGATAGCCGCCTATCAAGACAAAGTCCTGCCCGCCATCCGCAAGACGATCGCGAAGACGATGACCGCCTCGCTGCGCAACGCGGCGCAGCTCACACATACGGCGTCGTTCGACGCCGCCAACATATTGGAATACCGCAAGCTGCTGAAGAATACTCCCGAATACTCCGGCGTCACCCTGACGGATATGGTCCTGTACGCCGTCACCCGGACGCTTCCGGCATTCCCCGCGCTGAACGCGTGGCTGATGGAGGGGGACGTGCTGCGCACGTTCAATGATGTCAGCCTCGCCTGCGCGGTGGACACCGAGCGGGGTCTGATGGTGCCGGTGATCAACAACGCGTCGGGCAAATCCCTGCTGGAACTCTCCCGGGAGTTAAAGACCCTCGCGGAAGGGTGCCGGAACGGCACGATAAGCCCGGACCTGCTCACCGGGGGAAGCTTCACCGTCAGCAATTTGGGGCAGTACGGCGTCGAGAGCTTCACCCCGATCCTGAACCCGCCGCAGACGGGCATTTTGGGCGTCTGCGGAATCACCCAGCGTGTGCGGATTACGGGCGGGCAGCTCGCCGCCTACCCCGCCATGCCGCTGTCGCTGACCTACGACCACCGCGCGCTGGACGGCGCCCCGGCATCCAAGTTCCTGCAAACCCTCTGCAAGAATCTAGAAACTTTCACGACACTTTTGGCGGGGTGAGGACATGACGGATCTGATCATCATCGGCGGGGGACCCGCCGGATACCACGCGGCGGAGTTGGCGGCGAACGCGGGGTTGTCAACCGTGCTGTTTGAGAAGCGGAGCCTTGGCGGCGTCTGCCTGAACGAAGGGTGCATCCCGAGCAAGGCGTTGCTGTACTCGGCAAAGCTCTACGACCAAGCCAGAACCTCGAAGAAATACGGCGTGACCTGCGAGAATCCCGCGCTGGACTACGCCGCCGCCGTCAAGCGGAAGGACAAGGTCGTCAGGAAGCTGGTCGCGGGGATCGAGCAGTCGCTGAAGAAAGCCGGCGCAGAGATTATCCGCGAAGCCGCCGTGATCGAGGGACGTTCCGGGGACGGTTTCTCCGTCAGCGGACGCCAAGCAAAGTATCTGCTCATCTGCTCCGGCTCCGAACCGGTGCTGCCTCCGATCAAGGGGATCGAAACCGCCCTGACCAACCGGGAAATCCTCGCGCTCACCGAAATCCCGGAGACGCTGAACATCATCGGCGGCGGGGTGATCGGGTTGGAGATGGCGAGTCTGTTCAACTCTGCGGGCAGCAAGGTCACGGTTTATGAAATGCTCGATAAGATCGCCGGGCCGTTTGACAGAGAAATCTCGGACATGCTGCAAAAGCAATACGAGAAGAAGGGCGTAACCTTCAAGCTGAACACCCAAGTTGCCGAGATCACCGGCGCGACGCTGGTCAGCGCGGGGCGCAGACCAAACGCGAAAGGTTTTGGCTTGGAGAATATCGGCTTGGACACAGTCACGACGGACGAGCGGATGAAGACCGCCGTCCCGAACGTCTACGCGGCGGGCGACGTCAACGGCAAGTCGATGCTGGCGCACACCGCCAACCGCGCAGCCGAGGTCGCGCTCAACAACACCTTGGGCAAGAAGGACGCCATGGAGTATAACGCCATCCCCTCGGTCATCTACACCAACCCGGAGGCGGCTTGCATAGGCGAGACGCTTGAAAGCGCGAGAAGCAAGGGGATAGACGCAAGCGAAACCAAGCTGCCGATGCAGTATTCCGGGCGGTTCATGGCGGAAAACGAGGGCGGCGAAGGGATTATCAAGCTCGTATGGCGCAAAGACCGCCTGATCGGGGCGCATATGCTGGGCAATCCCTGTTCGGAGATCATCCCGGCCCTTTCACCGATCCTGCACCGCGAGATGAGCTTGGAGCAGATCAAGAAGCTCGTCTTCCCCCACCCCACCGTGGCGGAGATCATAAAGGAGGCCGTTTTCCATGCCTAAGAGCCAGTTTGTCGACCCGGCGAAAGCCAGAGAGAAAGGCACCCTCTCTTTTACCGACATCCCGCTGAACGCCTACCAAAAACCCTTTGCCGAATCCGCAAAGGACTATACCCAAGCGGACCTGCTCGGCATCTTCCACGATATGCGGACGATCCGCGAGTTCGAGGGTATGCTGTACTCGGTGCGCACAACAAAGCAATACAACGGCGTGGAGTATGTCTACACCGGCCCCGCCCACCTGTACAGCGGTCAGGAAGCGGCGGCGGTCGGGATGGCGTATACCTTAGACGAGCATGATGTGATCTTCGGCTCCCACCGGAGCCACGGCGAGGTGCTGGCTAAGGGCTTCGCCGCGATCAAGCAGCTGGACGAGCGTACCCTCTACGAGATCATGAAGGGCTTTCTGGACGGCGCGACGCTCGCCCCGGTGGAGGCGTTGAACAAGACCGGCGACATCAAGGACCTCGCCGCCGACTTCCTGCTGTACGGCTTCATGACCGAGCTGTTCGGGCGGGAGAACGGGTTTACCCGGGGCTTAGGCAACTCGATGCATGTATTCTTTACGCCGTTCGGCATCTACCCGAACAACGCGATCGTAGGCGGCTCGGCGGGTATAGCGGCGGGCGCGGGGCTGTACAAGCGGGTCAACAATAAACCCGGGTTAGTCGTCTGCAATATCGGGGACGCCTCCCTTGGATGCGGCCCCGTCTGGGAGGCGCTGAACTTCGCGGCCCAAGACCAGTTCAACAAGCTTTGGGACGCGGAGCACAGCGGCGGCCTGCCGGTGATCTTCAACTTCTTAAACAACCACTACGGCATGGGCGGGCAGACCTCCGGCGAGACGATGGCGTACGTCGTCCTCGCCCGGGTCGGCGCGGGCATCTCCCCCACCCAACTCCACGCGGAGCGGATAGACGGCTACAACGTCTTTGCCGTGATCGACGCGTTCGAGCGCAAGCGGAAGATCATCGAGGAACGCCGCGGCCCGGTGCTGCTGGACACGGTCACCTACCGCTATGTCGGGCACTCCGCGACGGACGCCTCCACCTACCGCACGAAGGAAGAGATCGAGGCGTGGCAGGAGGCGGACCCGCTCAAGACCTTCCGGGAACACCTGCCGAACGAGTGCGACGGGATCGAAACCGAGATCCGCGAACGGATCACCAAGATTATGAAGCTTGCGATCGAAGCCCCAAGGATGGACTTGGTGAAGAACCCGGACAGCGTGCGCCGATACATGTTTTCTAACAAACGCGTTGAACGGATGGACGAACGTACACCCGAAGCCCTTACGTCTAAAGATGACAACAGCCGCCTGCAAAAACTGAAGGCCAAGAGCCGTTTCGCGCTGGACAGCGACGGCAAGCAGTTCTCCAAACTGAAGCAGTTCAACATCCGGGACGCGCTGTTTGAGGCGATCATCGGCAAATTCTACGAGGACCCCACCCTAATCGCGTTCGGGGAGGACAACCGGGACTGGGGCGGCGCGTTCGGCGTTTACGGCGGACTTACCGAATCGCTGCCCTACCACCGCTTCTTCAACAGCCCGATCTCGGAGGGGACGATCGTCGCGGCGTCGGTGGGCTACGCCCTCTGCGGCGGGCGGGCGATCCCCGAGCTGATGTACTGCGATTTCTTAGGGCGCGCGGGGGACGAGGTCTTCAACCAACTCTCCAAGTGGCAGGCAATGAGCGCCGGAGCGCTGACGATGCCGGTGGTTCTGCGGGTGTCGGTGGGCAGCAAGTACGGCGCGCAGCACGCGCAGGACTGGACGAGTCTTGTCACTCACATCCCCGGCTTGAAGGTGGTCTTCCCCGCGACCCCGTACGACGCGAAGGGCCTGATGACCGCCGCGCTGAACGGGAGCGACCCGGTGGTCTTCTTCGAGAGCCAGAAGCTGTACGACACCGGGGAAATGTTCCACAAGGGCGGCGTGCCGGAAGAGCCGTACGAAATCCCCCTCGGCGAGCCGGACGTCAAACGCGCCGGCAGCGACGTCACCATTCTGACGGTAGGCGCCTCGCTGTATGTGGGCTTGGAAGCGGCCGACATGCTGAAAGAACTGCACAGCCTGTCCGCCGAGGTAATCGACGCGCGGAGCCTTGTGCCGTTCAACTACGAGAAGGTAGCCGAGTCGGTAAAGAAGACAGGCAGGGTCGTCCTTGTGTCCGACGCCTGCGAGCGCGGGGCGCATGTCAATGACCTCGCGCGGAATATAACCGAGCTGTGCTTTGACTACTTGGACGCGCCGCCCGTAGTGGTGGCCGCGCCGAATGTCATCTGCCCCTGCCCCGAGCTGGAGGAGTATTACTATCCGCAGGCGAGCTGGATCCTCGACGCGATCCATGAGAAGATCCTGCCGCTGTCCGGACACACCCCCGTGATGAACTACACCGACGGGGAGAAACTGCGGAGGGAGAGACTGGGGATATGAAGACGACGGCGGTTCGCTTATACGGCAAGGACGATTTGCGGCTTGAGACGTTTGAGCTTCCCCCGATCAAAGGCGACGAAATCCTCGCCAAGATCGTGTCGGACAGCATCTGCATGTCCTCATACAAGGCCGCGAAACAGGGCGCGGACCACAAGCGGGTGCCGAACGACGTGGCGGACAACCCGGTGATCCTCGGGCACGAGTTCTGCGGGGAGCTTGTAGAGGTGGGGGCGAAATGGCAGGCTCTGTTCAAGCCGGGCGACAAGTTCTCGATCCAGCCCGCGATCAACGAGCCGGGCAACGTCTACGCCGCTCCGGGCTACAGCTTCCCCTATATCGGCGGCAACGCGACGTACATCGTCATCCCCGCGATTGTGATGGAGAAGGGCTGCCTGCTGCCGTTTGACGGCAAGGCGTTCTACCACGGTTCGCTGGCCGAGCCGATGAGTTGCATCGTGGGCGGCTTCCGCGTCAACTACCACACGAGCGCCGGAAGCTATGTCCATGAGATGGGGATCAAACAAGGCGGGAAGATGGCGCTGCTCGCCGGAGCCGGACCGATGGGTCTCGGCGCGGTGGACTACGCCATCCACAGCGAACGCCGCCCGTCCCTGCTGGCGGTGACCGACATCGACGAGGCGCGGTTAATGCGGGCCAAAGCGCTGTACCCGCCCGAAGAGGCGAAGAAACACGGCGTGGAACTGCTCTACCTGAAAGCGCCCACAACAGACCGGCTCAAGGAACTGTCCCCCGGCGGCTACGACGACGTGTTCGTCTATGCCCCGGTGGCGGCAGTGGTGGAACAGGGGAGCGCGATCCTCGCCTACGACGGCTGCCTGAACTTCTTCGCCGGACCCACCGACCCCGCTTTTTCAGCCAAGCTCAACTTCTACGATGTGCACTACAACGCCGCGCATATCGCGGGCAACAGCGGCGGCAACACCGACGACATGATGGAGTCACTCGCGCTGATGGCGGCGGGGGTGATCGACCCTTCCGCGATGGTCACCCACATCGGCGGCTTGGACGCGGTGATCGGCGCGACGCTGAACCTGCCGTCCATCCCCGGCGGCAAGAAGCTGATCTACAACCACATTTCCATGCCGCTGACCGCGATTGCCGACTTCGCGGCGTTGGGAGAAGACGACCCGTTCTTTGCCGAACTGGCGCGTCTCACGGCGCAAAACGACGGTCTGTGGAACGCCGATTGCGAACGGTTTCTGCTCGAAAATGGGAGAGCGTTATGAGGCTGAAGGATAAAGTAGCCGTGATTACCGGCGGGGCGCAGGGTTTTGGCGCGGGCATCGCGGAGTGTATGGAAACTGAGGGCTGCACCTGCGTGATTGCCGACCTGAAGGGAGGCGTCATCACCGACGTCACCAATGAGCGCGATGTGGAGACCCTGTGCGACGCCGTGATGGAGCGATACGGGCGGCTGGACATCTTTGTCGCGAACGCCGGCATCCTGAAAGCGGGCGGGCTGGACGAGATGAGCCTAAGTGATTTTGAATTAGTGACCAAGGTAAACTATACCGCGTTTTTCCTCTGCGCCAAAGCCGCCGCGCGGGTGATGAAAACCCAGCGGGCGGCTCACCCGGAGCGTACGTTTGACATCATCCAGATAAACTCGAAATCTGGTCTTGAAGGCTCGAACAAGAACTTTGCCTACGCGGGGGGCAAGTTCGGCGGGATCGGGCTGGTGCAGAGCTTCGCCAAGGAACTTGTGGGGTACGGCATAAAGGTCAACGCGATCTGTCCGGGCAATTACTTTGAAGGACCCCTGTGGAGCGACCCGGAACGGGGGCTGTTCACGCAGTACCTGAACGCGGGCAAGGTACCGGGGGCGAAAACCATCGGTGACGTAAAAAAGTTCTACGAGGACAAAGTGCCAATGCGGCGGGGCTGTGTCCCGCTTGACGTGGCGCGGGCGATCCTGTACTGCGTGGAGCAGGAATACGAAACCGGGCAGGCGATCCCGGTCACCGGCGGGCAGGTTATGCTGAAATGAGCCGCGACGTAAACAACCACATCCATACGACATATTCCTTCTCGCCGTACAC
>JAISVO010000036.1 GCA_031271525.1 Oscillospiraceae bacterium
CTTGAGAAATATTACGTCGAGGACAGTCACGAGGCTATCATCGACCGTGCAACCTTCGATGCCGTCCAAGCGGAGATGGCTCGGCGGGCAGCAAAGGCGCACCACCCGCAAAAGAGGACATTCACCGAGTTTTCAGGGCGGATAACCTGCGGACGGTGCGGGGCGAAGTTCCGCAAAAAAGTCAACGCCATCGGTACGAAATATGCCAAGGTGACGTGGGCTTGCGCGACCTACACCTACAGAGGCAAGCACGAGTGCGCCGCCAAGCGGATACCCGAAGACATCCTCAAAGAGAAATGCGCCGAGGTTTTGGGGCTGGTTGAATACGACCCTACCGCGCTAACGGATAAGGTTGCAGGGATAACCGTTCCCGACGACGGCATTTTGGTGTTCGTATTCAAGGACGGCACGGAGCGGACGCTTCGTTGGGAGAACCGCTCCCGAGCGATGAGCTGGACGGACGAGATGAAGCAAGCCGCCCGCAAGCGGGCGTTGGGAGGTGCGGACAATGGCTAATGTCAGGGTAATCCCCGCCACCGCCCCCGTCCTCTCGGCACAGGAGCGCAACTCAGCTCTCAGGCGGCGTGTGGCATTCTACGCAAGGGTAAGCACCGATTCCTCGGAGCAGAAGACCTCCTATGACGCCCAAGTGGACTACTACACCAAATTCATCCAAAGCCATCCCGAGTGGGAGTTCGTCTGCGGATACACCGACGAGGGTATTTCAGCGGTCAATACCAAGCGCCGTGAAGGGTTCAAGCAGATGGTCAAAGACGGCTTGAGCGGCAAGTTTGATCTGCTCGTCACCAAGTCAGTCAGCCGTTTCGCCCGAAACACCGTGGACAGCCTGACCACCGTCCGCAAGCTGAAAGAGGTCGGCTGTGAAATCTGGTTCGAGGAGCAAAACATCTACACGCTGGATTCAAAGGGCGAGCTACTGATAACCATTATGTCGAGCCTCGCCCAAGAAGAAAGCCGCTCCATCTCTGAGAATGTGACTTGGGGTCAGCGAAAGCGAATGGCTGACGGCAAGGTCAGCCTTCCGTATGCTCAGTTCCTCGGCTACGAGAAAGGCGAAGACGGCCTGCCGCAGATTGTGCCAGCCGAAGCCGACATCGTGCGGCTCATTTTCAGGCTTTACATGGAGGGCAAGACCTTCTCGGCAATCGCCAAGTTCCTAAGCGGCCACGCTATTCCGTCACCGGCAGGTAAAGCCACATGGCAGAGCGCCGTTGTTCGGTCAATCCTGACCAACGAAAAATACAAGGGTCACGCACTTTTGCAAAAGACGTTCTGCGCGGACTTCCTCACTAAGAAGATGGTCAAAAACGAAGGTCAGGTTCAGCAGTATTACGTCGAGGACAGCCATCCCGCCATCATCGAGCCTGACGAGTTCGACACGGTTCAACTTGAGATAGAACGGCGCAAGAGCCTCGGAAGGGTCACCAGCTCAACGAGCATATTTTCATCCCGCATAATCTGCGCCGATTGCGGCGGGTATTTCGGCAAAAAGGTCTGGGGCAGCTACAAAGGCGATAAGACCTACCGCAAAGAGGTCTGGCGCTGTAACGATAAATACAAGCGGCTCGGCAAGCCCGGCAAGGGCTGTAAAACACCACACATCACAGAGGACGAGATAAAGGCTCGGTTCTTATCGGCGTTCAACCGCCTGATGGAGAGCCGAGACGGACTGATCGAGGACTGCAGGCTTGCCCAGAGCGTCCTCTGCGACGCCACGGCGATCGACGCCGAACTCGCCGAACTGCACAGTGAGATCGATGTGGTCACGGAACTCTCCCGAAAGGCAATCTACGAGAATGCCAGAACCGCTGTCAACCAGACCGAGTGGACAAAGCGCAACAACGCCTACCTCGAGCGCCACCGCAAAGCCTCGGAGCGCATGGACGAACTGGAAGCCGCCAAGCGCGAACGGCTCGGCAAGGCGAAAATCATCGAGGGCTTTATCAGGGATATTGCCAGCCGGCCGCTCGTCCTCACGGAGTTTGACGAGAAGCTCTGGCTGGCGGTCATCGACACCGCTACGGTCGGTCAAGACGGCAGGGTGACTTTCAGGTTCAGGAACGGCACGGAGATAACCGCCTAAACTCCAATGCAGGAATACGCTGCGATTTGCGGCTCGCCTTCGGGCGGGCTTTTCTTTTGCCCTCGGACTATCTTTTAACGATTCCAAGGCAAATCGTTAAAAGATGCACACCCCCAAGAGGTAATCGTTAAAAGATAGCCCGAAGCAAGGCTGTGTTCAAATCCCTACTTCTGCAAAACCGCTCTTGGGGAAACAACAACTATTGCTACAAGCCTAAGCCCTCAAAACGCAAAATCCCCTGTAAACAGGCATTGCGGGCAATCAAAAAACCACCTACTGAACTCATACGAGTTTATCAATAGATGGTTGATGATGTGGTGGAGACGAGGGGAATCGAACCCCTGACCTCACGGATGCGAACCGTGCGCACTACCAGACTGTGCTACGCCCCCGTAATGACGCCAAAAATGCGGTACGTTTGACAGTTTACCACAACCAAAACGATTTGTAAAGAAAAAAATAATGGCGTATCCTCCCATATCATTTGAGTGTCAAGAAGAAGCCAAAAAGCAAATCTGAACAAAGCGAAAGCCCCCGGTCAGGGGGCTTTCCGCGGCACGCGGAGCGATTGTTTACTCCGCAATCAATGTCAAGTAGTCCTTGAACAACTGCGCCAGCTCGGCGCGTATGGCGTTCCGCTCGGGCTCCAGCGTGTTTCCGTCGATGATGTTATTCAACACTCCGGCGGCACCCAATGCGTTGACAGCCTCTGCCGCCCATGCGTCGGCACCGGTATACCTCGCGTCTTGATAGTCAGGAATACTAACCCCCTTATACGTCAGGTAGTTATACAGCATGGTGACCATCTCCTGACGGGAAATCAACTTACTGGGGTTAAACCCGTTCCCGGTCCCCGTAACGATCCCTTGCTCAGCCGCCCAACAGACGGCATCGCTATACCATAAGCCAACCGGTACATCGATGAATTGTCCTTTGTCCTTTGCCCAGTGTCCATTGGGCTTACCCTCCAGCTTCCAGATCAATGTGGCAAACGTTGCGCGGGAAAAAGTGTCGAAGGGCTTATACCGGCTGCTGTTGTCGCCGTCCACATAACCGTAATAGTTTGCGTAGGCGACGGCGTCGTAGAACCAGTCGGTTGGGGAAATGTCGATGAAAATATTGTCCCAGAGCGCCACTGGGTCGATCCCGGCGGTGTAGAGCCGCTCCTCCGATGTTGTGAACGTAACCATGCCGCCACTGTACGCGCCGGTGAGCCGAGTCAGTCTACCACTGGCGCTGAGGGACCAAACGGAGACCGCGCGGGGGTCCGCACCCTCCTTGAGAGTATATGGCAGACTGACAGACCCTTGGACATCTGACTTTATGTTACCTACGAAGACCGCGATACTGACCGGCGCATTGTAATCCCTGACCCGAGCCTCTTGCAGTTTGGTTAAGCTTTCCGCTTTGCTTATTTCCACGGTAACCGGCGTCACACCGAGCCGCTCAGTTCCCGCCAGCGACGCCAAGGCGTCCGGGGAGAGAGTCAGTTCGCCCGCAGGGAGGCGAAGCGTCGCGCTTACGTTGGCCGCGCTGAGTTTTTGCGCTGTGTTGACATCGAAGCTGACCGACTTGGCGTTCGTCTGCGCCGCGAGGTTGAAGACCGCTAAACCGTTCGCCGAGCTTCGGATGATTTCGTTCAGCTTGCTCTCGGGCAAGGTCAGCTTCACATCGCTGCCACTCCGGCTGTACGCCACACTGACCGCGCCGCCATTGACCGACACCGTGAGGGCCGGGAGAGTGCCGCCGATGTCGGGGGTATACGGCGGGTTAACCGGCGGCGGCGGTGTTGACACGCCCGTTACGGTGATGGGGAAGTCTGCGTGGAGACCGTAAGGGGCGATGACGACATTTAGATTGGTGCTGCCGTTCGCGACCGCGACCAGCTTACCGTCGCGGACATGGGCGATACTGGGGTCATCGGTGCCGAACAAGACTTCCCCGCTGTTAAACGGGCCGACCGGCCAATATTCCGCGCTCAATGCATACGTGTTCCCGACCCGCGCAGGGATCGTATTGGTCACCATGCCGTCGCCGATGTTCAAGGTTATGGCAAAGGGGGCGTCCAGATGGAATCGCTCCACGACCTCCTCGCTGACCGTCAAGCCCTCGTTTTCCACCGTGGTTGATTGTCGCGCGTTGTCCCGCACGGTGTAGGAGATGTCCATGAACCCGAAGAACTCGAAGCCCTGAGGCGGTATCAGAAGTTCCAGCGTAATCTCGCGGCTCTCGCCCGGGGCCAGCACGCCGACCGCCTCTGAAGCGTATTCCAGCTCGTCTTCGCTTAACCCATACTCCTTCCAGCTCATGTACGGACCGCGGAACTCCGCGTAAAGGACATCCAGCCCGCTTCCCGGGATGTTTCCAGTATTCTCAACCGTCAGAGTGGCAAGGAGGGAGGAGTCCCGCTGAGTATGAACGACATCCCTCACTTCATACCGCGCCTCCTGCATCAGCGGTTCACTGTGACCCCGCGCATCCCAGTCGTCAATCCATCCGTCCACATACTCAGAGCCGTAGCCCATGACGATGTAACCCGCGATGTTGTCAAGGGGTACCGAGAGGGAGAAGGAAACAGGTACGGACTGCCCGGGCAGCAGTGGCTCCGGATCCTCCGGATCGTAGGTGTGGACGAGGACACCTTGATCCACTGTGCCCGGCCCGAAGCCGTAGAACTCCGCCCGATAGTCCCGCGCGGCAGTCAATCCGTAGTTAATGAGGTTTGCGGTAACCGTAATCGTCTCCCCCGGCGCGGGATACGTATTGCTGAAAGCGATATCCCGCACCTCAATACTGCTGTCCGGATGGAAGACTGTCGCGGCAAGGCTTAGGTCCCGGATCGCGACGGGGTTGTTTACGTCGTCGGTATATGTCTGCAGGAACTTGTTGTGGATGACCATCATATCGCCCCGCTCGCTGACCGCGAAGACATGGTCTCTGTTGTGGTGTCCATTGAAGGTCAGTTGGTTGATCGGCGCCCATGAGGATGCGCCGACTTCGACGGGTCCGGGCTCTGTGACCGGTTCTTCGACGCCTTCCTCCGGCCTTACCTCGGCCAAAAGCTCCGTTTTGATCAGCGCCGTCGCGTACAGCTCCACCGAATACTCATCCTCCGTGTCGTATGTCCAGCCCTCGGTGTCGATGGCGTTCCATATGACGTATAAGTCGCCCTTCGGGGAAACCTGCGGCACATAGCTCCCGATTGGCACCGAGTTCGTGCTTTCCACGCCCTGCGAACGGACGGAAGAGCCGTCCGCCTCATATAGCTCGACAGTACCCGGGAAAATCGCATTGATCGGGGAACCTTCATCGTCCGTCGTCCTCGGCTGTCCATTGATGTCGATCAGCAAAAGTTCGCCCGTTTCACCGTCCCGTGAGAGAAGCCCCCCAATATCCAAATAGAGCAGATTGTTTTCATTTTCCACCCAGAAGAGATATGTCTCGCTTCCGTTGGAAGCGAACTGCGGGAGGGACTCATACTGGATCGTCTCACCCTCCGCAAGGAACCCGAACACGCGGAAGGGCAGATAGGTCTTGTGCGACGCGAACTCATAAAGCTGCAGGTACAGCTCGCGGTCCTCCACCGTGCTCTTGTTGTTATCCATATCCACGGTGAAGGCGTACGCCGCGAACCCACCGTGCTCCACCGCCGCAAAGTCGACGATCAGCGGGTCTGCGTAACCGGGAATCGGTGAGAGGACAAACCTCTGCCCGCCGAAGCTTTTTATCAGTTCCGCCGCCGCCAAAGGGTCGGCAATCTCATTGGGGAAGTACATATCCCGCGCCCATTCGCCGCGCGCGCCATCGTAGAGCATATAGCAGAGGGAGCAGTCGTTCGCGGTGGAATCCATCGTCGCCACAAACTCGGCGGCACTCCCGCCCTGCGGGAGCGTTTTGAGATAATAGACGACCATGTCCCCTGTCATCGGGTCGTAGACGCCCCGGGGCGAGTAATCGACCATACTGTCGTCGGTCAGGCGTTCCGCCGGGCCGACGGTACGGCTTATCTTGTCGAATAGGGCGGCGTAAATCTCCATCGAACCGGTATAGCTTGCTAGGTCGGTCAGAGGACCGTCCCCATTCATCCAGGTAATCAGGATCTTGCCGCCCGCATCGACGATGTGCGGCTCGAAATCGCCGCCGATCAGCCCCGGCGAAACCGGAAGAGGTTCGCTCCACCGATCCGCCTCTGGGAGGTACGGGTCGTAGCCGTTATAAACACTGTAGAACAGCGTTGTGGTGCCATCTTGGTCGCGGCCCAAGAAGACCATCAGGTAGTCGTTTTCGCCGAAGGCCAGAATCTGCGGTTCGGGGTTATCGTAACCGTTTTTCTGCAGCGTTGTCTCCCCGCTCTGCACAAACCCGGCATAAGGCGTAATCGTCATCGGCGTCCAATCGGAGGGGTTCCCCTCAAAGGACCGCACGTTGACCTGCAGATTCTCCGCCGTCATTGGCGGCGAAGCGGCGGGGTAACTCATAAATCGGGTATTATTGCTCTGACTAAAAGAACCGAAACGAAGGTCTACGACTTTATAGCTAAACGGTATCGTCAGGAGGAAGACGTCGATCCCAATTTTCAAGGAAGCGCTGAAGGCGAAGCCCCCGGGTGAATCCGCCTCAGTTTTGCCGATGTATTCCTGATCAATCAACAGGTCGGCGTCCAGTTCAAAACCGCCCTTGATCGAGAGGAGCTTGTTGATTCCTATACCGGCATAGAGGAAAACCGAAGCATTCATGATAAACTCGGAACCGAAATCCAGCTCGTCACCGAAGTTAATCTCCCGCCTCGCTATGTCGGTCTGGCTCACATCGGTTTTAGCAGTGAACCCCATATCCATCATCGCGTTGAAGAAACCCTCAACGCCGAAGTAGACCGGGATAAATACCACAGGAACCACTACATAGTAGGTCAGCCGGAAGCCCGCGGCAATTCCTAGGAAGATACCGCCGCCGGCGAGCATCGGACGGGTGTCCGTATTGCCGTCTTCCGTCGTCACCGTTCGTAGGGTGAAGTCTAGGAAGAAACCGACGGTAGGCGCAACCGACCACTGGGGCGCGCCAAACCCCATCAACTCCTGATTGCTGCCCGGGTCGGTAAGCATATTCTTGGCTTCGCCGAGCTTCTGTTTGAGGCTTGCAAGAAAACCGTTTTTGCTGTAGTCCGTCCCACTGACCGGATTGCCGTAGTTCTTGCTGGTGTTCGCGTTATCCCCTTCCTTTCTCTGACGGACCTTCCCGAAGGAGAGCCGGGTAGTCACGCCGTCTGCCAGCTGCTGCACCGAGAAGGACATACTCTTGATGGTGGTGGTGAAGTTCAGCTTACCAATCAGGGGGATCGGCTCGTAGGAATAGGTGGACTCCGCGATGTTCGGCATGTTAAAATTCTGGTTCACCGGTGTCAGGACGGTGGAGATATGCAGCTCGCACCCGGTGAAGACGGGGGCGTAGACCGATCTGTTCATGATCGCCCGCAGCTCGGGGGACGGTTCCCTCATCGCGCTCTCCGGATCGGGCGCCAACTCCCCGGCCCGCCTGTCGGTGACCATCTGCACATAGACCTTATCGCCGTGCTGATAGCCCTCCGCGCCGTCCTCACGGATCCCTTCAAGGGAGACAAACCACCGGTTGGGGTCGCTCGGGTCCCTCTCCCCGGGGATCGACTTCTTGACAAGGGTCTGGTTCTCCCCATCGCAGATGAGGAAGTTCACCCCTTGAATCGTCTCGGTGGCAGTTGACTCTGTGCCGTTGCTGTTATACATCTGGTATTGCACTTTATCGGCAACGGTGACGTAGACAATCCCAATCGGAAGGGCGTCGATCTGCTCCGCCGCCGGGAGGGGAATCGAACCGGTATGGCTCTCGACGTTCCCGACATACAGCCCCGACCGAATAAACCGCGCGGTCTGCGTGTTTTCGGCGTTCGCCGTGATAACTCCGACGTTCAGCACCGTCACCATCTCGTCTCTGGACTTTGTGGTATTCGCATTAACCATCGTTGTGATCGTCTTCCTAATCGGAGCGACGCCGCTCGCGAGGGCATCAATGTTCAGCTCGGCGATCCGGTTCATCCCGTCCACCGCAATCTGATAGCGGAGCCGGGTTCCGGGCAGCGCCATAAAGGGGGCCGTTTCGAAACCGCCGCCGCTCGTCGCCAAGCCGATCGACGCTCCGGCGTTGATCACGCCGCCGACCGCCGGATACCTTGGGGACGACTTCAACTCGCTCAGCAGGTTCCGCGCATCGTGAAACAAAAAGCCGCTCAGGGCGTAATACTTCGGTTTAACGGACGATTGGTCCACCGACAACTCAATGATGTTGCTCTCCGCCGTCAAGCCCGCGTGGAAGAAGAAGACGTTGCCGCTGAATGTTTCCTTGGTGTGCGGGTCAACCCACTTCAATCCTCCTGATTTGCCCTCTTTCAGCCTCGCCGCGACGGTGAAGAGCTGGTTGTTCACCACCTTCCCCCCTTCCGAGACGATAAAGTCGGTTTGGGTGGAAGCGCTGCCGGTGACCGGGGGCGGAACCACCACCTGACGCGCATTGGCGAAGAAGCCGTAGCCCGTATCCAAGAGGTCCCGGACATCAGAGTTCTTGACCCGTATCGTTACAGCGTTGTTCTTCTGCGAGAAGAGGGGGCGTAACTCGGTGAAGGGGGAATCGAGAGCCACCTCCACATTGAAATTACTGGGGTTTGTCGCTTTGTTGGTGAAGAACTTATACTCATGGATTTTCGCCGAGCCGGAGCTGGAGTCCCTTGTGAGGTAAGAAACCCCGGTCGGGTCATACTCCGCGGCCGCGCTGGCGTTCATGACGGTGTGAAGGTTTAGTTTGTCGCCATAATGGAAGTAGTAGTCGTTATACGAGCTGTTGACAACATTATAGCTGGTCCGGGAGTTGAGGTCTTGCAAGTAACCCCGATTATCTCTGCTCGTATCGCCGTCGCTGAACACCCGCACCGTCTGATCGATATATTGGTACACCGGCTTGATAGTGAAGTGCCCCCGGCGTCCTTTCGCCGTTCCCGATGTCTCTTGGGTGTAGGTAATGTAGCCGAGGTTACTTTTGATGAAGGAGTTGGTGAAGTCAAAACTGATCGTTTCAGCGCCCCCGCTGACCGACTTGATCAGCTTCTGCGGAAGACTGCTGCCCGACGGCGGCATCAGGTAAAGCGCTTGAAATTTCGCCACCGGTTTGCTGTAGTTCGGCAGGGTCTTCGAGGTGTTGATCGCGACCGTCACCTTGTCGCCCGTATATTTTGTCACCGCCCTGTAGGACGCTCCGTTTTCCTGAATCGCCGCCACCGGGGTAAAGGCGCCGTTTCCGATGAAGGTCAGCGGGTCGCCTTGGCTGAGCGTCACGTCAAAGGGGCGCATGATCGGCGTCAGGTCCCAAAACATGAAAGAAGCTCTGGTATCTTTATTGTAAGAGTAAGCAGAAAGGCTCATCTGCAGTCCGACCGTTGAACAGGCGATCTTATCCGCCGAGGCGTTGGTATTGTTATCAAAATATACCGCCGTTTCTCTGTTGCTAATGGTATTCGGAGTGTCGTAATTCCCTGACCATAACCTTGAGTGAGTATCCCCCAAAAAGCCTCCGCCCCTGCTCTTGGCTCCAATATTTATGTCTAGATACCCGGAATCGTTATAGTACATATAACTATGCGCTCCTATAGGCAAGCTATTTCGGTTGAAAGTAATGTTCCTCACCCCGAAATCGACGAGTATCCCATTTATATCATATCGGGGGGATGAGCCGTTGTTTGTATCGGGAAGGTATTGCCTTCTGTAGAAGGTGTATGTCTTTTTCTGACCTGCAGTAATTGGTTTACGCGCATCTTTGTTCCTCAGCCTCATATTGACCGTCAACAAGCCGCTGGAGATTGTCTCCCCATGCCCCCCTTCGGCCAATGACGAATCGCTGTGTCCAGACGATCGTGTCAACAGATTCTGATCCATTTTCATTACGCGGCCCAACTTCTGATAACTGATCGGGCGGATCAGGGTGCCTAGCGACGCCGCGTTGTCCGGGATGGTTGCGAACGGCTGGACGGGTACGGCGGTTTCCTCCGGTTCTAGCGCGGCAGCGGAACCGGACAGGATCACCTCGGCATCGCCGCCGGCGATCTCCCCTCCGGCGGGGTTTGCGAGACTCAGATAAAAGCTTCCTCCGCCGGGTAGGTATTGGTTTTTGACCGGTATTTTCACGGTGCGTTCGGTGACGCCGAAGGGGAAGAAGACCTCGGCGTTGACCGGGGCGTAGTCCCGCCCGGCGACGGCGCTTCCG